>NZ_JBEYTJ010000010.1:0-299958 GCF_040642995.1 Nonomuraea sp. NPDC047529 | reverse complement strand
GATCTGCGTACGTTCTTCTCCGCGCTGAACAGCGGCAAGCTCCTGCCGGCCGGGCTGCTGACCCAGATGCGCAAGCCGCACCCCAACAGCGCCGGTCTCTTCGGCAGCTACGGCCTCGGGCTGTACGTGCAGGACCTGGGCCCGAGCTGCGGCGGCGTCGTCTACAACCACGACGGCAGCAACAACGGCTACGGGGCGCTGATGTACAGCACGCCCGACGGCAAGAAGACCCTGACCGCCTCGATCACCACCGGTGACGCCGCCGTGGACGTGGCGACGGAGTTCCCGAAGGCGTTGAACAACCTGGTCAAGACGGTGTTCTGCGACGGGCAGTCTCAGTAGACGGGGCCGAGCGGGCCTCGGGCATTGCCTGGAACAGGGTGTCGCGGACGCACAGGGGGTGCCGGTCGGGCTGGGCCGGCTCTCCCGCGGACACCCGACCGGTTGTCGCAATCGAGGACTCTCACGTTCATCGGCGGTCGGTAGCCGACGCGGGTGGCCGGGAGGCAGTCTGTCGACCATGGTCGAGGAGAAGAACGTGGGCAGGGTCTACGTCATCGGCGTCGGCATGACGAAGTTCGAGAAGCCCGGACGCCGGAAGGGCTGGGACTATCCGGCGATGGCCAAGGAGGCCGGCACCAGGGCGCTGGACGACGCCGGGATCACGTTCGAGGCGATCGAGCAGGCCCACGTCGGGTTCATGTTCGGCGAGTCCGCCTCCGGCCAGCGCGCGATCTACGAGCTCGGCATGACCGGGATCCCGATCACGAACGTGAACAACAACTGCGCCACCGGGTCGACCGCGCTCTACCTGGCGGCGAACGCGATCCGCGGCGGCCTGGCCGACTGTGTGCTCGCGCTGGGCTTCGAGAAGATGCAGCCGGGTCCGCTGAGCACCGCGTACAAGGACCGCGAGTGGCCCCTGCAGAAGCACGTCCAGGCGCTGGCCGAGATGCGTGAGTTCTCCTCCCCGCCGGCCCCGTGGATGTACGGGGTCGCCGGGTTGGAGCACAACGCGAGGTACGGCTCCACGCCGGAGCACTTCGCGAAGATCGCCGCAAAGAACCACCGGCACTCGGCGAACAACCCGTACGCCCAGTTCCAGGACGTCTACACCGTCGAAGACATCATGGACGCCAAGATGGTCTACGCCGACGCGGGCCTGACCAGGCTGATGTGCTCGCCGACGTCCGACGGCTCCGGCGCCGTGGTGCTCGCCGGCGCGAGGTTCGTCGAGGAGAACGGCCTCGGTGACCGCGCGATCGAGATCGTCGGCCAGGCGATGGTCACCGACATGCGCTCGACCTTCGACAGCAACAGCGCGATCAACCTGGTCGGCACGGACATGAGCCGGAAGGCGGAGGAGAAGGTCTACGCCCGGTCCGGGCTCACCCCGGACGACGTCGACGTGATCGAGCTGCACGACTGCTTCGCCCCGAACGAGCTGTTCACCTATGAGGCGCTCGGCCTGGCCGAGGAGGGCGAGGGGCACCTGCTGGTCGACAACGACGACACCACCTATGGCGGCCGTTGGGTGGTGAACCCGTCCGGCGGCCTCATCTCCAAGGGCCACCCTCTCGGCGCCACCGGCCTGGCCCAATGCGCCGAGCTCACGTGGCAGCTCCGCGGCGAGGCCGGCGCCCGCCAGGTGGACGGCGCAACCGTCGCCCTCCAGCACAACATCGGACTCGGCGGCGCCGTCGTCGTGACCGCCTACCAGCCCGCCAACCGTGGCGGCACGCTGTGACACCGCCGGCGTTCGGAGACACCGAAGGCCAGCCGGTCGCCTGCTACGACGCCACGGCGGTGCCTCATTCCGGGTCGCGGATGCGCGAGGTGCCCGCCCTCATGGCGGACACGCTGGAGGAGATCCGGCGCGACTACTTCGAAGCACGGGCCGGGGACCCCGGCGCGATCGTCGCCGTCCTGGTCGCGCCCGTCCGGAGCGAGGCGGACCTCGGGCTGGTCTTCGTGGCCGCCGACGGACCGCTCGATGGTTGCGGCGAGGCGAGCATGTTCGCCGCGATGCTCGTCCTCGGGTCCCGGCCTGAGGTGCGGCTCGAGACGGGCGCGGGCCTGATCATCGCCCGGTCTTCGGGGAAGGCCCGCATCACCCTCACCATGCCTCCGGGGACCTCCCGGGTCGACGTCGCCGAAGTCTCCTACGAGGGCAAGCGGCTCCAGGTCCGTACCGTGACGGCCGGAGGCAACATCTTCGCCGCGGTTTCCGCGGCCGAGCTGGAGTTGGAGGTCTCCGCCGCGGGAGCGCGCGCCCTCACCGAGCATGGCTCGGCCCTCCTCAGCACCCTCCGCGCGGGCCCGGCGCGCCCGCACATGATCCTGCTCACCACACCGGTGACCTCCGCGCGAACGACGAGCGCGGTGGTCTGGGGCGACGCGATCCTGAACATGGGGCCGTGCGGCACCGGCACGTGTGCTCGCTACATCCTGGCGGTCGAGGACGGCGACGTGGTTCCGGGCAGCCGCCTGGCACACGTGAGCCCGTTCGACAATGTCTTCACGGCGAGCTCCGTCGACGTTGATCGGCACGGTTCACCGGACAGGCAGATCCAGATCGAGATCTCGGGCCGGGTGACCGTGACCGGATCGGGCGGCCGGGGGTCAGGGCGCCTGCCGGGCGGCACTTCCTTCGTCGACTGAAGCCGATCGCAGCCCCAGCAGGGTCGCGATCTTGAGGCCGAGGTGGAAGGCCAGTCGATCCTCGCCCTTCGACAGCTGGGCGCCCGTCAGCTCCTCGATGCGCTGGAGCCGGTAGTAGAGGGTGGTCCGGTGGACGTACAACTGCTCGGCGGTCGCCGGCCCGTCGCCCGCGTTCTCGAGGTAGGCCTCAAGTGTGTCGACCAGTTGCCTGCCCTTGGCTCCCGAACTCAGGAGGGTGAGGAGGCCCCTCGGCAGACTTGCGGCACTCAGCTCCCCGTCCGGGATCCGGGCGAGCAGGCCGTACACACCGAGCTGGTCGGCTCGCACGATCGTGCCCAGGCCGTCGACGAGGCGAGCGACCCGGCCCGCCCGTTCGGCATCGCGGTGGGAGCGGTAGGCGTCGGCGAGATCGTCGACGACCTCGCCGATCCCGATCAACGGGGTGGTGCCCGGTAGGTCACGAACCAGGTCCGCGAGGAGATCCTGACAGAGGCGATCCCGTGCGCCGCCGCTGATCAGCGGATCCCTGTCCGAGAGCACCAGGAGTCCGTGGTCGCGCCGGGCCAGGGACAGGTAGCGTCGTTCGCTGAGTCTGCGGCCGGTGCCGTCGAGCCGGCCCTCCAGCGCGCCGCGCTCCTCGTCCGACATCGCTCTGCGGCCCGCGTGGAGGGAGACGACGAGGACGAACAGCGGCTCGTTCGGCACGAAGAGCTCGGCCTCCAGCAACTTCTCCGCCGCGCAAGAGCGCGCGGACGCATTGGCGGCGAAGATCAGCTCGGTCGCCAGCTCTCTCACCTGGGCTCGGTACAGGTCGGCGGCCTGCTGCTCGCGCTGCATGACCACCGCGAGACTGTCGGCCGCGCCGAGTGCGGTGGCGAGCTCATCGTCGGAGAGCGCGGTCCGGCCTTCCAGGATCCACAGGTACCCGACCAGCAACCCGTTCCGGCGGATCGGCAGGCACAGGCGTTGTTCGGTTCCGCCGATGCCCTCGTCGAGCGGCGGACGCAAGGGCCCGCGGGTGTTGAACGCACCGGCGGCGCGGAGCCACGCGGCCACCTCGGGAGGCAGGTCCTTGCGCAGGATCGTCCGCTGTCTGAGCAGGTCGATCGGTTCGTAGACGTGCGAGGAGAACGCGATCTGGTGCATCGTCGGGTCGTCGACGGACACGTTGCGTTTCAGGCTGTGGCCGAGAGCGTCCGTCAGACGCTGGAGTTCGGACGCCATGGTCACCATGCTATCCGGGCCACCCGGCGTCGAAGCTCCCCGCCGGCAGCCCCACGAGCCTTGCTCAAACTCCGGATCGCTCCTCGCCCCATCCCACGAGATGGCCGGGTACGGGCATGTCCGCCGGCACGTGGTCGTCCGGAATCGGGGCGCCGGCGACCACCCTGAGCGGGAGCTGACCTGCCCAGACCGGCCGGGACCGGTCGGCGGCCGCGTCACCGGCGTCACCGGTGCGCAGTTTGGCCGACGCCTCGGTGATCGGGACCGAGACGAGGAGCACGGATCGCAGCTCGGCGTCGGTGAGCGGACGGAGGAACGGCAGCCGCCCCGGAGCCAACTTGTCGATGAGCGCGTGCATCCGCGGCAGCACCTCGTCCGGGTCTTCGACGGCTCGGCCCTCGCCCATGACGACGGCGGAGCGATAGTTGACCGAATTCTGCAGGACGCTGCGTCCCAGGACGAGCGAGTCGATCACCGTGGCCTCGACGCACACCGGGGCCCCTGCCGCGACCTCGTTCATCATGCGGTTCTGCCGCGCACCATGGAGCAGCAACTCGTCACCGATCCTGACGTGCAAGGTCGGCAGTACGACCGGATTCCCGCCGTCGACGAAGGCCACGTGACACAGCAGCGCGTCGTCGAAGATCGAGCGAACAAGGTTCAGGTCGTACGACCCGCGCGCGGGACGCCGCCGAATCTTGACCCGGGCGCTGGCGGGGGCGGGTTTCCGGGGCTTCGACGATCGTTCGGTCATGGAGTAGATCCTTCCGGGCACAGGGTCGCAGCTCCAACGACGGGCGTCGGAAACTTCGATACGTCGCCCCGACACGCGATGCAAGTCAGGGGTGATTCCGGGCGAGCGGCGGCTCATCGGGGGGCGGTCGCCGTCGTAGTGTGACCGGCCCGGTCGGCACCGCGGAGCAGGCCAGCACCGCCCGCGAGCCCGGCGGAAGCGCCGGATCGACGAGATACGAGACCTCGCCCCGCACCAGGTCGAGCGCGCAGGCGCCGCAGGCGCCGGACCGGCAGGAGAAGGGCACCGCCACCCCGTGCTGTTCGGCCAGCTCAAGGAGCGTGCCATCGGCGTCCGTCCAGGTCGTGACCGTGCCTTCGGGAAGGTAGGTCACCGGGTGCGGGCCCGGACCCGGCGCGGGTCGCCGGATGGGCGGGTCGGTCGCCGGTGAGAGGAACGGGTCGGCATGGATGCGATCCACGTCGACCCCGGCTGCCCGAAGAGCTCGGGACACCATGTCCACGAAGCCGGCCGGGCCGCACACCAGTGCGTGCGCGTCGGCGTGGCTGTCGCCGGGCAGGACGTCGAGGACGTCGCTCGGGGTGGGACGTCGCGCGGCCGCGCCGGCCGGCCGGGTCTCGAAGAGCGTGGCCGTCCCGCCGGACCTGCGAGCGTCCTCGACGACCTCGGGCCACAGCGCCGCGCTGGCCTTGTCGGCGTCGACGTGCAGCACGCAGAGCGAGCGGCGGTCGGCGGCCGCCACCATCTCCCGCAACACCGCGGCCACGGGGGTGATGCCGATACCGGCGCTGACCAGGTACAACGGCCGCCGCTCCGGGGAGATCGCCGGGGCCCCGTACGGACCCGAGAGGAGCAGGCGGTCGCCGCCGGACAGCAGCGCGAGGCGCTTCGAGACCTCCCCGCGCAGCCGCACCGTGATCCGAAGCCGGTCGTCCCGCCGGCCGGAGACGCTGTAGGCGCGCCAGGTCAGCCCACCGTTCGCGGTGGGCAGGTGCACCCGGACATGCCGGCCGGCCGTCACCGGCAGCTGGTAGGGGTCGCGCAGCCACACGCTGACCGTCCGGGCGTCCTCGCGAACCACCGTGACGACCTCGGCCTCCCGTGGCCAGGTCCGCGTCGCCTCGTGGCGTTCCCGCAGCCCGTCCACGAGCCGGGCGGCGTCGGGCCGGCCGCCCACGACCACCGTTGCGCCGGCGCGAAGCCGGGCGGGCTCGACCAGGCGCGCGTAGACACCCAGGTGCGGGTGGCCGAGCGCTCGGGCGAGCATCGAGGGGAGCTCAAGATCCCGCTCCCCCGTGCCCGGGTTCGCCGACGTCGCGCGGCAACGCTGGATGGGGCGGATCACCTCGACCTCGTAGTCGCCGAGCCGGATCCGCCGCCCCACCCAGGACAGCTCGGCGAACGCGGGCAGGCCGTCGAGGTGGACGTTGGCGCGGAATCGCCGGGCGTCGAGCGAGTGGCCGGTGAGTGCCTCCAGCGCACGCACCGAGGCCAGATTGAGCAGGGACAGTTCGGCGTCCGGACAGTCCCACAGGCCCGCCGCGTCGGCGTGGACGAGGCGCAGCCCGGGCTCCCCGAACCACCGGCGCAGGACGGACTCCTGCTTTTCCTGAGGCTGGTCCGAACGCACCGGCGGCCCGCTCGGATGCGCGCGGTGGCGGAGCTCGATCGCGCCGGCCCCGAGCACCGTCACCGTGACCTGCGTCATGTCCGGATCGCGCGCCACCTGCTTGAAGGCCGATCGTGGCCGCCACGTCGTCCGGGGCGGCACCGGCTGGTCGCCGCGCGCGATCGCGAGCGAACGGTCGTGCCGCGCGCCGATGCCCGGCAGGACGTCGACCTCGCCGACCGGCACGCCCACGGCGCCCTTGACCGGGTACACCCACAACGCGTCGACGAGTCCGGCCGCCTGTGCGGGCGCGGATGCCCGGGATCCCTGTGCGGTCATCGGATCAAGGCCGGCCCAGCCGGTCACCATAGACCGGCTCCCGGCGCTCACGGAGCGCGGTGACGGCTTCCTTGGCGTCGGGCTCGGCGGCGAGACGTCCGGTCATCCGCTGCTCGAACTCGTAGCCGGCCTTCAGGTCCATGAACTCGATGACGTTCAGGGCCTCCTTGGCATGGCGCAGCGCGGCCAGGCTGTGCCGCGTCATCTTCCCGGTCAGGCCGAGCGCCGTGTCGAGCACGTCGTCGTCCGGGACGACCCGCAGCACGGACCCGAACCGGACGAGGTCGGCGGCCGGCCACGGTTCGGCCGTGAAGTACATCGCACGCATGATCGGTTGCGGGACCAGGCGGGCGAGGTGGGCGGCCCCGCCCATCACGCCGACGCTCACCTCGGGCGTACCGAAGCGAGCGCTCTCACCGGCCACGACCACGTCGCAGCTCGCGGCGATCGCCAGGCCGGTGCCGAGCGCCGCCCCCCGGACCGCGCCGACCACCGGAACCGGGCAGTCGTAGATGGACGCGAAGGCGTCCCGGACCAGCCGCATGCGCCCCGCAGCGTTGGACTCGGTCAGCGTGAGGAACTCCGCAAGCTCGTTCCCCGCGCAGAAGTGCTTGACGGCGCTGGTGAGCACGACCGCCTTCACACCCGGCAGCACTTCGTCGAACCGGCCGAAGAGGTCGCGGATCTCCTCGTACATGCTCAGGTTGACCGCGTTGACCGGTGGCTTGTTCATCGTCACGACGGTGGTCGCGCCATGTTCCCGGATGGACAGGTACTGGTAGGACATTCGATCCTCTGCGCTCTCGATCAGGTGGTCGGGCAGATGGGCAGCACCACGTGCGAGGGGTGCGAGGCGTCCCGGTAGACGGTCTGTGTCGCCGCGATCGGATCCCCTGGCGCGCCGCCGAGGTTGCTGTTGCGGTCGAACCGCGGGAAGTCGGCGGAGCTGATGTCGACGCGGATCCGATGGCCGGCCTTGAACCTGTTCGCGGTGACCCACATGTCGATCTCCAGCGGGTAGATCTCACCGGGGATGAGGGGTTCGGCGCCGCGATCGAGGTCGCGGTACCTCGCCCGCAGCAGGCCGTTCTGCAGCTGGACGGCCCGCCCGTCCGGGAGGACATCGCTCAGCCGCACGGCGAAGTCGGTGTCCACCGCGGACGAGCTCGCGTAGAGCAGCGCCCGCAGTTTGCCCACGACATCGACGTCGTGCTCCAGCGTCTGCGTGGTGTAGGTGAGGACGTCGCCGCGCTGCTGGACCCCGCTGACGTCCACGCTTCCGGCCGGATAGACCCAGGAGACGATGCTGCCGCCCACGGTCGGGGTCGGGTCGAGCGGGTCGTAGACGTACTGGTCGGCGGCCTGTCGCTCCTGGGGGGCCGCGGCGCTCAGCGTCCCGTCGGCGCCCAGGTAGAACGGCGTGTCCACGGCTTCAGGAAGCGGCCAGTCGTCCGCGGTGCGCCACTCGTTGGCACCCATGAGGTAGTAGATGACGCGAGGCCATTCGTCGATCGAGCCGTCCCGCACGGTCTGGTACCAGCGCAGCGTGAAGTCGACGTTGGACCAGTGGTTGTGCTGCAGCTCCGGGTGCTCCCCCATGCGTTCCTTGTATCCGGGGAGGTTGTGCGCGGACGGGGTGATGACGATCCGGGCCTGGGAGCGCAGCGGTTCTGGCGCGTTCTCGCGCAGGAGCTCCCAGGTGGCCAGCGCGTCGTTGATGAACCAGTCGTACCAGCCGGTGCGCAGCAGCGGGATCGCCTGGAAGTCGGCGACCTGCCGCGCGGGGTCGACGGCGGGCAGCGTGTGCCGGTCGATCGAGATGCCCTGGCCGAAGAGGGGCCCGATCTGCTCGACGTCGATCATGGTGATGTGGGGTGACCCGGTGATGCCCCGGATGAGGTCGGCCCGTTCCGCGCACGTCAACGAGCAGTAGTGCGCCCACAACCAGTCCTGCGCCTCGACCGGGGACAGGCCCTTGAGCGCGGGGAACGACTCCGCCAACTCCGCCGGCACCGGGCTGACGAACGGCTCGTTGAACAGGCCCGTCGACAAGGTCTCGTCCAGCATCATCGGTTCGAGCTGCCAGAACGGTATGTCCAGCTTGTCCGCACCGTGTCCGATCGTGCGCGCGAGGACGTTGAACATCATGTGGTACGACGCCGTCTTGACGCCCACCCCGATGCCGCTGACCTCCGGAAGTATCGTGGTCATCTTCGGGTGTGTCGCCATGGGCCACTGCACCTGGCCGACGTACGAGCCGCCGACGGAACCGATGAACCCGTCGCACCAGTCCTGGGCGCTGACCCACTCGACGAAGTCGTAACCGTCCTGCGGCTCGAACATGTAGAAGTCGTGGTCCTCGGGCTCACTGCCGCCCGTGCCGCGAAGGTCCTGCACCGCCACGACATAGCCCCGGCGCGCGAACGCGATGAAGACCGCCACCAGCCGGTCGGAGTCGCGACCGTAGGGCGTGCGCACCGCGACCACCGGGGCGGGCAGCTGCGGAGGCAGGTAGAGATCGGTGGCGAGCCGGACCCCGTCCCGCATCGTCACGAACACCGTCTCGATCGTGACGTCGGCCGCGGCGAACGCGACCGGCGTGCGCGGCTCCCTGCTCGCCAGCAGGTACTGGAGGTCATCCAACACGGTCATCTGTCGGCCTTCCCATCACTTCACGGAGAACGCGCAACACGTTCTCGCCGAGCACCTTGCGAATGTCCGACTCCTCGAACCCGCGGCGCACCATCACCTTGGTGATCTTCGGCAGGTCCGAGGGACGGGAGATCTCGGCCGGCGGGTACGCACGGCCATCGGGCGGAGGAAGCCAGCCGCCGAGCCAGCCGCCGAGCACGTTCTGGTAGTAGTCGTCGATGAAATCCGGTCCAAGGCCCACGTGATCGATGCCGGCCACGTGGATGACGCGTTCGATGTGGTCGACGACGCGATCGGCCGACGGACTGGTCGAGTCGATGAAGAACGGAATGGCGGCGGCGACCCCGATGACCCCGCCGAGCTCGGCGATCGCCTTGATCTGCGCGTCACCGAGGTTGCGGTGGCTGTCGGTGATGCCCAGGCACGCCGAGTGCGTGGCCAGGAACGGTCGCGTCGCCAGGGAGAGCACGTCCTCGACGCCGGCGATCCCGAGATGGCTGATGTCGAAGACGATGCCCAGCTCCTCCATCTCGCGAAGCGCGGTGACGCCCTCCGGGGTCAGGCGGCCGCGCGAGGTCGAGTCCAGGCCGCTGCCGTCGGCCAGGAAGGTACGGCCCATATGCGCCATGGAGAGCACCCGGACCCCCACCCGTGCCATGGTGCGCACCAGGGCGGGGTCCTGCCCGACAGCGTGGGCGCCCTCAAGGGCGATGATCAGGGCGATGCGCCCGGACGCGGTGGCGGCGTCGACGTCGGCGCCGGTCAGGCACACCGCCACGTCGTCGCGGTGGTCGGCGGCGAGCTCATGGATCCGCTCGACCAGCAGCAACGTCCGGCGCAGGGCCCCCTCGGAGTGGAACTGATCTTCGACGCAGATGGGCAGCACCTGCACGTCCACGCCCCCGGCACGCAGCTCAGGCAGCCAGAACCGGGCGAAATGATCAGGTTGTTCCCGCCGGTCGAAGTGGTCCACCAGGAGGATCAGGTCGTTGTGCGTGTCGACCACGACAGCGTCACCGTGCAGTCGATGCGGATCGGTCATTCGTGCCGGCTCCTCTCGTTCAGGTACGCCAGGTGCACGTCCTGGAGCCGAAGGAGACTCAGGACAGGGTCGCCGGGTCGCTGTTGCCGCCGCACACGACCACGGCTACGCGTTCGGTCGCCGCGGGCACGTAGCCGCCGGTGACGAGTGCCGCGAGCGGCGCGGCGGCGCCCGGTTCCGCGCAGATCCTCAGCTCGTCCCACAGGCGTTGCCGCGCGTCGAGGATCGCCTCCCCCGGCACGACCACGACCTCGTCGATCGCGCGCTGAGCGATCTCCCACGCGATGGCGCCGATCCGGCCGGCGCCCAGTGCGTCGGCGGCGACACCGCCGACGCTGATCGTCACCCGCTCGCCCGCCGAGCGAGCCGCGGCCAGCGTGGGCGAGCCCGACGCCTCGACGGCCACCACGCGCACGCGGCGGTCGAACCAGGCGGCCATCCCGCCGACGAGACCGCCGCCACCGCACGCCACGAGCACCGTGTCGACGTCCGGGCACTGCTCGTCCAGCTCCAGTCCGACCGTGCCCTGGCCGGCGACGACCTCCAACTGGTCGTAGGCGTGCACGAGCAGCGCCCCGGTCTCGGCCGCGCCGCGTTCGCTCGCCACCGCGGCCTGCGCGAAGTCCCGCCCGACCTGGTGCACGCGCGCGCCGCGGTGACGCAGCCTCGCGATCTTGACCGCCGGGGCGGTCTCGGGGACGAACACCTCGACGGCATGGCCGAGCCGCCTGCCCACGTGCAGCAGGGCGAGAGCGGCGTTCCCGCCCGAGGCGATGACCAGGCCCGCGGCGGGCACGTCCTGGGTCAGGACTCGATTGAAGACTCCCCTGGGCTTGAACGACCCGGAGTGCTGCAGCAGTTCGAGCTTGAGCGCCAGCGGTGCGTCGACGCCGAACGCCCCGGCCGCCACCTCGATGAGCGGTGTCCTTCGCACGTGACCGTGGATCCGGTCCGCGGCGGCCGCGACATCGTCCGGCGTGGGGACCGGGACCTCCGTGGCGGTCACCGCCGGGATCTCCCTCACAACGATCGGGAGATGAGGTCCTTCATGACCTCGTTGGCTCCGCCGTAGATCTTCTGAGCGCGCGCGTCGGCGTACAGGCGGGAGACGAGGTACTCCCGCATGTAGCCGTAGCCGCCGAAGAGCTGGAGACACCGGTCGGTGATGTCGCACTGGTTCTGGCTCAGCCACCACTTCGCCATCGACGCGGTCGCGGGATCGAGGGTGCCGGCGACGAACTTCTCGACGCAGTCGTCCAGGAAGACCCGGGACGCGCGGACGATGGTCGCCAGCTCGGCGAGCTCGAACTTGACGTGCTGCATGGAGAACAGCGGCGCGCCGAAGACCTCCCGGGTCTTCGTGTAGGCGATGGACTCCTCCAGCGCGCGTTCCATGGCCGCCACCGCGTTGACGCCGATGACCAGGCGCTCCCGGGGCAGGTCGCGCATCATCATCCCGAAGCCCGCGCCCTCCTCGCCCAGCAGGTTCTCCGCCGGCACCAGCACGTCGTCGAAGAACAGCTCCGAGGTGTCCTGGCTGTGCATGCCCAGCTTGTCGAGCACCCGCCCACGCCGGAATCCCGGCGCGTCCGCCGTTTCCAGCACGAGCAGAGAAATCCCGTGGCGACCCGCCGCCGGGTCGGTCTTGGCGACGACGATGATGAGATCGCATTGCGCACCGTTGCTGATGAACGTCTTGGACCCGTTGAGCACGTAGTGGTCGCCACTGCGCGTGGCACGTGTCCTGACGTTCTTGAGGTCGGTGCCGGCGCCGGGTTCGCTCATGCCGACCGCGCCGATGATGTCACCGGTCGCCATCCCGGGCAGCCAGCGCGCCTTCTGCTTCTCGGAGCCGTAGGCCACGAGGTAAGGGGCGACCACTCCGCTGTGCACCGGGTTGCCGAGCCCGGTGTCCCCGGAACGTGCCTGCTCGCTGAAGACGACGGCGTCGTGGGCGAACGTGCCCCCTCCCCCGCCGTACTCCTCGGGGACCTCGCAGCAGAGCAGGCCGAGCGCGCCTGCCTTGCGCCACACCTCCCGGTCCACGTACTTCTGCCGGTCGAAGCGTTCGAAGTGCGGGACGACCTCGGCCTGGAAGAAGTCGCGGGCGACCGCGCCCAGCGCGGCCCCCTCGTCATCGACCCAGCGCGGCCGTGCCCCGGTTGCGGTGCTCATCGGTTCTCCTGTCTCCCCCTGATGAAATGCGTTCAGTTCACGGCTCGGTCGCGCTCGCCCCAGAAACGCGCGCGCAGTTGCTTCTTGTCGACCTTGCCCAGGCCGGTGAGCGGCAGGGCGTCCAGGTACTCCAGGCTCTTCGGGGCGTGCACGGGTCCCTTGAGCTCGCGGACGAGGGCGATGAGCTCCTCGGGCGTCACGGTCGCGCCCGGGGTTCTGACGACGAAGGCCGTCACCGCTTCGCCCCACTTCGGGTCCGGAACTCCGATCACCGCCGCGGCCTTGACCTCCGGATGCCGCACCAGCGCGTCCTCGACTTCTCGTGGATAGACGTTGAACCCGCCGGTGATCACCATGTCCTTCTTGCGGTCGGTGAGGTACAGGAAGTTGTCCTCGTCCAGGTAGCCGACGTCGCCGGTGTGCAGCCACCCGTTCCGCAGCGTCTCCGCGGTCAGCTCGGGCTGCCGCCAGTAGCCGTCCATGACCAGCGGGCCGCGCACGCAGACCTCTCCCCGCTCGCCGACTCCGCACGGCTGATCGTGGTCGTCGAGGATGGCGACGTCCAGCGTCGGGTGCGGCTTTCCGCAGGAGGCGAGCAGCTTGGGCCGTCGCAGGTCGTGGTCCTCCTTGCCGAGGCACGTGACGGTGTTCGGCGCCTCGCTCTGCCCGAAGAACTGCACGAACACCGGCCCGAACACATCGAGAGCCTGCTCGAGCCGGTCGGGCGACATCGGCGCCGCGCCATAGAGGATCGTCTGCAGGCTAGACAGGTCCGCGGGGTGCTCGGCGAGGTGGTCGAGCAGCACGTAGATCATGCTCGGCACGAGGAAGGTCGCCGTGATCCGGTGCCTCTGGACGGTCTCGCAGAACTCCGCGGGATCGAAGCCCTTGGTGAGCACCATGCTTCCGCCCTGATGGAGGACCGTCGGCACGATCCCGGCGAGCGCGTGGGTCAACGGCGTCGAGCCCAGGAACCGGAGCTCGGAGGGGAGCTGCCAGTGCGCCACGCTGAGGTAGAGGTGCGTGACCAGCGAACGATGGGGGAGCATCACGCCCTTGGGCCGGCCGGTGGTCCCGCCCGTGTATCCGAGCAGTCCGATGTCGGACTCGCGGGCCAGGGCGGGGATGGGCCGGTCCGTGTCCGGGCCCGCCAGCACGTCGGACGCCGATCCGCCGCCGATGTGCAGCACCTGCGGCCCCGCTTCCAGCTCGGCCGCGAGAGCCGCACCGTGGTCGGCGTACCGTGACCCGTCGGCGACGATCGTGGTGATCTCGGCGTCGGCGCAGACGGTGACGTGGTCCGCCAGGGAGCCCATCGGATGTAACGGGGTGTACCGCGCGCCCAGCGACATCGCGGCGATCAGCGTGGCGAACGCCTCGGGCCGGTTGGGGGCGAGCATGGCCACGCCGTCGCCGGACTTCACCCCGGCGTCCTGCATGGCGTACGCGATCCGTGCGATCAGCCGGCGCAGCTGTTCGTAGGACATGTCACCGGTCGCGGTGATGAACGCGACGCGGTCCGGATGGTTCTGGAGCGAGCGGGAGACCATGTCGGCGAAGGTCGGCCGACGATAGAGATCTGTCATGTGAGCCATTACTGCTCCTGTCTGGCCCGTCGTTTGATCCGCCGCAGCTCGGACTCGAACCCGTCGAGCAGGCAGCGGATCCCGAACATGAACTGAGCCTCAGGGTCCGTGGTGAGCACTTCTCCGAGGCGGCGCAACGGCGAGTCCGCCGGTGTGTTCTCGTGCACGAACGTGTCGTCCACCTGGTGGGCGAATTCCGCGCCGCCGCCGCGGAATCTCGAGATCTCCCACGCCATGGCGCCGAGGAGGTGGTTGCGCAGCACCATGAACCCGCGAATCGACGAGTCCTCGTCGAACCCGGCCTCCTGCAGCAGGGCGATGACGTCGAGCCCGACGGCTGCCGCGCCCGGCCCGCGGACGGAGTTCTCCAGGTGGATCTCGATGAGGGCCGGATGCCGCAGCGCGTTGCGCCGCGACTCCAGCGCGAACTCCTCCAGGCGCACCCGCCAGGGCCGTCTGTCCTGAGCGATGCGAGGAGACTCCGACAGCGCGAGATCGGCGACGGCGTCCAGCAGTTCCTGCTTGTCGTGCAGGTGCCGGTAGAGCGACATCGGGCTGCCGCCCAGCGCGTGGGCCACGCGGGCCATCGTGACACCGCTGAGACCTTCGCGATCCGCGATCGCGAGCGCGGCGGCGACCACGGTCTCCCGGTCGAGCGCGCCGCGTGGCAACCGCTCCGACTTCCGCACTTTCGATTCTGACGTCACGGCGTGTGTCCCCTGTCCGGTTCGTGGGCCGCGCTCTTGCGCAGCATTGCGTACGAACATAGTGTATGTCTATACCCAGTCGAGTGGTCCGGTGAGAAAAGTCTGCGTCGAGACCAGGCGAACGCGCTCGCGACTCCCCCGCACCGGCCGGCTGAATTCCCTCCATGCCTCCTCGACACCCGATGCTGAAGGAGCACTCTGCCCATGACCGCCGGCCTCTGGCTCCACGGCGCCACTCTCGTCACCGCGACCGGACGCGACCCCGAAACCGCCGGGCTCCTCATCGAAGCCGGGCGGATCGCGCGAGTCGGCGGGGGCGCCCCGCCCGACGCCGAAGTCGTCGACTGCACCGGCCTCACCGTGACTCCCGGCCTGATCGACGCTCACGTTCACCTGGGTTTGGCCAGCCGGCTGGAGGCCAGCGTCGGGTACGGCATGTCCGTCGCGGAGATCGCCGCCGACATGTTCGCCAATTGCGCCCAGACCCTGCGCGGCGGTTTCACCACGGTGCGAGACTGCGGGGGCATCGACGCCGGTCTCGCCCGGGTCGTCGCGTCAGGCAAGGTCGCCGGGCCCCGGATCGTGCAGTGCGGCCCCATCCACTGCCAGACCGGCGGCCACGGCCACTACGCCTCCGAGTGGGAGCCCGCCGAGATGTGGCGCGGCCGGGTGATCCCCGGCTTGCGGACGCTGTCGACGCTCTCGGACGGTCCCGATCAGATGCGGAAGAACGCGCGCGAATCCTTTCGGGGCGGCGCCGAGTTCCTCAAGCTGTGCGTCACCGGTGGCGTCATCTCCCACCACGACAAGCTCACCGACACCCAGTTCAGCGTCGAGGAGATCGCCGTGGCCGTCGCCGAGGCCACGGCCCGGGGCACCTACGTCACCGTCCACGCCCACAACGTCGACGGCATCCGCAACGCCGTCCTGGCCGGCGTGCGGTGCGTGGAACACGGCACCGGCATCGACGAGGAGACGGCCGCGCTCATGGCCGACCGCCAGGTCTCCCTCGTGCCCACGCTCGCCGCCGTCGAGGTGCTGATCCGGAACGTCGACGGGCTCGGCCTGCCCGCTCATTTCGCCGAACGGGCGGCGCGGGTGCGCGACGCGATGATCGACGGATTGCTCACCGCGAAGGCCGCCGGCGTCCGCGTCGGACTCGGGTCGGATCTCGTCGGGCCCGACCAGAGCCGTCGCGGTGAGGAACTGACCCTGCGGGCCACGGTCGAGTCGCCCATGGAGGCCCTGATCGCGGCCACGCGGGTCAACGCCGGCCTCCTCGGACTCGACGGCGAGATCGGCACCCTCGAGGTCGGGAAGCAGGCGGACATCGTCGCCTTCGCGGAGAACCCCCTGGAAAAGCCGGCCCTGTTCGCCGAGCCGGACAACGTGGTGCTGGTGCTGCAGAACGGCGTGGTCGCGAAGGACGAACGAACGTCCTGATCCTCCGCGTCAGCCGCCCACCCCGCGGGCGATCGGGGTGGGCGGAAAGCGGAGACCTTCCTCCTGCGGTGACGGCGGGTCAGCCGCAGACCGCCTCCATCACGCGCACGAAGTTCGCGCCGAGCACCTTGGCGATGTCCTCGTCCGACCAGCCGCGCCCGACGAGGCCGCGGGTGATGTTCGGGAAGTCGCGGTAGTCGTCGAACCCGATCAGTCCCTGCGTCGCGACCAGTCCGTCCTCGGGCCGGAAGCCGGTCTCGGCGAAGATCGGCTGAACGAGGTCACTGAGCATCCACTCGGGCAGTTGCAAGGGCCAGTCGGTCCCGATCCCGACATGGTCGACGCCGGCCACCTCGGCGACGTACTCGATGTGGTCGAGCATCGAGTTGATGGTGACCGACGCCCCCGGGGCGAGGAAGAAGGGAACGGCCACGATGCCGATGAACCCGCCCGTGCCGGCGATCGCGCGCAGCTCTTCGTCGCTCTTGCCGCGCGCGTGCCCGAACACGCCCTGTGCCGCGGTGTGTGAGGCGACGACCGGCTTCTCCGACACCTCGCACGCATCGAGCGTCGTCTGCCGGCCCACGTGGCCCGTGTCGACGATGATGCCGAGATCGTTCATGAACTTGACGCTGGCCACGCCGAACGTAGACAGCCCCGCGTCCGTGCGCTCGGTACAGCCGGCGCCGACCTTGGTCAGGTTGTTGTAGGTGAGCTGGCACATCCGCAGGCCGGCGTCGTGCGCGTAGAACAGCATGTCGAAGTCGCGCCACGGTCCCAGCATGACCTGGGTGCTCATCAGGCCGGCGTGGGTGCCGGTCTCGTGCGCACGGCGGATGTCGGCGGCGGTCAGGGCCTTGCTCAGCCACGGGAAGTAGTCGAACTGCTTCTGCATGAACGCGAAGGTGCGTTTCCAGGCATCGTGATCATCGGCAAGCTCCACCTGACGGTTGCCACAGGTGATGCCGCTCGCGTCCCAGTGATCCTTCACCTCGTCCATCCGGCCCTCGAACGCCCGGCGGATCGGCAACATCAGCCCGTCGGTGAAGGTGCCCAGCTTGTCGCCCGCTCTCGCCTTCAGGGCCGAACGCAGCTGCTCGTTCATCTCCTGGTCGAACACCCGGTACCCGACCGGCCCTTGGAACAGGGCATCGACGATGACGCACTCGCGATGCAGCCGCGCGGCACGCTCCTCCTGCGCCTCGTCCAAGCCGAAGTCGAACGTGCCGAACTGTTCCGTCATCAAGATCCTCCAGAGCTTTCGTCGGTGTCAGTTGTCGCCCATGCGGCGAACGAGCCGGTCCATCAGGAACAGGAACTCCGGGTGTCCGGATCCGTCGTCCCCGACGCCGTAGCCGAAGGGCGGCTGATCGGGGTGATCGGCCAGGGCCAGGCCCCGAGAGCCGATCGGCCGCAGCCGGACCGGCGGCGGATCCGAACGGTTGCGGCCGAGCACCGGGTCGGTGAACCTGGCCTGGTAGGAGAGCGCGTCGCCGTCGCCGGTGATGGTGAGCTCGCAGCCCCAGCAGACGTACCGGCCGTGGTACCGGCTCGGCTTCGGCTCCGGATCGGAGAGGTCGGGCGCCACCGGTGCGGACAGGCCGAACCGGTCCTGCAACAGGGCCTCCGCGAGCTCCGTGTGGAAGGGCATCGAGGCCGGGCCTCCGTTCGCGAAGGCGATGTAGGCGGCGCCGCTGTCGGGAAGAACGCCGACCATCGCGACGCCGCCGTAGGAGCCGCCGCCGTGGGTGAGCACGAGGCGATCGCCGTACTGCTTGCGCAACCAGCTGAGCCCCACCGAGCCCGCTTCCGGCACCGGGAAATCGAGATGGCAGGCCGCCATCCGGTCCACGGACTCGGCGCTGAGCAGGCGTTTCGCCGACGTGAGGGTCGGCAGGTGGCTGCCCACGAAGGTCAGCGTGTCCTGCACCGAGGTGATGAGCGTCGTCCCCGCCGGCCCCAGGCACTCGGGCAGCATGAACAGCTTGCTCGGCACCATTCCGCCCTCTCCCGGAGAGTGGCCGATCGCGGTCCGGTGCAGGATCGCCTCCTTGGCCGTGAACATGCTGCGTTCCAGGCCCAGCGGCGCGAACAGCCGTTGCCGCATGGCCGCGGAGAAGCTCTCGCCGGTGACGACCTCGATGATCCGGCCGGCGAGCACGAAGCCGGCGTTGCTGTAGGAGAAGTACTCGCCGGGCCGGAACAGCTGACCGACATCGCGCAGCAGCGGCACCCAGTTCGCGATCGCTTCGTCGCCGTCCCCGACGTCGGCGATCAGGTCCGACGCGTCGATCCCGGCCGAGTGGGTGACGAGGTGTCGCACGAGCAGCGCGTCCGCGGCCGCCGCGTCACCCAGGACGAGATCCGGCAGATAGCGCCGCACCGGCGCGTCGAGGTCGACCAGCCCCTGCTCGACGAGGGACACGAGCAACGTCGTGGTCCAGACCTTGGTGATCGAGCCGGTCAGGAACAGCGTGTCCGGGGTCATCTCGACGCCGCTGTTCAGGTTCGCGACGCCGACGGCCGCGGTCTCGATCCGGCTGTCCTCCAGGACGCCCACCACTGCGCCGGGGACGCCGGATCGGGCGACCAGTTCCCGCACCGTCTCCCGCAGTTTCGTCATTCGAGGTCTCCCGTCACGCGAGGCAGAATCGGACCGCTTCGGCGAGGTCACGCGCCCGCCGTTCGCCGGCCTGGTAGGAGTAGAGGTTCATGACGTAGCCGAAGCCGACCTGGGCATCGGGGTCACCGAAGGCGATCGACCCGCCGGAGCCCGGGTGGCCGAACGACTTCGGCCCCGCCATCGGCATCGGCGGGCAGGCCCGCCAGAACCCGAGCGACATGTTGAAGGAACGGTCGGCCGGGAGGTCCAGGTCGGCGGGCAGTCCGTGCATCCGGGTCCTGTCGGTCTGGACCTCGATCGCCCGCTCGACGGTGGCCGGATGCAGCAGCCGCACGCCGTCGACCTCACTCACCGTGGCGGCGTACATGCGCGCCAGCGATCGCGCGTCCGTGAGCATGTTCGCGGCCGGGAACTCGGCGGCGTGATAGGCGCGCGTGCCCATGGCCTCGGAGAAGTCGGCGAAGGCGCCGCCGAGCGAGCCGGCGCGGGACTGGATCGAGCCCTCGCCCCACACGGCGGCGATCCACCTGGTGACCGTGTCGGCGTCGAGCCCAGTGCTCTCGATCATCCCGGCGGTCATCTCCTCCAGGACGAGCGGAGCCGAGTCGATCCGGGCCACCTTCCCCTCCTCTTCCTCCGGCAGCCCGATCCAGGCGTTCAGCCCGAGCGGACCGGCCACCTCCTCGGCGAAGAAGGTGCCGAGCGACTTGCCGGAGATCCGGCGCACGACCTCGCCGACCAGGTACCCGAAGGTCATGCTGTGGTAGACGTGCTCGGTGCCGGGCTCCCACTCCGGCCTCTGGGCCTCCAGCGCACGGATCACCGGGCCGCCGGCGCACGCGTCCTCGAAGGTGAACCGGCCGTCGACGACCGGCAGGCCGGCCTGGTGCGAGAGCAACCAGCGCACCGGGATGTGGGCCTTGCCGTTGGCGCCGAACTCCGGCCAGTACGTGACGACCGGCGCGTCCAGGTCGAGCTCACCGCGCTCGGCCAGCATGTGCGCGCAGATCGCGGTCGCGCCCTTCGTCGTGGAGGCGACCAGGGCGATGGTGTCCTTCTGCCACGGCCGCCGGGTCTCGCTGTCGGCCAGGCCGCCCCAGAGGTCGACGACGGGACGGCCGCCGACGTAGACGCAGCACGACGCGCCCACCTCGCCCGGGCTCCCCTCGAAGTTCGCGCGGAACGCGTCCGCGACCTTGCCCCAGCCGTTCTCGACATGTCCGTCCACCGCTGCCCCGCTCATCGTGTTCACGCAGTTGCCCCTCGTTGAGTGTTCGGAGACCCCAGGCGACGCCCATGCGGGCCGGGTGGGACCCTCGGCCCGCATGGCGGCCGTCACGCGATCGGCCCCGCCGGCACCGTGTACTTGAAGCAATTGCATCCCTTGTCGAAGCTGGACACGGCCGTCAGCTCCATGCCGTCGTGCCGATCGGGCCCGAACCTGGTGGCGCCGCCCAGGGTGAGGGCGCTGACGAAGCTCGTCCCGATCTTCTCGATGGCCGGCACGAGCTTCTCGGTCCCGCCCAGGCCACCGCTGTTGGTCAGGCCCTGCTGCAGCAGTCGCACCGCGTCGCACGCCATGAAGACGGTGAGCTGGTCCGTGATCTTCTGGACCGCCATGCTCGCGGCGCGCGCATCGGCCAGGCAGGTCGCGCGCACCTTGGCCTGCTCCGCGGGCGGCGCCGGCTGCTCACTCACATCGTTGTCGGGCAGGCCGCCGAAACCATGGATGTTGGCCAACTGGTCCGCCGAGTAGATCTTCAGCGCGTTGGAGCCGCCCGGCGAGTGGAAGAGCAGGTACTGCGGCGACCACTTCTGCGCGTGCGCGCCCTGCGCGAAGTAGTAGACGACTCCCCTTTCGTACAACGTCAGGAACATGACGTTGTCGACGCCCTGGGACTTGAACTTCAGCGCGAGCGACTGGATCAGGGCGAGGGTCGGCCCGTTGTCGGCGTACCCGTGGGCGCACTTGACCTCCGCCTTGATGAGGGCGATGCCGCCCTTGTCGGCGATGGGCTTGAGGGTCTTGTCGTAGACGCGCTGGTTGTAGGGGCAGTCCTCGAGAACGACGCCGATCTTGCTGCCGGAGCGGAGGTGGCCGGCCGCGACGGCCTTGTCCATGATGCTCTCGACGCGGCGGTCCAGCCGCACCGAGTTGACCGCGATCAATCCGGGGTTCTTGGCGAGGTCCTCGCTGTCGCCCACGGCCGATCCGGTCGAGCTGCCCATGTACAGAATCGGAACGCCCGCCTTGGTGAGGCAGCTGTTGAAGCTTGCGTTGTAGATGGTGCCGTCGTAGACCACGGCCTGGACGTTGTTGTCCTTCGTGAACCGCTGGCAGATCGCTTCGAATGCCGTGTCGTGGTTGGGGGCGCTGAAATCGATGGCTTCGTCGACGACCTTGATCTGCCGGCCGTTGATGCCGCCGCCGGCATTGATCTTGTCGAAGACGGCATGTGCCGCGTCACGGTACGGGCTCTCGATCCCGACGCCGTTCCGCGCCGTCTCGGCGCGGGTGTCGGTGATCAGCATCCCGATCTCGATCGGACCGGAGGTGGTCAGCTTGAAGCCCGAACCTCCGGCCTTGGGATCTTTGCCGCTGCCGCCGCCACAAGCGGCCAGGACAACAGCGCCGCAGACCGCAAGCGCGGTCATCCGAATACGCATCATCGATCCTGACTCCCTCAATCTCAGCACCTGCGGGCAGTCCCGCGGTGAGCAACCACATGTGGCCGCCCGGGGCCGCTGGCGAGGGGCCGAGCGCGATCACGTATGTGAATACACTATGAACGTACGCATCTGGCCGACGCAAGGCCCGGCCGGCAGTTTCTGCGGAAGGGGTCAGGACCGGCCGACGACCCGTGCGGCCAGCTTCTTCAGCCCGCCGACCGAACCGGCGCCGTGGAACGAGAGCGAGTACCAGGTGTCGTGGTCCAGCACCTGCAACTCACCGACGGCGGCGAACGCCTTGTCGCCGAGGTCGACGGCCTCAGCCTTGGGATAGGCGAGCTTGGCCTGTTCGAAGAGGTCGGCCACACTCATGCCGTTGCTCTTGAACACGCCGGCGAGGCGGTCCTGGTGCAGCACGGTGATCGAGAAGGTCGACCCCGACGCGGCGCCCGCGCTCGTCCAGACGCACTGGTCGGCCCCGGTGTCCTCCTGATGGGCCGGCTTGCCGTCCCCGAACGGGCCGCCGAACGCGGCCTCCAGGTCGCCGGCGGTCATCAGCTTGCAGGCGTCCGCCCCCGCGTCTGCGCTCCTGCTCTTGCTCGTGCCGACGGGCGACGCGGACGGGGCGCCCTTCGCCTCCTCGCCGTCGCCGTCGCCGCCGCAGCCAGTGACGGCGAGCGCGAGGACCAGCAGGGACCCGGAGACACCGGCGAGGATCCTCATGGGCGGACCTCCCTTATCACGTATGTAAGTACACTATGGTGATACGCGTACGGCGGCGCAAGACCATCTCGGCAACCCGCGGAAGCGAACAGCTCCGAGTCAGGAGGAGACATGGATTCCCTCTCAGGCCGCACGGCCTTCATCACCGGTGGGGCGCGCGGCATCGGGCTGGCCATCGCGCGCTCGCTCGCCCGCCGGGGTGTCTCGGTCGCCATGGCCGACCTCGACGATCCGGCTCTGGAACGAGCCGAGGAGGAGTTGTCGGCGGTGACGAGCGCCCGGTCCTACAAGCTCGACGTCCGCGACCGGCAGCGGTACGCCGAGGTCGCCGACACCGTGGAGGCGGAGCTCGGCCCGGTGAGCGTCGTCGTCAACAACGCCGGCATCCTCGACTCCGTCTCGCCGTCGCGCATGGACCACACCCTGTGGGACTACGTCATGGGAGTCAACGCGGACGGCGTCTACAACGGCCTCCAGGCGTTCGTGCCGCGCATGATCGAGCGCGGCCTCGGTGGACACATCGTCAACACCGCCTCGGCCGCCGGCCTCTTCGTCGACGGTGAGTCACTTCTCTACAGGTCAGGCTTCCTCTACCACGCGTCGAAGTTCGCGGTGGTCGGCCTGAGCGAATCGCTGCGCGTGGAGCTGGCCCGCCATGGGATCGGGGTGAGCGTCCTGTGCCCCGGACCGGTGGCCACCGACGGGGTGGACAACGCCCGGCGCCTCCGTCCGGCGGACGCGCCGGAGCGCTCGGCCAGGATCGAGACGATCCTGGAAGCCGCGCAGAACATGGTGCGCGATCAGGGCGTTCAGCCCTCGGTCGTGGGCGAGCTCGTCGTCGACGCGATCATCCACGACCGGCCTTACATCCTCACGGCCGTCGACAACGCCGCCCCGATCCGGGCCCGGATGGAGGCGTTGCTCGACGCCGTTCCGACGCCCCGGGCCGAGTAGGCCCCGGGCCTGCCGTCTCGAGCGCCATCGCGTCGAGCGCGCCTCATCGGTCAGCGGCGCCCCTGCCCGTGCCGGAGCGCTCGATCGCGGTGATGCTGCCGCCCAGGTAGGCGTCGACGACCCGCGGATGGGTGCGTACGACGTCCGGCGGCCCTTCGGCGATGAGATCGCCGTCGGCCATCGCGATGATGCGATCAGAGATCCCCATGATGAGTGGGATGTCGTGCTCGATGACCACGAGGGTCAGGTCGAGCTCGCGCTTGAGTTCGGCCAGCAGGTGCCCGAGCGCCTCGGTCTCGCGCTGGGCGACGCCGCTGGAGGGCTCGTCGAGCAACAGGCACATCGGCCGCAACGCCACGAGGCAGGCGATCTCGGTGATCCGGCGGGTGCCGGTCGAGAGCTCCTGGATGGGCTTGTCCCGATGGCGGTCGAGACCCATCGCGGCGATGAGGGCACGCGCCTGGTGCTCCTTCTTCCGCTCGCCGAGCATCAATCCCAGCGTCGACGTCAGGAAGCCCGTCGGCTGCACCCGCTCCAGCGAGAGCATGACGGTCTCCTTGACGGTCATCGTGGGGAACAGCGCGGCATCTTGGAACGACCGGATCAGACCGCGTCGCGCGCGCCCCTCCGGACCGACCCTGCTGATGTCCTCACCGTTGAAGAACACCTGACCTGTGTCCGGTTTGGTGAAGCCGCCGAGCAGTTCGAAGGTGGTCGTCTTGCCGGCGCCGTTCGGGCCGATCAGGCCGACCGTCTCGCCGGCACGCACCTCGAACGACACCCCGCGTACGGCGTGCACGCCGCCGAAACTCTTGCGGAGATCGCGCGCCTCGAGCAGGGGCGTGCCCGTCGAGGGAGCTGGTCGCTCCGAGGACACCGCACCAGGCTCGCTGACGCGCAGGCCGCTGATCCGGACACCCTGGGCCGTCGCGGTGGCGTCGGCCGGGTCCTCGCCGGCGTACAACGGCTCGGGATCGATGCCGTGCCGGCGGGCGATGAACTTCACGATCCGGTCCCGGATCGGCGCGACGACCTGGATCAGGCCGCCGACCTTCCACAGGATGAGGAGCAGCGCACCGAACTTCGTCGCGGCCAGCCCGATGTTGCCGATGTCGAGCAGCGGCAGGCCGAGCACCCAGATCGCCCCCAGCACCGGCCCGATCAGCGCGGACATGCCGCCGAGCACCGTCATGACGACGACGTCGATGCTCGCGGACGTCGGGAACGACCCGGCACTGATGCTGGACAGGGAGTGCGCGTAGGTCGCGCCGCCGATGCCGGCGATGAACCCGCCGACCAGATAGCCCTGGAGCTTGACGAGGGTCGCCCGCACGGCGAACGCGCGCGCGTTCTCCTCGTTGTCGCGGACGGCGACGAGCAGGCGGCTGAACCCGCCGCGCCGGATGTTCCACGCCAGCACCAGGGAGACGACGAACAGCGCCAGCGCGAAGTAGTAGTAGTCACGACCGCTGTCGAGCGGGCCGTCGAGCGGCCAGCCGGAGGGTTTCCCGGGATCCTGCCCCTCGCCGAGCATCCACGGCTGCGTGAGCAGCCACGCCGGGGCGGCGAGCGCGAAACCGAGCGTGGTGACGGTGAGCATGAGGCCGCGGATGCGCAGCGCCGGCAGGCCGATCACGACCGAGACGAGCCCCGCGCCGAGGCCGGCGAGGAGCAGTGCGAGCGGGAAGCTGCCGGAGGTGCTCGACACCTTGAACGAGATGACCGCGCCGATCGCGGCGACGGCGAACTGGCCGAGCGTCAACTGCCCGCCGAGACCGGTCAGGACACCGATCGACAGGCCGACGATCGAGAAGGCGATGATGCCGGTGAGGGTCACCGACAGGCCGTTGGAGACGAAGAGCGGCAGGATCGCGAGCGCCGCGACGGTCGTGATCGTGAAGGCCGGGCCCATCGCGCGTACCGCCCACAGGCGCTGCAGCCTCTCCGGGACCGAGCGCAGGCCCTGCACCGCGGCCCAGCTGCCCTTCTCCTCATCGCGGCCCGCCCGCCGGCGCTGCACCAGCAGCGCCACGAGGATGATGAGGAACATGGCCACCTCGACGAGGCCCGACTGCGGGTAATTCCACAGCAGGAGCTGTTCGAGGATGCCCAGGCCGACCCCGCTGGCCAGGGCGATCGGCAGGCTCCGCATCCGGCCGATGACGGCGGCGGTCAGCGCGCGCAACAACAACGAGGGACCGAAGCTGTCAGCGCCGACGAAGCCCTGCGTCGGCGCGGTGAGGATCGCGGTGAAGGCCGACAGGGCACCGGCGATCGCCCAGGCCAGTGTCGACATCCGGCTCGCGAAGATGCCGGCCATCCGCGCCGCTTCCGGATTCGCCGCCGCCGCGCGGATGGCGAGACCGAACCGCGACCGCCTGAGGAACAACGCGATGGCGAGCACGAACAACGGCGACAGGAACAGCATGCCGGAGTAGGCCTCCGTCACGCGCAGGCCGCCGACGTCGAAGACCGGCAGCCACGCCGGCTGTGGGTACAGCGGTCCGGAGGCGGTGGAGTTGATGAGCGCGGCGAGGACGACCAGGAACTGGCCGACGCCCAGCGTCGCGACGATGGACACGATCCGCGGCGCGCGGCGCAGCCGTCGTACGACGCCGGTCTCGGCGGCGGCCGCGGTCGCCGCGGCCACGATGAGTGCCATCGCGAACGCGATCCAGTACGGGATGTGCCACTTCACCGCGGCGACGCCGAAGAACGCCGCCCCGAACGCACCGATCTGCCCGTGCGCGAAATTGATGATGCGGTTGCTCCGGTAGACCAGCACGATGCCGACCGCCAGCAGACCGTAGGTCATCCCGACGATCGTGCCGAGCAGGATCACCGGGAACGGTGTCGCCGCCTGGATGACGTCGTGCTCGTCGAGGACCGCGGACACGATCTTCGTCCCGGCGACCGCGACCACGAACGCCAGGATCTGGAGGAACGGCTTGCGGGCTCGCTGGAGCAGGCCACGCCGGTCGGCCACCGACTCCTCGACGGCCTCGGGCGCGTGCTCGACCAGATCGGGCCGCGCGGTCACTTCGCCGCTCCGGCGCCCTGAAGGAAGACCGCGCGCAGCAGGTCGTCGCGGGCCAGCAGTTCATCAGCGCGTCCGTCGAAACGCATCTCGCCCTTTTCCATGAAGTACGCGTGGTCAACGAGGTTCAGTGCGATGTTCACCGACTGCTCGACCAGCACCACGGCGGTGCCGTCGGCGTTGATCCGCCGGACCATGCCGAGGAGCTGGCCGACGATCACCGGGGCCAGGCCGAGCGAGAGCTCGTCGATGAGGAGCAGCCGCGGACGGAGCATCAGCGCCTTGGACAGCCCGAGCATCTGCTGCTCGCCCCCGGACAACGTCGAGGCGAGAGAGTTGCGGCGCTCGTACAGGCGCGGGAACGCCTCGAAACACGTCTGGATCCCGCGTTCGACCGCTCCCCGATCCCTGGCCATCGTGTATCCGTAGCTGCGCAGGTTCTCCACGACGGTCATCGGCCCGAAGACCGCGCGTCCGCCGGGGATCTGCGTGATGCCCAGCCGCATCCGGCGTTCGGCGTCGAGATATGTGATCTCCTGCCCGCGAAAGCGCACGCTGCCCGCGGTGGGCAGGCCGATCCCGGAGATGACCTTGAGCAACGTCGACTTGCCGGCGCCGTTGACGCCGAGCAGGGCCACCATCTCACCGTCGTCGATGGTGAAGTCCACGTCGAAGAGGACCTGCAGCCGGCTGTAGGAGAAGTCGACGCCGCGGCAGGACAACATCGGCAGGTGCCCGCCGCTGTGCCTGATCCGGAGGATCTCCTCGTCCTCGACCACCTCGTCGATCATCCGGTCGAGGTCGCCCTCGATGAACTGGCCGGCACTGGAGATGATGAAGGCGCCGAGCATGCCGGGGATGGCGATGGCGACCATCGTGCCGCCGACCCCGAACTGTTCCTGGACGCCGGCGAGCAGCGCGGCGCCGACCGCGCCGCCGACCGCGATGAAGATCCCGGCAAGCGCTTGCGCGTGCGGTCGCATGCGTGCGGGAACGATGGAGAGCAACGAGATGCCGAGCATCGGATGCAGGAGCCCGAGGCAGCCCCCGGCGATTCCGAAGCAGATCACCATCGGCGCCAACGCCGGCATCAGCCCGCCTGCCGCGATGAAGACGACCGTCCCCGCCAGGAGGAGACCGGCGGCCCTGAGCACGCGCGCCGGCGAGGCACGGAACTGCTTCTCGCCACGGCCGCCGTAGAGGACCAGGGCGACGACGCCGATCCCGAAGAACATCGAGAAGAACAGGCCGCGTTGGCCCGGCCCGAGGTTCCACCGCTGGTCGAGGAAGACCGAGACGAAGGTGCCGAGCGGCACGGTGAGCACGCCGTACACCGCGAACCCGGCGTAGACCCGCCTGTTGGTAGGGATGAGGAGGACGCGGCGGCAGATTTCCCAGAACCCGAGCGCGGCGTCCTTGCCGGACAACGCATCCGTCGTCTCGCCATGCTCCCGGTGGACGTCGGCACGCAACCGCTCGGTGTCCCACTTCCCGTAACCGGGGTCGCGCAGCCTGATGGCGCAGAGGGTCATGAGGAGCGAGGCGGCCCCCAGGGCCAGGAAGACGCCCCGCCAGCTGAGGCCGGCGACGGAGGCGAGAACGCCCACCAGCAGGGGCGCGAGCGCCTGGCCGAAGGTGCCGATCGCGGTGTACGCCGTCAGCGCGCGCACCCGCGCGGCCGGAGGGTAGCTGTCGACGATGAGCGGCGCGTGCAGGGCACCGACCGACCCGGTGAAGAGCCCGTCCAGGCAGAGGATGATGATCAGCGCGACCAGCGAGGTGGCGAATCCGGTCGTCAGCGTGATGACGCTCCACACGGCCCCGGTGAGGATGCAGAGCATCGCTCGCCGCGCCCCGGACTGCGACAGCCGCGCGATGGGCAACGGCGCGATCGCGATCGCGAGCTGGAACAGCGCGCGTGCTCCGATGATGGCGGCGACGGAGATGCCCAGCGTGCGGCTGATCTCCGGGGTGAGGACCGTGAACGCGTAACTCTGGAAGGCGCCGGTGGCGAACAACAGGCCCAGGGCGATGACCGGGTAGTAGCGCAGATCGTGCTTCCGGACCAGGGACCGGAAGCTCTCCGTGTTCTTGTCGCCGGTGACACCCAGCGTGGCTCGCGCCTTCTCGCGCAGCGCCGCGCTCGTCCGCTCGACGTCCGCGAGGGCCGTCTCTTCGCTCGCGGGCTGGTCCCCTGTGTGTGGTGGGTGTGGCACGTCAGAAACCAACCTTCTTGATGCGGACATCGAGATCCCAGGCCGATTCGCCGATACGGCGCCCGGAGGTGTCCATCAGCACGATCGTGACGGTGTGAAGTTGCGAATCCTCCTTGTGCCCGGGGAGATTCGGGATCGATGGGATCTCGAACGACTGGTTCGTCGTGGTGTAGATGTCGTGGCTGGTCAGGTAGGTCTCGTCCGGGCAGCTCGGCGACCCCTCGCAGAAGGGGTCGCCTTCGGCCACGTCGTCCATCGTGTGGCCGGGCTCGATCGGCGGCTGATCGACGAAGATCGCGAAGTAGCCGGCCTCGTGGGACGGTGACTCGCTGCCGGCCGCCGCGATCCGGAAGTCGTCCATGGTCCAGGTGACGGTGACCGGAGTTCTCACGGTCGATCGGGCTTCGGGGCCGACGACGCGTAACCGATCGTCGACGCGGAAATTGAGGTCGTCCAGATCGGTGAGGCCACATCCCGCCAGAGCGACGACGGCGACAATCGCCATCGCACCGCGAGCAAGCCAGGGTTTGCCCGTCAATGTGTCCCCTTCGCGTCGATGACCTCTGCGTTCATGCCTCGCGAGCCGGCGAGGCCCAGACCAGACGCGCGATCACGTATCTCTGTACACTATGATGATACGCCTCAGGTTTCGCAAGACTTGGCCGAAACTTCGGCGCCCGTCCACAAGCAGCCCACAGGCGGTCACGTCACGCGTGGTCCGACGTCCAGCAGGACGAAGAGAATCGTGCAGGGGCGGCCGGAGCGATCGCCCCTGGCGTGGTTGGTGCCTCGCCGGACCAGCACGTCGCCGCACGCATGAGAGTTCTCGCCACTGTCGAGGACGCTGTAGATTCCGCCGTCGATGACGTAGCGAATCGCGATCCGCCCTGACTGTTTGAGGGGCTCGATCGTCCGGGCGGCGGTCCGGCTGATGCCGGCCGCCGCCGCGTCGTCCGGCCGCCCACCTCGCGCGCCCGTGGCTCGGTGGGCGGCCTCTCCACGCTCGCAGGCGGGCCGGTGGCCGCTATCGGGGCGGCAGGTCCACGGCAAGGCGGAAGCCGACCGAGGGGGAGCGGGTGAGCCCGGCGCCGAGGAGGAGGAGCTTGGCCGACACGTCGGCCGGTTGCGGGCCGCCGTCGAAGTACCAGTCGGAGCCTTCCGGGGCGTAGGCGCTGCCGCCCTTGAGGATGCAGAACCGGGTACGCCCGTCGGTGTGCTCGCTCTCGGTGAGGTTCCACACCAGCGGTTCGCGGCGCTCCAGCAACCCCGCCGCCCCGGCGACCTGCCACTCGTCCTCGGTGGGGAGACGCGCACCCGCCCAGGCGGCGTACGCGCGCGCGTCCTCCAGATCCACGTAGGTAGCGGGCGCGTCGCCGACGTTCATGCTCATGGCGTCCATGTGGTGGGTGTGTCCCGCGAGAAAGCGTTCGGGGCGGACCGGACGGTAGCCGCTGGCGCGTACGAACTCCGCGTACTCCGCGGCGCTCACCTCCCTGACACCGATGGCGAACCGACCGAGCCGGACCGCCCGGCATAGCGTGCCGGTGTGGTGCAGCCGGGGAGGGAGCGGCTTCCACTCATCGACATAGGGCGCTTCGCCGTACAGGCCGGTCTCCCGCACCCGATGACGGACCACCAGCTCGTACTCACCCCCGCCCGCCTCCACCATCCCCGCCGGTACGGCGTCGCGAGGCGTATACGGCTTGGCCGCCCGCACAGCGGCCCTGGCGGGAAAGGTGTCATCCTCCGCCCCTTCGCTCACCGGTGCCAACGGCACATCGACGCCCGGCGGCACCGGCATCACGGCCGCGATGCCGCCCGCCGGTAGCGGGCCGCCGATGTGGACGCCGCCGTCCTGAGCCGGGCTCACGGTCAGCGGCGTGCCCGTGGTCAGGTCGATCCAGCGGTGGCCGGGCCGATCGGCGGTGTGCAGCCAAGGGCCGTCGCAGGCCGCGCCGCGATTGACGACCGTCCACAGCGGCATCCCCTCGTGGACCCAGCGCGAGCCGTACACCATGGTGCCGGGGACGTGGTCGGCCAGCGGCGTCCAGTCCGGCGACCCGAACCAGGCGGCGTGCGTCAGATGCACCCGGCGCATGCCGCGCAGCACCGCGCGGTCGCGGGCGTTCCAGCCCACCCAGACGCCGAAGACGCACTCCCAGACGAGGATGCCCGCGCCGTTCAGCCAGGCGGAGTGCAACTCCTCCAGATGGTCACGGTGCCAGCGCCGGGTGTGATGCGGCAGGTGCCCGCGCTCGAACCACTTGGCGCGCAGCACTCCGGGCACCGGCGAGTCGGCGAACCACTGGGCCCAGGACATCTGGTGGTCGTGCACCCGAGCCAGCGGGATCCGCGACTCGCCCTCCATGACCAGCCCGGGCCGGATGGCGTCGAGCGCGGCGCGCAACTCCGGCCGGCCTTCCTTGGAGCTGTCGAGGAAGATGCCGTCGGCGCCGAGTCGCGCGGTGATGTCCGCGATGTCGGTGGAGGTTTGGCTGGCCCACGGGTAGTAGCTGAGATAGACCCGTACCCCGCGCCGCTGGAAGTCCGCGACGACCTCCCGCAACTCGGGAATGTCGCGATAGAAGTCGAACTGGTCTCTGGCATCGATCCCGATCACCGGGTAGGCGTGCCAGAGCAGTACGCCGTCGAACCCGCCGAAGTCCTGCTCGGCCGCGTCCAGGAAGACGTCCACGGTGAAGGTGCCGCGCGCGTGGTCGTACAGCGTCTCGTCCCACAGCCAGGCCACGCACACGCTGAAACGATCACGGTCGGACACCCGGTAACGCTCGCCGGAGTAGCCGATCCGCTCCCGTGCCTGTTCCCGCCACTGCCCGAGCCGCTCGCGCCACACCTCCCACAGCGCCGGATCGCCGGGGGCGGCGAAGATCTTCGCCTCGTCCAGCACCGACAGGTCGCTTCCCGCCGCCAGCGGCACCTCGGTCGGCAGATCGATTGGCCTGGGCAGATAGGGGTTGAAACCGGGGGATTTCATGAATGCTCCCAACCACCGTAAACGTTTACCAAGCACCATGGCATGACCCTGTGCGGTGCCAAAACTTGTCCATGGCATCTGGCCTGGCCTTCTATCCTCGGCACTCGTGTTTCTACGCCTGCTGTACTGCTGATGGTCCGATTGTTCGGCTGGTTGACGCTTCTCACACGGGGCGACACCTCCAAGGACGTAGAGATCTTGGTGCTGCGACATGAGGTCGCCGCCCTGCGTCGTCAAGTCTCCCGGCCACGACCAGACTGGGCCGACCGAGCGCTGCCGGCCGCACTGCCGCGACTACTGCCCACACAGCTTCGCCTCCATCGGATCGTGACGCCGGGCACCTTGCCGACCTGGCACCGACAGCCGGTCGGTCAACGCTGGACCTACCCGAACGCGACCGGACGTCCGCCGATCCCGGACGAACCGCGTGAGCTGGTCATCCGGCTGGCCAGAGAGAACCCACGATGGGGGCACCGGCGGATCCAGGGCGAACTGCTCAGCCTCGGCCGTCAGATCGGGGAAGGCACCATCCGCCGCATCCTCACCGCGGCCGGCCTCAGCCCAGCGCCACGCCAGACATCACCGACCTGGCGACAGTTCCCTACTTCGCAAGCCTCCGGCATCTTGGCCTGCGACTTCCTGCACGTCGACACCGTGTTCCTCAAACGCCTGTACGTCCTGTTCGTCATGGAGATCGAGACACGCCGCGTCCACCTGCTGGGCGTCACCTCCAACCCGACGGGCGCATGGACCACCCAGCAAGCCCGGCGTCGGCCAGCTCGCGCGGCGACCAGTTGGCGATGCCGTGTGAGTGCGGGCAGTCGGTGTACGGCCGGAGCAGGGCCGCGGTGCCGGCCTCGATGACGCCGTCGGCGAAGAACTTCACCGCGTTCCCGGTGAGCGTGCCCGGTGCGGCGCTCTCCACCCGATCCTGGTCCCCGGGGAATCTGCCGATCTGCTCGCGCCAGTGCTCGGGTTCCATGAGGAAGGCGAGGCCGGCGCGTACGGGAAGATCCTCGGCCGCGGCGATCCACGTCTCGGCTTCTTCCGGCCCGGCCAAGGCGTCCTGCACCCAGGTGACGCCGGCCGCGGCGAGCCTGGTCGTGGCCTCGCGCAGCGCGGTGAGCCGCAGGTCCAGGCCGGGCTCGGGAAGGAGGGCGAGGATCGGGTTCATCGCCCCGAACTCGCGCAGCGTGCCGAGCGGTTCGCTCGATCCGTCCCTGCGGACGATCTGGCCGCCCGTGGGGTCGGGGGTGGCGGCGGTGTACCCGGCGCGGCGCAACGCCTCGCTGTTCACCCAGGCGGTGTGCAGGTCCATGGTGCGCAGGAGCACGGGCCGGTCAGGGACGGCGGCGTCCAGCCATCGCGCGTCGAAGCAGCCGCCAGGGGCGAGCCACGGGTCGACGCCCTCACCGGTGATCCACTCGGCCTCCGGGTGCTCGGCGGCCCAGGTCCGTACGGCTTTGCAGACCTCCTCGACGCCCGTGCAGTCCCGGACCTGAACGTTGCGCAGGCTCATGCCACCGGCCAGGGGATGCACGTGGCCGTCACCGAAGGCGGGCAACAACGCCCCGCCCGCCAGATCGACCACCTCGGTACCCGGCCCGCGAGCGGACAGTGCCGCCTCGCCGAGGGCGCTGATCCGGTCGCCGGTGACCGCGAGAGCGTCAGAGACGGGAACGCCGGCGGCTCCGGTCCTGATGGTTCCTCTGGTGAAGACGATGTCGGCGTTCATGAGTGTGACGTCACCCTCCGCTACCATAACTGAAAGGCATTCAGTTTCGAGCAATGTAAGGGCCGGGCCGCGTCTGGGAAGAGCTTTACTGAATGCCTTTCGGTAAAGTCTCCGTAACACTCGACGGGAGCAAGGAGCATCGGTGGGACGACCGCGTACGCCTCTGCTGGACCGGCGGAGGATCGGCGCAGCCGCGCTGAAGCTCGCCGACGAGCAGGGCACGCTCAGCATTCCGGCCCTGGCCAGAAGCCTGGGGGTGGCCCCGTCGGCGCTCTACCACCACGTCTCCGGGCGCGACGAGATCATCGCTCTCATGCGCGAGGAGCTGACCCTGACCGCCGGCCTGCGCCCGGCCCGATCGCGCCCCTGGGAGCAGGCGCTGGCGGACTGGGCCCGCTCATACCGGGACGCCTTCGCCGCGCATCCGGGGGCCGTACCGCTGCTGGCCGTCGCCCCGCTCGCCGAGCCCTTCATGCACGCCATGTACGAACACGTCGCCGGCCTGCTGCTGGACGCCGGCTTCGTCGAGACCCACGTGCGGCCGGCCATCACCGCGCTGGAGAGCTTCATCCTCGGTTCCGCCCTCGACCTGGTCGCGCCCAGCGTGATGCTCCCCGGCGTGGACCGCGAGACCGCTCCCCGCCTCAGCGCCGTGCTGGAGCGGGTGCCCGTGGACCACGACCGCGCCGAGCGCGCCTTCGAATTCGGGCTGAACGCCCTGCTCACCGGGTTCCGCGCGCTGCTCGACGACCAGTCGGCGGACGGCGCGCGGGGCGCGGAGTGAAGTGACGCGTCCGAGCTCGACGCCGCTGGTAGAGCCGACCGCCACATCGAACGCGGCGGCCGCAACGCGGGCAGGCGGGGATGGCGCGGCCAGTGACAGGAACTCAGGATGGGGCCACGAACGGTGATCAGGAGGAACTGACCAGCCGGCAGCACAAAGACCTGCACGTGCTGCCGGAGCTGTGCGCGGCCGGTTAGGAGTCCGGCATCACCGAGCAGGACCGTGAGGACGTCGCCCTCGTGATGGTCGACGTGTCCGCACTCATCCAGTGCCACTCATGTAGGCCGCCGTCACAGGCAAACTTCAGAGCCTCGTCGCGTAGGCGCTTCAGGACCTCGAAGTTGTGCAGCACGACGTCGGGGTCGTAGGCCCGCCGACATCGCCCGGCGCTCGTCCTCGTGCCCGACGGCGATCTCGTAGCGCGTCGGGAGCGCGGGCTCGGGCGGCTCCATGCCCGTCACGAGGCGCGGCACGGCCTGGGTGCGGCCCCAGTGGGAGAGCTCGTCGAGCTCCTGCATCAGCACCGGCCACCGGCCCGTGCCCGGCGGTTGACTCCGACCGTCGGGAACAGGGTCGTGAGCGGGCACGCCCGGCTCGTCGCCCGCCAGACAGAGGTCGAGCGCCAGCACGTCGAGCTCCGGCTGGGTACCGACGGACGCCAAATCGCGCCCGCCGAGCACGACCGCGACATCTTCCGACCGCGCCAGGACGTGCTTGCCGGCCGCGGACTGCACGACCATGTCGAACGTGGCGCCGGCCCCCGTCTCCCGCCGGGGACCGGCACCCGCTTCACCGGGTCACCACTGTCCGGTGGTGAGAGGGCGGAGCGGCCAGGTCTGGTGGACGGCGCCCGTCCACTCCTGGGCCTCGATCTCCTCCTCCTCCCGTGGTCGACCAGTAGTGGGGGCTGCAGACGGGCCGCCGATACGCAGGGCCGCCCTCGCCTAAGCGAACCGTCCCCAGGTCGTGACGAGCGGACGGTAGCCCTGGCGGGACCAGAAGGGGACGGACAGCGGATTCGGGGCCGCGTAGTGCACCAGTATGGTCTCGACGCCTGCCGCTGCGGCCTCGGCATGGGCGTGGGCGGCCAGCGCGGCGCCGATGCCGCGGCCCCTGCTGACCGGCCGCGCGTACAAGGAGCCCACGTACGCCACGGGCGGAGGCTTCTGCACAGCGGGCGCGATCCAGCCCGAGTGGTCGGGGTGATGGACTGCGAGCATGCCGGCGACCTCACCGTCCGATTCGGCCAGCCAGCACCAGCCGTCGTCACGGGCGAGCTTCTCCTCGAGCTCGGCCCGGGCGGCGGAGGGCGTCGAGGGCAGCACCGAGAACCAGCCGAACTGGGCCTCGTAGTCGACCAGCTCCACGTACAGCCGGCACATGGCATCCAGATCGTCCGCCGTGGCCCGCCGTATACCTGGAGACGAGTGCCCGCCCGCTGAAGCGGGGCCGACGCGGACGCCGAGCACGGAGCGCGGCGCGAACCCCCGCCTGACCAGTGCCGCCACGGGCGCGGCATCCCGGCTCGGCCAGTTCACCACGAGCCCGGAACCCGGCTCGGCGTCGAGGGTCGAGATCCACCGGTCGAGGAGGCCGCCGAGGGCGTACGCGGGGTTGTCGCCGGCGACTCTGGCGTGGAGGGAGTAGGTGGTCAGCGGGCCCCAGCGCACTGACGGGGCGCCGGGGTCGGCTCTGCTCACCGAGGGGGCGCCGACAGCGTTCACGGTCTCGATCAGGTCTTCGCCGAGATCCGCGACGGCGACGAGAGGGTCGGCGGCGCGCACACGCTCACGGTGACAATCGATCACATCACTCACGGTTTGCACACTAATCCGCCGTGGCGACATTTCAGCTTCCGCAACGGCTGCGTGCGCGTTTCCGCCCCCACATGGCCATCGAGGCCCGAAGATCGTTGGGGTTCCGAGACGCCCCACCTGGGATCATGATGGCGTTGAGGCGTGAGCAGTGGACCTCCGGCAGCCAGCGCGTCCACAACCTCACGGTCGCCGGCCCGCACACCTACTACGTGGCGGCGGGCGCCACCGAGGTTCTCGTCCACAACCAGAACACCCCCAACCACTGCGGCATCGACATCGGCGCGGCTCGTGAGCAGGCGGTCGCCGAACTCGTCGGCGGGCGCGTCTCCGGACCGGCGGGCAAACAGGGCATGAAGGTCGTGCGCCCGGGTGTCGGGTCCACGGACGTGGACGTCATAGGCCCCAACGGCGAGTGGCTCGCCGTCGGCGGACCGGCCAAGGCCAAGAACATCAACAAGCTCCGCGAGAAGCTGTCGATCCTCAAGTACGCCGCCGACAGGGAAGGAGTCCGTGCCATCGCCTACTTCGAGGTCGGTACACCGCTATCGGTGATTCAGGCGGCGATGCGGATCCTCGGGGCCAAGAACGTCGTCCAATTCACTCGATAGGCTGAGGACATGGGATTCGGGGAAGCACTGTGGGTTCGCCGAGCCGGATCTCCCCTGGCTCTGCTTCACTTGCTCAACGACATGGCCCCCTTCGGTCTCCGGCTGACGCACCCGGAGACCGAAGGGGTACGCCACCTGACGGAGGACGGCCCCGTCGAGACCACTCTCGATGCCTTCCCGCACCTGCGGACGTTCACCGTGCAGCTGTGGGTGGACGCCGACACCGACGTCCTGACCTCGATCTCACCCCACGGTGACACCACCTTGGCCGAGTTCGACCTGGACGGCCTGACCACAGACGAGGCGCACCGGGCAGTGGGCGCGATTCTCTGGCTCGCGGTGAGTGACCCGGTCTCGCTGGGATTGGTCGTGGACAGCCGCCTCCCGGACACCGCCCCCGACTGGGAGGGCTTCCTCTTCGACGGCGGCCGACCACCCTCGCACACGCCTGAGCTGCTCTGGTCGCCAAGCACCTCGTCGTTGCGCCTCACGCCAGGATCGTGGCTCCTGCGCGAGAACCCGTCGCCGCACTGACCAAGCGACCTATCAGGACAGGCCAGTCGACCGGCCCGCACCCTCCGCCGCTCTCTCAGCTGGCCGACATCCTGCCCACCGCGGGGATCACGTCACTGCTGCTGATCAACTGGCTTCAGACCGTCGTCGCAGAGGGCGTACGAGCTCAAGTTCAGCCTGTCGTCGCAAACACCGCATCGCGCCACCGCCCACCGGCCCCGGCGTGGATGGCCGCCCGCGGCCGCGCGCTGACCGCCGCCACTTGAAGCATGACCGTCTTCTCCTCAGCCGCACCTAGCTCCCCGCCATCGCCGCCGCCCACCCCGGCGGCATGACCAACCAGCAGCTGCGGTCGCGTCGGGCATGGCGTGCGCTTGGACGCAACAGTGGGTGGGCGCAGGCCGGAAGCCGACCCAGACGGGGAAACCGACGCTGTCGGACGCGCCGGCGCTGGAGACCGGTGACGAGATCGACCCGAAGATCGGCGACTGGCGCGCCACCATGCGACCGTCCGCGGAAGACACCGTCGACGGCGTGCTGGCCGACCACCGCAACACCGTCGAGCGAGCGAACCAGGTCATCGACACATGCCCAGACCTGGCCCTTCCCGCCACCGGTGCGCAGCCCACACCCTGATGCACCGAATCGCCGAACAGCGCGGCAGTGCGGTGACCGTACGGCGAGATTCACCTACTATCTGCGAACATCTCGCACCAATGGTGCCACGGCCCTCTCTCCGGTCAGGAAAACTGGCACCATGGCCTCCCCGTCTGAAGAGCATCAGCCTTTCGCTCACCTGAGCGCTCCCAACGCTGCCCTCTACCGGGAGATCCTGCGCGTCTTCGCCCGGGCGAAGGAACGTTTCATCGTGCATCTGCGGCCGGAGGACGTGGCGGCGGAGTTGCGGCGGGACAACGACGATGCGCTCGCGCAAGCCCTGGAGAAGCTGCGGGAGTGGGGCAACCTGCGGGCCGACGCGGACACCGGCAGGGTCACCTCTGTGGAGGATTTCCACCGCAAGCGGTTCCTGTTCCAGCTCACCCCTGCGGGTCAGGCGGCCGAGCAGGCGATCGACTTCTACGAGGAGGCGATCGGGCGGCGTGGGGTGCTGCAGTCGGTGGCCCTGGGCGACATCGCCGAACAGTTGCAGGCGCTGACCCTTCTGGCTCAGGAGCAGGATCCCGACCCGGCCAGGGTTCATCTGCTCCTGCTCTCCCTCGCCGAGCGCTTCTCGTCGCTGGCGGACAACGCCCAGGCGTTCATGGCCTCGCTGCGCCGGGCGATCGATTTCTCCGACGGCGACGTGGCGGGGTTCGTCGCCTACAAGGAGCGGCTGATCGAGTACATCAACCGGTTCATCGCCGATCTGGCCAACTCCGGCGCGCGGATAGCGACCCTGCTGGCCCGGCTGGAGACGTGCGGGCATGAGGAGCTGCTGAGACTGGCGGCGCGCAGGGAGGCCGCCGACGCGGTGCCCGACCGGTCGGAAGCCGCAGACGCGTACGGGAGGGCCGAGGAGGCGGCGTACTCCTCGTGGCTGAACCGCTGGCGAGGACTTCGGGACTGGTTCGTCTCCACGGATGTGGGCCGGCCGTCACAGGCGCGGTTGCTGCGCCAGGCGGCGATCACGGCGATCAAGCAGCTCATCGACGCGGTCGGGCTGCTCAACGAGCGGAGGTCCGGACGCTCCGACCGATCCGCGGACTTCCGTGCCCTGGCTCGCTGGTTCGCCGAGGCGCCCGACGAAGCGGCGATGCACCGCTTGTGGCGGGCGGCCTTCGGCTTGACCCCGGCCCGCCACCTGACGGTCACCACCGCCACCCTGGAGGAGTGGCGGGAGGTCGGCGCCGGGACTTCGTGGCAGGACGCACCGCCGATCAGGATCTCTCCTCGGCTCCGGCGTACCGGCTCCTACGAGCGGCGTGGCAAGCCCAACAAAGTGGCCGACCGCAGCCAGGCGCGCAGGCTGCTGATGGAGCAGGCCGAGCGGGAGGCGGCCGAGACCGCCGCGGCCCGGGCCCGGCTCCGCACGGGCGGGCCGGTGCTGCTTTCGGAGCTGAACGTGCTGGACCCGCGGGCGTTCCGGCTGTTCCTGGGGCTGCTGGGTGACGCGCTGGCGGCGCGGCGGCCCGGGGAGACGGAAGTGAAGACGGTGACGGGCGACGGCTCGATGGGGGTGCGGCTCACCCTTGTCCCCGATGGCGGCGAGGTCGCGATCCACACCGAGGACGGCGTTCTCACTGGACCTGAGCACGTGGTGGAGATCTCCGATCTCATGGTGGTCCGATGACGCCCGAGGAGGAGCTGGCCCAGCGCCGCGCCGCGCTGCGCGCGCTGCTGGCCAAGCCGCTGCTGACGGCCGAGGACGACGCGGAGGCGCTGGTGCTGGTCCGCCGCCATCTGACCGAGCTGCGCGAGTGGCTCTCCCGGGAGACCGGCTGGCGGCTGACGGTGGATTCGGGCGCCGCGCGGCTGTTCAAGGGCGTCGCGGACACGTCCGACGCCACCCACCCCGCCAGGGGCAAAGCGGGAGAGCCGTACGGCAGGCGCCGCTACGTCCTGTTCTGCCTGGCGCTGGCCGTGCTGGAGCGGGCCGACGCGCAGACCACGCTCGGCCGCCTGGCCGAGGAGGTGCTGTCGGCGGCGGCGGAGCCCGAACTGGACTTTCACTTCACCCTTGACAGCCGTGCCGAGCGGGCCGATCTGGTGACCGTGGTGCGCACGCTGCTCGGCTGGGGAGTGCTGCGCAGAGTCTCGGGCGATGAGGAGGCATATCTGACCTCGACCGGTGACGTGCTGTACGACGTGCGCAGGCCGGTCCTGGCCGCATTGCTCACCGGAACGCGAGGCCCATCGACGATCACCACGGGGTCGTTCGAGGAGCGGCTGGCCGAGCTCACCGCCGAGCCTGTCCCCGACACCGACGACCTGCGCAACCAGGCACTTCGCCGCAGGCTGACCCGCAGGCTGCTGGAGGACCCGGTGATCTACTTCGCCGACTTGGACGAGGCAGAGCGTACCTACCTGACCTCCCAACGGCACGCGATCACCCGCCGGATCGTGGAAGCCACCGGGTTGGTGGCGGAAGTACGCGCGGAGGGCATCGCGATGGTGGATCCCGACGACGAACTGACCGACGTGCGCATGCCAGAACAGCGCACCGACGGCCACGTGACGCTGCTGGTGGCCGAGCACCTCGCCACCCGCGGGGCATCAAGCATGGATGATCTGAGGGCATTCGTCCGGCAGGCCGCCCGTGACCATGTGTCGTTCTGGCGCAAGGGCGTGACCGAGCCGGGCGCCGAGGACGGGCTGCTGGCCACGGCCCTGGGCAAGCTCACGGCGCTGCGGCTGGTCCACGTCACGGAGGACGCGGCCGTGGGGCTGCCCGCCATTGCCCGTTACGCGCTGGACGAACCCGTCATCAAAGGACAGTGATGCTCCCTTCACCGACCTCCGAGCGCTGGAAGCCGCTGCGCGCCGGACTCGCCGACATGTTCTACTACGACGTGGAGGAGTTCCACTTCCACGACGGCCGTTTGCTGCTGCGCGGCAACAACGGCACGGGCAAGTCCAAGGTGCTGGCCCTGACTCTGCCGTTCTTGCTCGACGGCGAGCTCGCCCCGCACCGGGTCGAGCCTGACGGCGACCGGCAGAAGCGCATGGAGTGGAACCTGCTGCTGGGCGGCAGGCACCCGCACCCCGAGCGGCTGGGGTACGCATGGATGGAGTTCGGCCGCCGCGCCGCCGACGGGAGCGAGGAGTTCCGTACGATCGGCTGCGGGCTCAAGGCGGTCAAGGACCGCGGCATCGTCCGGCACTGGTTCTTCGTCACCCCCCAGCGCATCGGCCGTGATCTCCACCTGCTGAGCTCCACTGGAGTGGTGCTCACCCGGGAGAAGCTGCGGGAGGCGATCAAGGGCCACGGCATGGCCTACGACCGGGCCGCCGATTACCGCAGGGCGGTGGACGAAGCGCTGTTCGGGCTCGGCGAGCACCGCTACGAGGCGCTGGTGAACCTTCTCATTCAGCTGCGGCAGCCGCAGTTGTCCAAGAAGCCCGACGAGAAGCTCCTGTCGCGGGCCCTCACCGAGGCGCTGCCACCGCTCAGCCCCACTCTGATCGCCACGGTCGCCGAGGCGTTCCGCGGCCTTGACGAGGAGCGAGACGCGCTGCGCGGGCTGGAGGAGGCGCGCGGGGCGGCGGCCGACTTCCTCGTCCACTACCGCCGGTACGCCGCGATCGCGGCCAAGCGCAAGGCCGCCGTCCCCCGCCTGGCGCAGAGCCGGTACGAGCACCTGGGCCGCGACCTCGGCGAAGCCGAGGCCCGCCACGCGGCCGCGGAGGCGGAGCTGTCCGCGGCCCAGCAGGTGCTGGAGGAGCTGGCAGCCCAGCGGAACCTGCTGGAGGCCCGCAAGGAGGCGCTGCGGCAGAGCCCCGAGATGCGTGACGCCGAGCGGCTCAAACACATGGGAGAGGAAGCCGGCCGGCTGGACTCCCACGCGCGCCGGTACGAGCAGGAGCGCGACCGCCTCACCGGCGAGACCCAGCGCCGGGAGCAGCGGGCGAGCACCGCCCTCGGCAAGGCCGAGGAGGCGGACCGGGAGCTGGACCAGGCCAGGGAGTCCGCGCTCACGGCCGCCCGCGCGGCGGCGTTCGAGGCCGGGCACCTCGCCGTCATCGACTGGCACGCGCTCGGCGAGCCGTCGGAGCAGGCCAGAGCCCGGCGGGAGGCCGAGACGCTGGCCGACCGCCAGGAGCAGGCGATCAACGAGCTGGAGCGGCTCATCGACACCGTGCGGCAGGCTCGGTCCCGGCTCGCCACGGCCCGTACGGAGGTGGACCGGCTGACCGGCGAGCTGCAGTCCGCCGCCGAGCGCATCGAAGCCGCCGAGCAGGCCACCGGCGCGGCCACGGCCGGGCTGGTCCACGAGTACGCCCTGTACCTGGCCGGCCTGACCGAGCTGCGGCTGGACGACCCTGACGAGATGCTCGCGACGCTGGAGGGCTGGGCCGTCTCCGTCGATGGCCCCAACCCGGCCGCGACGGCGGCCGACGACGCGGCCAGGAACGCCACCGACGCGCTCGGCCGCTTGGGCGCCGGACTGGAGGCGGAGCTGCGCGAGGCGAGGCGGGCCGCCGCATCCTTGACGGAAGAAATGGCCCGGTTGGAGGCGGGCGGACACGACGCTCCGCCCACCCCGCACACGCGCGGCTCAGACGCCCGGCTCGGCCGTCCTGGCGGCCCGCTGTGGAAGGTGGTGGACTTCGCTGAGGCAGTGCCGGCCGCGCATCGGGCCGGGCTGGAGGCCGCCCTGGAGGCCGCGGGCATCCTGGACGCGTGGGTCACGCCCGACGGGCGGCTGCTTGCCGAGGACGACACCTTCGTCGTAACCGGCGAGCCGCCGGCCGGGGCGTCGTGCTCCGCCGTCCTGCGTCCTGCCCTCGACCGCGCCGACCCGCAGGCCGCGGCCCTGTCCGACGCCGCCGTCGAGACGGTGCTCAAGAGCATCGCGCTCGGCCAGGGTGGTGGGACGTGGGTGACCGTCGACGGACAGTGGGCCAACGGCGTGCTGGCGGGCTCATGGCGCAAGAATGACGCCCACTACATCGGCGAGGGCGCGCGAGAAGCGGCGCGGCGTGCCCGGCTGGCGGCTCTCCGAGAGGAGCTGGACCAGGTCGCCCAGCGGATCCATCACCTCGGCGCCGACCTCGACGCGCTCGCCGCCCGGCGCGAGAGGCTCGCGGCCGAGCACCGGGCGCTGCCCCCGGACGCGCCGCTGCGCGAGGCCCACGTCAAACTCGCCGCCGAGTACGAACGCCGGCGCGAACTCGACGCCCAGCACACCGCCGCGACAGGGGTGGCGCTCCAACGGCAGAGCGAGCTGGAGACCGCCGGCAACCGGGCCGCCGAGTTCGCCGGCGACGTCGGCCTGCCTGCCGAGCCTCCGGCCTTGGCCGAGGTCAAGAGCGGAGTCGCCGGCTACCGGCTGGCACTGGCCCGGTTCTGGCCCGCCGAACAGGCGCGGCGAGCCGCTCACGAGGCCGCCCACGAAGCCGCCGACGACCTCTCACGAACCCGGAGCCGGCTCGACGACGCGGCCGAGCTGGCGGCGGCGGCACGCGGCGAGGCGGACGCCGCGGCGGAGACCTACCGCGCACTGGTGGAAACCGCCGGCGCCGCGGTCGAGGAGCTGTTCCGCCGGCTCGACGAGGTGGAGCGGGAACTGCGCGAACGCACCTCAGCCGAGGGCGAGACCCGCCGCAAAGAACAGGCGGCCCTGCAGGAACGAGGCAAGGCCGAGGGCGTGCGCGACGCCCTGCGCGGCCAGATCGACGAGGCGACCACGGCACGCGACACCGCCGTACAGGAGTTCCAGGCGTTCTCCGCCACGGGACTGCTGCACGTCGCGCTCCCCGCTCTGGACGTGCCCGCCCCGGACGGCCAGTGGGCGGCCACCCCCACGGTGCTTCTGGCCAGGACGGTCAACGCCGAGCTCGACACCGTGGACGACGGCCACGGCCCCTGGGACCGGGTGCAGAAGAAGGTGGCCGAGGAGCACAAGCTGCTGTCGGACGCCATGGCCAGACACGGGCACTCCGTCGGACTGACCCTGCGGGACGGGGTCATGATCGTGGACGTGCTGTTCCAGGGCCGCAGCAGGGACGTTCCCGGCCTCGCCGAAGCGCTGGCGGAAGAGACCGGGCACAGAGCCCGGCTCCTGTCGGCCAAGGAACGCGAAATCCTGGAGAACCACCTGCTCAACGAGGTCGCCGGAACGTTGCACGAGCTGATCGCCGCCTCCGAGTCCGAGGTCCGGGAGATGAACGCCGAGCTGGAGTCCCGCCCCACCTCTACCGGCATGCGCCTGCGCCTGGTCTGGAAGATCGCCAGGAACGCTCCTGAAGGGCTGGAGCGGGTCCGCGACAAGCTCCGGCAGACGGTGGACGCCTGGTCCGTCGCCGACCGGTCGGCGGTGGGCGCATTCCTCCAGGACAGGATCGCCCGCGAGCATGCCGACAACCCTGCCGCCGGATGGACGGAAGCGCTGACCCGGGCCCTGGACTACCGCGTCTGGCACGAGTTCGCGATCCAGCGGCTGCAGGACGGGCAATGGCGGGCCGCCACCGGGCCGGCCTCCGGCGGTGAGAGAGTGCTCGCGGCGTCCGTGCCGCTGTTCGCCGCCGCATCGGCCCACTACAAATCGGCGGGCAACCCGTACGCTCCGCGGCTGGTCGCCCTGGACGAGGCGTTCGCGGGCGTCGACGACGACTCGCGCGCCAAATGCCTGGGCCTGCTGGCCACGTTCGACATGGACGTGGTGATGACGAGCGAGCGCGAATGGGGTTGCTACCCGCAGGTCCCGGGGCTTGCGATCTGCCAGCTGTCCCGTCGCGACGGCGTGGACGCGGTGTTGGTCACCCCGTGGCGTTGGGACGGGCGCGAGCGGCGGCGAGCGGAGCGCCCGGTCACCGCGATGCCGGCCCCTGACGTGGCCGTGGCACAGGACGGCCTGTTCGCATGAGTGTCCAGGATGAGCGGTTGGGGCGGCTGCTCGGCGGTGACGAGATCGCCTGGCTGGTCGATCGGGCACGCCGCCGCCTGGAACAGGGCAAGCCGCTGACCGGGACGGTGACGCTCACGGCCGCGACTTCCACGCAGCGCCGCGCGGCCGAGGTGCTGCTCGGCCGCCGTGCGGGAGCCGGTTCTTCCCTGTCGGTCTCCTTGGACGAGGTGGACCGCATCCTACGAGCGGGCGGCGTCACCGCAGGCGGGCTGCGCGAGGCCGTCGTACGCCTGCGTGGCCCGATCCGGGACCAGGCCGGCGAGAAGGCCGCGCAGGCGGCGGCCTGGGAACGGGCCTTCGCCAGGCTCGACGCTCTCATCGCCGACCGGCCCGAGCTGTCCGGGTGGCGATCATGGCTGGAGTCCACCGGACTGGTCAGAAGGCTCGCCGCCACAGCCCAAGAAGCACGTATCCTGCTCGACCGGTTGAGCGCCGTGCTGGAGCGACTGCCGTCACCGGGCACGCCCCTCGGCCGGCTCGCCGCCGAGACCTGCGCAGACGCACACGCTCTGGACGAGGGACGCCCGCTGGCCACCCTCGCCCTGTCCGCGGCCCGTGCCCTGTCCGGTCTGCCGCACGCGGGCGAAGGCGGCGCGGACGCCCGCCGCTCGGCCTGGGCCGCGGTCGGCGTGCATCTCGATGACCTGTCCTCCCTCGTCCTCTGCCTGGGGCTGCCAGGTGACGATCACTCCCCTACCGGACGCATGCTCAGCGCCGCCAGGGCTGCGGGCGAGCCGTGCGTGCTGACCCTGCGTCAACTCCGCCGCCACGAAGCACCGCTGCGCGCGGACCTGGTCAGGATCTGCGAGAACCCGGTCGTGGTCGCCGCGGCGGCCGACGAACTCGGACCCTCCTGCCCACCCCTGGTATGCGGCGGCGGCCGACCGTCGGCGGCCGTCTGGCGGCTGCTGGACCTTCTCACGGTCAGTGGCGCGGCGTTCGCCTACCACGGGGACTTCGACTGGGGCGGGATCGCCATCGCCGCCGCGGTCCACGAGAGGGTCGGGTTCCTGCCGTGGCGCTTCGATACCGCCTCCTATCAAGCCGTGCCCTCGTCGGCGCCACTGTCAGGGCAGGTGCGCCCGACTCCCTGGGATCCGGAACTGGGCATCGCGATGGAGCGACGGGGCGTACGGGTCGAGGAGGAGCTCGTACTCGCCGAGTTGATCGCCGACCTGATCCCGAAGGAAGGTGGCAGGCACTGAGACCCGGACTTTCTTGTGATCATCGACCCGGTGGTCAGGCAGTCTCAGCCGCCCGGCACGTGACGCCCCGGTCTACGGAACGGGGCAGGTGTCGGACAGTAACCGAACAAGCCCGGCGAAAGCACGGGCTCGAGAAAGAAACAGCGCTGTCATGGACGCCATCAAGCACGCCGCGGCCCTCAAGGAGCGGCTGGTCAACTTCGCCCTCTCACCCCAGTTCACCCGCGAACTCGACGAAGCCTTCGAGCGGAGCCGTCCCGACGACCTCGCCGACAGCGAGGTGACCGCCAGCATGATCGTCGATCATTTCGCCCTGCAGCACCGACTGGCCTCCGGCGACACGGTCATCGACCGCTTCCTGCGCGCCCACCCCGGCCTGAGCCCGCAGGAGCGGGCGATGCTCCTCGGCTGGAGGGACGTGGTCGAAGGAATCTTCGAGGTCCAGGGACAAGAACAGGACGCCTTGGTCCTGTTCAACCTCGTGGACGAGCTCACCTATCGCGCCCGGTCCAACATGGGCAAGTCCGCGTTCCGCCCGATCAAGAGGGGCATGTTCCTCATCTGCCGCCTGGTGCCGCTCGGCGAGGACTGGCTGGTCAGCGCGCACATCAGCCTCTTTCCCGCCGACGCCCGTGACCAGCTCCTCACCCAGGCCGCGGACATCGGCCTGCGCAACCCCAAGCTGGTCTTCCGCAACCCGGACAAGCTCGCCACCGCCCGCCGGATGCTCGCCGCACAGCGAGAGGTCTTCCTCGACCTGTACGGCACCGAATACATCGTGGTTTCGGGAGACGACGTGGCCCCGCGACACGATGCCTTCATGCGGGCTTGCATGGACCGGGATCAGCCCGGCAACACCTTCCCCCTGCCCGGCTTCACCTATCCCGAGGAGGTGCTGGACGCCGAAACGGTGGCCATCCACTTCGACCCGGAAACAGGAATCAGCTTCTACCTCGAGTTCGGTCTCCTCCAGGAGCTCTTCGCCGACCCGCTCCTGATCAACCGGCGCCGCTACCGCGAAACCCTGACCTCTTACCTGCGGGGCGACGACATCTCCCCCGCGGCCATCCGGCTCCTGACCGACCCCGCCCCGGACAATGCCGGCGTGGTCTTCGGCAAGCTTCTCAAGAAGAAGGGCTTCTCCTGGCCCGAGCACGGGGAGTCACTGCTGCGCCGGTACAAGTCCCGCTACTTCGACGAGCCCCAACTGCCCACCACTGTCCCGGTCAGCGAGACGATGGCCAGGCACCTGCGGAGCGCCTTGCCTGACGAGTCGTCGGAGCGGTGATCTCTGCGCGCAACCGTCAACCGCCGGCAGATCTTCCGGTCATCCTCGGTCGTACGGCAGTGTCAGATTTCGCCGGCGGCCCAGTCTCACGGGAGGAATTTCAACAGCTGTCCGTGCCAGCCGAGATGTGAGACACAGGTCGCGTCTTGTACTTGTCCGCCTGCTCTACCTCATCACGCTGCGACTCTTCGGCTGGCTGATGTCATTGGGCCGCAGTCATGCGTCGAAAAACGCGGAAATCATGGTGCTGCGTCACGAAGTGGCGGTACTACGACGCCAGATCGGACGCCCCAAGCCGGACTGGGCCGACCGAGCCGTTCTCGCGGCACTGGCCCAATCGTGCCTGTTCGTCTTGATCGGGTGAGTCGTTGGGCGCACGCCTGGTGACGGTGGTGTCCATGGAAGGTCGGATCGAACGCAACAAAGTACTCGGAGGAGTGACCAACGAGTACCGCCGAGTCGCACGGCTACGTCGGAGAAACCCCAGCTCAACCCACGCACGCGAGTTTTGACGCCCTACACCCTTCTCGCCGCGCTCCTGACTGCGCTGCCCCGCGAGGCCCTACACGGCTGAGGCTCCTCGTCCGCCCGGACCCCGTCGTGCGCTGGCACCGCGATCTGATACGACAGCACCATGCCCGTATCTGCCGGCCGAAGAGGTCTGGCCGCCCGCGCACGGTCCGCTCCATCCGCACTCTCTCGTCCTGCGTCTGGTTCGGGAGAACCCCGGCTGGGGCTCCCCGCGGGTCCACGGTGAGCTCACCACCCTCGGTATCGAAATGGCACCGTCCAACGTTTGAGAGATCCTCAAACAGGCCGATCTTGATCCAGCGCCCGAGCAGGCTTCCACCACGTGGGCCGACTTCCTGGCCCCCGAGCCGACACCATGCCGGCCTGCGACTTCATCGAAACCGTCACCCTCAACGGGCAACGCCGGCATGTCCTGACGCTCATCAAGCACACCACCAAGCGCATCTGCGTGCCCGACACCACCGCGCACCCGAACGCAAACCGGGTCACCCAAGCGATCAGGAACCTGATGGATCTGGACGATGTCGGCTGCCGGGCGCGTTTCTGCGCCGAGACAGGGAGGGGAAGTTCCCGGCCCTCATGGACGACGTCCTCGCCGCGGCCGGCATCAAGACGGTGCTCACCGGCATTCGGATACCGCGGATGAACTCGATCACGGAGCGGCGAGTGCAGTCGTGCCGCCGCGAGCTTCTCGACCGCTGCCTCGTATGGAGCGAACGCCACCTTCGGCACGCCCTGCGCGGGTACAAACACTTCTACAACCAGCACCGAGCGCATTAAGCCCTGAACCAACAGCCCGACTGCGCACCGTCCCCGATCCGATCACGGATCCAGAGCGAATCATCGACCTGAATGCACGCCGACGAGACCGGCTCGGCGGCGTCCTCCATGAGTCCGCCGCGATCACCACCGCCTCGCTCCCCGAAGCCTTCAGCCGGCGCCTCGCCCTGCCCGACCTGCCGGAAGCCCGGACGCTCATGCGGTCCACGTACCTGAGCGCCGCCCTCCGTACGCCGCCCGACCGGCAAGGCCGCGCGCCCTGGTACGGCTGCTCACCCCGCCTCCGACGAGGACGACCGTGCGGTCCGATCTGCCGACAGTTTCTTCACCGAGGTCCTCGACCAGACGGGCGACGGCTGCCTGCGCTGGCCCGATCTGGCCGCCATGGCCAGGGAGATCGCCACGCGGCTCAACCTGGGCGCGCAGGACGAGGAGCAGCTGTTTCAGGCGTACGCCACCTGGTGGCGCGAGCTACAGACCGCTCTCGACAGCGGCGGCGACGGACGCGTCACCGCCACGAGTACGCCACCGACGCCGATGACGACGGGAAGATCGACGGTGCGGAATACCGCAACCTGCTCCGCACGGCTTTTCGCCGCGACCTGGCCGGCAGCGGCGGCAGCTACTCACGCGGCGCCTTCGTCAGGGACTTCGTCTCCTTCATGTCCGGGCAGCAGCACTCGAATGCCTGCTTCTTGCCTGCGGCAGATTCAACAAGACGTCCGTTTGACTTTGCCGCCAACCCGACGATGACGGGCGAGCGCGATATACCGCACACTCGCCCCATCCGCGTTACCCCGCTGGGTGAACCGCAAATACATGACTACACAGAATCACAAGAGCACAGCCCACCGTAGTAGTTCTTGGCGGGCCGGGTGACCGCGTTTTCGGCTCGGAGCGCTTGATCGCATCCTCGACAAGGGCTCTACCAGCGGAATCATCCCACTGGATGATTCGGTATACCCACGAGCCGCGGAACGCGGGACATGAGACCCCGAACTTTCCACCTCTGTACATGGGCCCGGACATCCTCGCCAAAGCAAGAATTCTCTCCAGCCGCCGTTTTCCTGGCATCGACTTGACACTTAAAAGTGTGTATGAATACGTTCATCCATCACCGAGCCCGCGAACCCGTACGACATCCGGCGTTCATCCACGCGTCCTGGTCTACCGTTCCCGCCAGAAAGAGAGGCTTGCGTGACCTCCTCGCCAGGGCTTTCGTCGAGTGACGTGACGCTCTCCGACCCCAAGCGGGCACTGGTCGAGCAACGTCTGCGCCGCCGATCCGGCGCCAGGCCCGCCGGCATCCCGCGCCGCGCCCCCGACGCCGAAGTGCCTCTCTCGTTCGCGCAAGAGGGCCTGTGGTTCATGGAGCAGTTCGCTCCGGGTACCGCCGCGTACACCATCCCCCTCGTGCTGCGCCTGCACGGCCGACTCGATGTCGACCGGCTGCAGCACGCCCTCGACACGGTCGTGGCCAGGCACGAGATCCTGCGCACGCGCTTTCCCGCCGACGCCGGCGGACGGCCGCTGGTCGAGGTGACCGCTCCCGACCGCACCGAGCTGCGCAGGCGGAGCGCGGCGGACGAGGCCGGCGTCCGTGACCTGGTGAGCGCGGAGCAGGCCAGACCCTTCTCCATCGCCACCGAGCCGCCACTGCGGGCCCTGCTCGTGCGGCTGGCCGACGACGACCACGTACTGCTGGTGACGGTGCACCACATCGCCTGTGACGGCTGGTCGCTGGAGATTCTGGCCGGGGAGCTGCGCGCGCTCTACGCGGGAGAGCACCTGCCCGAGCCCGCCGTGCAGTACGGCGACTTCGCCCTGTGGCAGCGCACCCGCCCCGCCGATGAGGCGGATCTGGCCTACTGGCGCGAGCGGCTGGCCGGAGTGCCGCCCATCGACCTGCCCCTGGACGGGCGACGCGGAGCCGCGCCCACCTTCGAGGGCGATTCCCGCGCCTTCGAACTCGGCCCCGACCTGCTGGCCGCGGCCAAGAACCTGGCGAAGGCGCACGACGCGACGCTCTACATGGTCGCCCTGGCGGTCTACCAGGTGCTCCTGGGCCGCTACAGCGGGCAGGACGACTTCGCCGTCGGCACTCCGGTGAGCGGGCGCCCCCGCAGCGAGCTGGAGCAGCTCATCGGCACGTTCGTCAACATGCTGCCCATGCGCGCCGACCTGGCGGGCGATCCTACCTTCGCCGAGCTGCTCGCCCGGGTGCGGCGGACCACGCTGGCCGCCTTCGAACACCAGCGGCTGCCGTTCGAGCAGCTCACCGGGGAACTCGCAGCGACACGCGACACCTCGCGCACCCCGGTCTTCCAGGTCGCGCTGACCTTGCAGAGCTACGCCGAGGACACCGCCGCCTGGTCCGGCCTGGACGTCGAGCCGTTCCCCATGGCGGCCACGGCCGCCCCCTTCGAGCTGGAGCTCTTCCTCACGGAACGGCGGGGCGGGCTCGACGGCGTGTTCGTCTTCAACCGCGACGTGCTGGCCGGGGCGACCGTCGACGACCTGGGGGTCCATTTCGCGACCCTGCTGCGCGCCGCCGTCGAAGCTCCCGACCTGCGCGTGTCGGACCTGGAGATGCTGACCGCTGACGAACGCGACCGCATTCTGGCACTCGCGCACGGGCCGCGGCTGCCGTACCCGGCGGACAAGACGCTGGGCGAGCTGTTCCAGGCCCAGGCAACCCGCACCCCGGAGGCCGTCGCCCTGGAGTTCGGCGACCACCGGCTCACCTACGCGGAGCTGGAGCAGCGGGCCAACCGGCTGGCGCACCGCCTGCGCGAACGCGGTGCGGGGCCGGGCACCCGGGTCGCGATCTGCGCCGAGCGCTCCATCGAGCTGGTGGTGAGCCTGCTGGCCGTGGTCAAGTCCGGAGCCGCCTACGTGCCGCTCGACCCCGAATACCCGCGAGACCGGCTCGACTTCATGCTCCGCGACGCCCAGGCCGTCGTGCTGCTGGCCCAGCATGCGGTACGCGAGCGGCTCCCCGAGACCGGGATCGCAACCGTAGCTCCAGAGGAACCGTCCGGGCCGTCCGTGGCGGAGCCGGTCGATCCGCCGCATCATGCGCCGCCCGTCACGGCGGGCCCCGCTCATCCGGCTTACATGATCTACACCTCCGGCTCGACCGGCCGCCCCAAGGGAGCGCCCAACACCCACGTGGCCATCGGCAACCGGCTCGACTGGATGCAGCGCAGATTCGGCCTGACCGGCGCCGACGCGGTGATGCAGAAGACCCCCGCCGGGTTCGACGTGTCGGTCTGGGAGTTCTTCTGGCCGCTCATCACCGGTGCCCGGCTGGTGCTGGCCGCGCCCGGCGGCCACCGCGACACCGCCTACTTACGCGACCTCATCATCGGCAGCGGCGTGACCACCATGCACTTCGTGCCGTCCATGCTGGCCCTCTTCCTGGAAGAAGACGGCGTCGAGGCGTGCACATCGCTGCGCCGGGTGATCTGCAGCGGGGAGGAGCTGCCGCCCGCCGTGGCCGCCCGCTTCTTCGAGCGGCTGCCGCATGCCGAGCTGCACAACCTGTACGGACCGACCGAGGCGGCCGTGGACGTGACGGCATGGCGGTGCGCCCCGGGCGAGAGCCGCGTGCCGATCGGGCACCCGTTGCAGAACACCAGCATCCACATCCTCGACTCGCGGCTGCGCCCGGTGCCTTTCGACGTGCCGGGCGAGTTGCACATCGGCGGGGTTCAGCTCTCCCCGGGCTACCACGCCAGGCCCGCGCTGACCGCCGAGCGTTTCGTGCCCGACCCCTACAGCCACTCGGGCTCGCGTCTCTACCGCACCGGCGACCTGGCCAGGCTGCGCCGTGACGGCGCCGTGGAGTTCCTCGGCCGCATCGACAACCAGGTCAAGATCCGCGGCCAGCGGGTCGAACTGGGCGAGATCGAAGCCGTGCTCCGCGAACAGCCCGGCGTGCGCGTGGCGTTGGTGGTGGCCGGCGGCGACGGACTCGCGGCCTACGTCGTCACCGACGTTCCCGACGCTGACCTGCGCGCGGCGCTCAAAGCGCTCCTGCCCGACCACATGGTGCCCACCGCGTACGTCTTCCTGCCGGCGCTGCCGCTCAGCCCCAATGGCAAGGTGGACCGCGCCGCGCTGCCCTCGCCGCCGCGTCCCGGCGCCGGAGGCGGGCAGGGAGCGGCGCCGAGCAGCCCGGCCGAGATCGCCATCGCCGAGATCTGGAGCGAATTGCTCGGTGTGTCCGACATCCGCCTGGACGACGACTTCTTCGAGCTCGGCGGACACTCGCTGGTGGCCATCCAGGCCGTGGCCAGGCTGCGGCACGTGCAGGCGGCCGCCGAGCGACGCTCCGTCGGCGTCATGGACCTGTTCAATCACTCCACCGTGCGGATGCTGGCGGCGCTCATCGAAGGGCCCGCCCCGTCGGACGACCGGCCGCGCCAACTGCTGCACCGGCTGACACGCTCGTCCTCCGCTCCCACGCTCACCCTGATCTGCTTCCCGTACGGCGGTGGCAGCGCCCTGGTCTACCAGCCTCTGGCCGACGCGCTGCCCGACGAGGTCGCGTTGTACTCCATGGCCTTCCCCGGTCATGATCCCGGCCGTCCCGACGAGCCGGTCATGCCGCTCGAAGACGTCATCGCCCAGTGCGTCACGGAAATCCTCGACGGCATACCCGGGCCGATCGTCCTGTACGGCCACTGCGGCATCGGCGGCGCCGTCACCGCCGACATCGCCAGGCGCCTGGAGGCACGAGGCCGCGAGCCGGAAGCGGTTTACCTCGGGGCGATTTTCCCGTTCGCCCGCCCCGTCGGCCGCATCGCCGGGCCCCTGGGCAGGTTGCTGCGAACCGACCGGCTACGCGGCGACCGCGTCTACGAGAACCGGATGAAGTCGATGGGCAACGACATCTCCGGCCTGGACGAGGAGCAGGTCGGGTTCATGGTCCGCAACCAGCGACGCGACACGCTGATCGCGGAGGAGAGCTTCACACGCATGCTGGCCGAACGGAGCGAGCCACTGCGCGCCCCCGTCATCTCGGTGGTCGGCGAGCAGGACCCGGCCACCGACTACTACCGCGAGCGCTACAAGGAGTGGCACTTCCTGTCGCCGAGCAACGCGCTGGTCGTCTTGGACGAGGCGGGCCACTACTACCTGAAGTACCGCGCCGACGACCTGGCCCAGATCCTGACGAACACGCACATCGCCATGGAGTACGGGGCGGCCGAGGCGTTGAGCCGTTCCGCACGGGGCCCGGCGGCGGGATGGTGGATCGAGGAGACCACGTCCCACACCGACGAGCACCCTCCGAAGAGGCACGATCACCCACCGGCGCAGCGCGACCCATCCTCGAAGCGGCGGGGGAAGGAGCCACCACCGCCCAGTCTGCGGCGCTTCCTGAGCGTCTCCGCCGCCCAGCTCGCCTCCATGATCGGCACTGCGGTCACCGACTTCGCCATCCCGATCTGGGTCTACACCACCACGGGCTCTCTGCTGAGCTTCACCCTGCTGATCGCCCTGGGGATCATGCCGGGAGTTCTGGTCGCGCCGCTGATCGGCGCGATCGTCGACCGGTCGGGCAAGCGGGCGGTGATGACGCTCGGCAACAGCCTCGCCGGCGGGGTACAACTGCTGTTCGGGCTGCTGTTGTGGACCGGCAACCTGGCCTCCTGGCATCTCTACCCGCTCACCGCGGCGCTGTCGGTCACCCTGGTCATCCAGCGGATCGCCTACATCTCGGCACTACCTCAGCTGGTGCCCAAGCGCTACTTGGGTCACGCGGCGGGCGTGGTGCAGACGCTGGTCGGCACCTCCCAGTTCGCCGCGCCGCTGCTGGCCGTCGCACTGCTGGCCGGGATCGGCCTGGACGGCATCCTGATGATCGACGTGGCCAGTTTCGCCGTCGTGCTCGTCGCGCTGGCGCTGATCCGCTTCCCCGCGACCCTGGGCCTGGAGCGGCGCGAGCCGATGGCGACCGAGATCGCGGCCGGGTTCCGGATGTCGCTGGGCAACCGGCACCTGCGGGCCGCGCTGCTCTACTTCGCGGTACTGAACATCATGCTGGCCGCGGTGCTGATGTCCATCTCGCCGCTGGTGCTGTCGTTCTCCGACCTGGAGACGGCCGGGCTCATCTCCTTCGTCGGCGGCCTGGGCGCCACGCTCGGCGGCATGCTCGTCGCACTGTGGGGAGGCCCCCGGCACCGGCGGATGCGGGCGGTCATGCTGAGCACGCTGCTGCTGAGCCTGTTCGCCGTCATCACGGGGCTGTACGCCTCGCCACTGGTGGTGGGCTTGGGCGCGTTCGGCCTGTGGGGCAGCCTCTCTGTCGTCAACGGCGTCTTCATGACGATCATTCACGTGAAGGTGCCGCAACGTTTCCACGGCCGGGTCACGGCGTTCAACCAGATGGTCTCCTGGTCGACGCTGCCGGTCGGCATGGCCGTCGTCGCACCGCTCGGAGAACTGTTGCTGGAGCCGCTCCTGGCACCAGGTGGGGCGCTGGCCTCCACCGTCGGCGCGGTGATCGGCGTGGGCGAGGGACGCGGCCTCGCTTTCATGTACATCCTGCTGGGCCTCGGCATCGCCGTCCACGTGCTGGTCTCGATGCGTATCCCGGTGCTGGCCCAGTTCGACGACCAGGTGCCTGAGGCGGAACCCGACGACCTCGTGGGCGCGCAGGCGTTGCAGGCGCGCGCCGGTAACACGGTCAGCCTGGCGTGGAGCGCGCCCGCCTTCGCCAAGGCGCTGACCATGCCGTTGAGCGCCGCCAAGGCGAGCGAGCTGCTGGGCGAGCCCGTCGACGGCGTGCTGCTGCGCACCGGCGGCGAGATCAGCGCCGTCTACGAGGTCAGCAGCAGCGGACGTGAGCTGATCTTCAAGCTGTACCCGCGGGTGTTCACCGCACGCATGCGCAAGGAGCAGCACGTCTACGAGCTGCTGAGCGGCAGTGGCGCCCCGGTGCCCGCCGTGGTGCGCGCCGACGACTCCAAGCACGACCTGCCCCAGGCATACCTGATCATGACCAAGGTTCCCGGCCGGCCGCTCTCGCAGGTCTCCGCCGACCTTGACGAGGAGACGATCGAGCGGCTCTACCACGACATGGGACGGGTACTGCGCGCGATCCACAGCGTCGAACTGCCCATGTTCGGCCCCCTGGACGGGCCGCGTGAGCCGACGAATCTCGCCTACGTCGGCGGCCAGTTCGAACTGAAGATCGCCCAGTTCGCCGAGTTCGGCGGCGATCCGGAACTGCACACGGCGCTGACCGAACGCTTCCACGCCGATCGCCACCTGCTGGCCGGCTGCGAGACTCCCGTCCTGCTGCACCACGACTACCACGAACGCAACGTCATGGTCGCCGAGCAGGCCGGACGGTGGCGGCTGACCGGCGTCATCGACGTCGAGAACGCGCTCGGCGGCGATCCGCTGATGGACCTGGCGCGCACCGATTACTTCGCCGTCCGCGACGACTCCCTGCGCCGCCGGGCGCTGCTGGCGGGATACGGCGCACTGCCCCAGGACTGGGCGCGGCGCCTGGCCTTCTACCGGCTCTACCACGCCCTGGACCAGTGGCACTGGCTGGCCACGATCGGCGAGGTCAGCGCGCTTGACCCGATCACACGGGAGATACGCCGACACCTGACGGAGACGCCATGACAGAGGACGAGTTTCCCGCCTCGCACGCGCAGGAACGCATCTGGTTCCTCACTGAGTTGCTGCCCGACCTGCCGCTTTACAACATCGGCGCCATCTCCCACCTGAAGCGGCTGGACGTCGCCGGCCCCAAGCCGGTGGAGGAGGCGCTCAGGCTGGTGGTCCAGCGGCACGAGCCGCTGCGCACCCGCTTCGAACTGCGCGACGGCAAGGTCGTGCAGCTCATCGCACCCGAGGTGCCGGTGCATCTGACCCACACCGATCTGTCCGGGCTCGACGGATCCGCCCAGGAGGCGGAACTGGCCGCTCTTGCCGCGGCCGACGCGGCCCGGCCGTTCACGCTCGACCGCGCGCCGCTGTGGCGGGTCAGGCTGGTGGAGCTGGGCGGCGGCCAGTGGCGGCTCGTGCTCGTCGTCCACCACACGATCTTCGACGCGTGGTCGGCGGAGGTCATGGCCGAGGATCTGGTCGAAGCGCACGCCGCGGTGCGTGCCGGCCGCTCGCCCCGCTTCGCCGAGCTGCCCATCCAGTACGCCGACTACGCCGCCTGGCAACGCACACGGCTTGACGCCGGAGAACTCGACGGGGGCCTGGCCTACTGGTCCGACCGGCTGGCCGGGTCCGTGCCGCTGGAACTGCCCACCGACCGGCCCCGCCCGGCCGAGCTCAGCTACGCAGGAACCAACCACGCCTTCACCGTGCCCGCCGAGCTGGCGGAACGAGTGGGCGCCTTGGCGAAGGCCGCCGGCGCGACCTCGTTCATGGTGCTGCTCACCGCCTTCGCCGCGCTGCTGGCTCGCTGGAGCGGCCAGAGTGACGTGGTGATCGGCTCGCCGGTCGCCGGGCGGGATCTGCCCGAGCTCAGCCCGCTCGTCGGCATGTTCGTCAACGTTTTGCCGCTGCGTGCCGACCTCGGCGGCGATCCGTCCTTCGCCGAGGCCCTCGACCGGATGCGGGCCACCACCATGGAGGCGCTCGACCACCAGGACGTGCCCTTCGCCCTCATCGTGGAGAAGCTGCGCCCACCGCGCGACCCCGCACGTACGCCGCTGTACCAGGTCGCCATCAACCAGGTGCCGTACGACGTCCGCGGCCTGTTCGGCACCAGGACCGCCAAGACCGATCTGACGCTGGAGGTGCAGAACCCGGAAGGCGAGATGAGCGCCTGGCTCGAGTACAACACCGACCTGTTCGACAGGGACACCGTGGTCAGGCTCACCGAGGGGTATCTCTCGCTGCTCGACGCGGCCACCGCCGATCCCGCGCTACCGCTGTCGCGCCTGCCGCTGATGTCCGGGGCGCGCCGCCAACACGTGCTGGCATCCTGGCACGGCCCGCGCAGATCGTACCCTCAGCAGTCCTTGCACGAGCTGATCGGTGCCCGCGCGTCGGCCGAGCCCGACGCGCCCGCCGTGACCGTCCCGCACGAGAAGAGCACGCTGACCTACGGCGAACTCGACCGGCGATCGTCCGCCCTGGCGTCCGCGCTGATCGAGCGTGGCGTCGGCGCGGAGTCACCGGTGGCCGTATGCCTGCCACCGAGTGGCGAGCTGCTGATCGCACTGCTCGCGGTGCTGAAGTCAGGCGGCTGTTACGTGCCGCTCGATCCGCGTTATCCGGCGGCCCGGCTGCGCTTCATGCTGGAGGACTCCGGGTGCGCTCTGGCGCTGACCACGGCTGAGCTGGCCGAACGGCTGCCCGGGGTGGCGACCTTCGTGGCCGCGGAATTCCCCTCGGTCCCGCCGGGCGATCTCGTACTCCCGCACGTGTCTCCCGACAGCCTCGCCTACGTCATCTACACCTCCGGCTCCACGGGTGTCCCCAAGGGGGTCATGGTGCCGCACCGAGGCGTGGTCAACCTGGTCGAGAGCCTCGCCTTCGACGCCACCGAGCGTATGCTGCTGCTCACCCCTCTCTCCTTCGACATCGCTGCTCTCGAAATCTTCGGGCCGCTGCTGGCCGGGGGCGTGACGGTGGTGGCACCGCCGCCGGAAAGCGGCCCGCTGCGGGCTGAAACGGAGGTGACCACCGTCCAGGCACCGCCGTCGGTTCTGGCAGAGCTGATCGACCGGCTGCCCCCTGGGCTGCCCCGCGTGTTCAGCGGAGGTGAGCCGCTCACGGCCGGGCTGGCGGGCCGGCTGCAGGAGGCGGCCGGACAGGTGCATAACATGTACGGCCCCACCGAGACCACCATCTGGTCCCTCACCCATCGCCTCCAGCCGCAGGACCGGACCATCTCGATCGGCAGTCCGGTGGCCAACACCACCGCATACGTCCTGGATGAGGCCATGGAGCCGGTGCCGATCGGCGTGACGGGCGAGCTCTGCCTGGGCGGCGACGGACTGGCACGCGGCTACCACCGCCGGGCGGCGCTCACCGCGTCGTCTTTCGTCCCCGACCCGTACGGCAAGGGTGGCCGACTCTACCGCACCGGCGATCTGGTGAGGCGCGGCGCGGACGGCCTGCTGGAGTTCGTCGGACGGGTGGACGATCAGGTGAAGGTGCGGGGTGTCCGGATCGAACTCGGCGAGGTGGAGTCGGTACTGACGGCCCATCCCGGTGTCCGGCACGCCGCAGCGGCGGTCCGTGCCGACGCTTCGGGCGGGCCGGCTCTGGTGGCCTATGTGGACGGGCACGTCCCGGTGGCGGAGTTGCGCACCTTCCTGGAGGAGCGGCTGCCGCCCACGATGGTCCCCAGCTTCTACGTCGGCGTCGACTCCTTCCCCCGACTGCCCAACGGCAAGCTCGACCGCGCCGCGCTGCCGGCACCGCCCCGAGCGCAGGCCCCCGCCGCCGGCTCCGCCCCGGTGACCGCCGCGGAGGAACTGGTACACGAGATCTGGGGCGAAGTGCTCGGTCACGACGAGTTCGGTGTGGACGAGGACTTCTTCGACCTGGGCGGACATTCCATGCTCGGCGCCCGCGTGATCGCCCGGATCTGCTCCGAGCTGGACCTCGAGTTGCCGCTCAACACGCTCTTCCAGACCAGGACGGTGCGCCGCCTGGCCGCCGCCGTGGAAGCGCGCCTGATCGCCGAGATCGACCAGTTGTCCGACGAGGAGGCCGCCGCGTTGATGGAGGACTGATCGGAATTGGTGAAGATGGCCGCCCGGCGGAGGGCGGTTCCGCCGGAGGGCGGAGATGAGGGCGCGGACGGCTCCGCGTTCCAGCCGAGGTGGTCATGTTTCCGGGCCAGATAAGATCAAGCCGTACTTGCGAACATGCGGAATGCCTTATGACGATCAAGCTGATCATCGCTGATGACCATGCCATGATCAGAGCGGGTCTCCGGCTGGTCACGGAGAGCGCGGACGGGATCGACGTGGTCGGCGAGGCGGCCGATGGGAACGAGGCCGTCGCGCTCGCCCTGTACCGCTTCCAAGTCCTCGCAGGGCACTGGACCGGCAGGCCGACTAGGCGCACCACCGCCCGCGCGGCGCTGAGGCCAGGGGCCAGGGCCACGGCCACGGCCACGGCCACGGCCACGGCCACGGCCACGGCCACGGCAAGAGCCTCCCGCAACGTGACCAGCAGATATCCGCACAACGTCAAGGTGTAATACAGTAGCTCGCACGATCGGTCTTCGTGACCTTCTTCAGCGTTCAGCACCTGTGAGGTGCCAAAGCCTCGCCCGTGGCATCTGATCTGGCCTTCTATCCTCGGCACTCGTGTTTCTACGCCTGCTGTATCTGCTGATGGTCCGGTTGTTCGGCTGGTTGACGCTTCTCACACGGGGCGACACCTCCAAGGACGTAGAGATCTTGGTGCTGCGTCATGAGGTCGCCGTCCTGCGTCGTCAGGTCTCCCGACCACGACCAGACTGGGCCGACCGAGCGCTGCCGGCCGCGCTGGCGCGACTGTTGCCAACGCGGCCTCGCCTCCATCGGATCGTGACGCCGGGCACATGAAGCGCCCCGACTTCGATGGAGACCTTAACGGTTGATTCCGGCGGGTTCGTTGGGCTGGTGTTGAGCGTAGTAGAAAGCTTCGAACTCCTCTGGTGGCAGGTGCCCGATCGCTGAGTGCAGGCGGGTGGCATTGAACCAGTCGACCCATTCGGCGGTGGCCAGCTCGACGTCGGCCAGGCTGCGCCAGGGTCCTCGGGGCTTGATCAGCTCGGTCTTGTAGAGGCCGATCTGCGATTCCATCAGGGCGTTGTCGAGCGCGTCGCCGACGCTGCCGACGGAGGCGTCGATCCCGGCCGCCAGCAGATGCGTGGTGAACCGGAAAGACGTGTATTGCTCGGGTTCAAGGAGTCGTTGCAACACTGCCTGTCAGCAAGCCTAGACGCTCGTTGAACGCCTCGGCGGGAGTACGCCAACCGAGTGTTTTGCGAGGGCGGCTGTTGAGTGTGGCGGCGACCGCGTCCAGCTCGCTTCGGCCGTGTCTGCTCAGATCGGTGCCCTTAGGAAAGTACTGGCGCAGCAGGCCGTTGGTGTTCTCATTGGTGCCACGCTGCCAGGGGCTGTGCGGGTCGGCGAAGTAGACCTCCAGCCCGGTGTCGATGCGCAACCGCGCATGCTGGGCCATCTCCGCGCCCTGATCCCAGGTCAGTGACCTGCGCAGATGCTCGGGCAGCGTGATGATCGTTGCGGCGATGGCGTGGCGCACCGCTTCGGCGCCGTGTCCGGCCAGTGCTGGGCCGTTCTTGACCCGCTCGCTCTCGCCATGGCCTTCCATCCGGGGCAGATGCAACAGCATCGTGAACCGGGTGGTGCGCTCGACCAGCGTGCCGATTGCAGAGCTGTCCAGGCCGATGATGAGGTCGCCTTCCCAGTGCCCAGGCACCGCCCGGTCGGCGGCCTCGGCGGGACGCTGGCTGATCAGCACTTCCTCGGTGACGAACTTCTTCCCGCGCTGGCGCGTCCGGGCCCGGGGCACTCGCAGCGCGCGGCCGGTGCGCAGGCAGGCCGTCAGCTCGCGCCGCAGCGCGCCCCGGCCCTGGATGTACAGGGCCTGGTAGATGGCCTCGTGCGAAATCCGCATCGTTTCATCCTCAGGAAAGTCGACCGGCAGCCGATTCGCGATCTGCTCCGGACTCCATGACGTCGCCCAGCGCCGGTCCTGGCGGCGCCCATGCCGTCGCCCGATCCAGCGGACCTGCGGCCCTTCGATCTCGCTGCCGTCCGGGGCGCGGACCGTGCCGGCCAGCCGGTCCTGCACGTACTGCCGCAGCCGATCGTTGTCGGCGAGCTTGCATCTCCTGGGCCGGCGCGCTTGCCGGTCGGCGTGCCACTGCGCGACCGAGGCCCGATAGTCCAGGCGGCCGCCGCGAGTCGCCGCGTTGCGCCGCAGTTCCCGCGAGATCGTCGACGGGGCACGTCCCAGGGTGCGGGCGATCTCCCGCACCCCGCGGTCCTTGGCGCGCAGCAGGGCGATCTCCTCGCGTTCGGTGAAGGACAGGTAGCGACCCGACAGTGGCTCCAGGCTGATCGGCGGCATACCGCCACCCTCACGAAACCACCGCGGCCCCAACGGCATCGACACGCCGCACGCGACAGCGGCCTCCTCACTCGACCTCCCCTCGGCGATCAGGCGCCAGAACCGCTGCTTCTCCTCGCGCCGGTTTACCGGAGGCCGCCCCGGTGACCGAAGCGGCGGCCGACCAGCCTGAATCGCCGCACGCGCCCTTCCTTGCGCCACAACATCCTCCTCAGAATCAAGGTGTTGCGACGATCAGTTGAATCCGCCTTGACTACCGGCATCGCTGTGATGGATCAGCCCCGGCTCGACTGGCCGGCCGATACGCTCCCGCCGCCACAGGGCCATGTCCAGGGCGTCGAGTACGAGCGTGGTGTGCTTGGTCAGCGAGGCGGCCCAGCCGACGATCGCCCGGGAATAGACGTCGACCACGAAGGCGTCGTAGACGACGCCGCACCAGGCAGTCACGTGGGTGAAGTCGGCCACCCAGGCGGCGTTCGGCCGGCTTGCGGTGAAGTCCCGGCGCAGTCGATCAGCCGCCCGCTCATGGCCGGGATCGGCCACGGTGGTACGCACCTTCTTACCGCGACGCGCGCCCTGCAGGCCGAGGGCGCGCATGCGGCGTTCGACCGTGCAGCGGGCCACCCGGTGCCCTTCGCGCTGCAGCTGATGCCAGATCTTGCGGGCGCCGTAGACGCCGTAGTTGTCAGCGTGGATGCGGGTGATGTGCTCGTCCAGTTCGGCGTCGCGCACGGCCCGGGCCGAGGGCGGGCGGTTCTTGGCGGCGTAGTAGGTGCTGGTGGAGATGGGGCAGCCGTGCTGGGTCAGGACACGGCAGATCGGCTCGACACCGAACACGTCGGCGTGCTGGTCGATGAAGGTCACGAGTGAACCGTCCCGACTTTGATGGAGACCTTGGTGTGCCCTGGGTTCGATGGAGTCGCGTTTCTGCTCCAAGATCGGAATGGGACGTTCCCTCCGCTCATGGACAAGACTCTCTCCGAGGCCGGGATCAAGGCGAACCTGTATCCGGATGCCGTGAATGAACTCGATCACGGAGCGGTGAGTTCGGTCGTGCCATCATGAGCTTCGCGGCCGCTGCCTCGCATGGAAACCCTGATCGGATGCGAGCGGTAGCCGGCGGGTCTGTCGTCCCGCACCTTGGGGAAGTGTGACGGATGGCAAAGACACGTGTGCAGGTCAGCAGGCGATGCGGCTGTGTGGATGCGGAAACGGGACGTCAGCGAGGCGTGACGTGTCCGCGTCTGCCAGCGGATGACGATCACGGCAGCTGGTACTTCGCGGTACAGATACGCGGCCTGGACGGGCAACGGAAGCGCATCCGCCAAGGCGGTTACACCGACCCCGAGGAAGCGCAAGCGGCAGGCCGGGCCCTGGCCGCTGCCGACCACGACGGCGCAGGGGCCGGATGCACGCTCGGGCAGTGGCTGGCACGCTGGCTAGCCACCAAGAACGCCCTCCGTCCATCGACCCGGCAGGGCTACGCGACGCACATCCGCCTCTACCTCGATCCTCGACTGGGAAAGATCAGGCTGCACAAACTGACTTCCCGCGACGTCAACGGACTACTCACGACGCTCGCGTCCCGTCCCTCGCCGACCGGCCGTCGACTGTCACCAGCCACCGCGGTGCGGATCCACGCCACTTTGCGGACGGCGCTGAACGCGGCGGTCCGTGCCCGGCTGATCCCGGTCAACCCGGCCAACGGCGCCGAACTCCCCCGTCCGCGGCGACCGCATCCAGTCGTCTGGACCGCCGGGCGGACGGCCCGCTGGCATCAAGCGGGAGAGCGTCCGGCGGTGGCGGTCTGGACCGAACAACAGCTCGCAGCATTCCTGACCAGCGTCGCACAGGACCGCCTGTACGCCGCCTGGTGGCTGGCCGCGCTGCGCGGCCTGCGCCGCGGTGAGCTGGCCGGTCTGCGCTGGACGGACGTCGACCTGCAAGGTGCGGAGCTGACGGTGGCGCAGCAGCGAGTACACGCCGACGGCCAGGTCATGGTCGGTCCGCCGAAGAGCGCCGCCAGCTGCCGGGTAGTGGCCCTGGACGCGGAAACCATACAGGTGCTGGCCCGGCACCGCGAGCGCCAAGAGGAACTGCGCGCGACAGCGGATGCAGGCTGGCAGGACTCTGGGTACGTGTTCACCACCGCTACAGGTACGCCACTGCGGCCGGACTATCTCACCGGCCGGTTCCGCCGGCTGGTGGCCGCCTCCGGGCTGCCACCGATCCGGCTGCACGATCTGCGCCATGGCGCCGCCACGCTGGCGCTGGCCGCGCATACCGACCTGAAGGTGGTACAGGCCATGCTGGGGCACGCCAGCATCGTGCTGACCGCCGACACCTACGTCTCGGTGCTCCCGGACGTGGCCCACGAAGCAGCCCGCGAGACAGCCCAGCTGGTGCTGAACGCGGCGTCCGCACTGGGGCGACAGCTCGGGAGCTGACTCAGGATTGCCCCACATTTGCCTCATGCCGCCAACAGACGCGACAGCGTCTGGAGTTTCCGCAGGTGAAGAAGCGCGCCCTGCAGGATTCGAACCTGCGACCGTCGGATTAGAAGTCCGGTGCTCTATCCAGCTGAGCTAAGGGCGCTCCTGCCTTATTGTGCATGATCCGGCGACTTGTCACGCACACGTTTTGGTCGTGTCAGGCAGACAGGGCGATCACCAGCCACATGAAGAGGGTTCCGGAGACCGTGGCGGCCAGGGTCCAGCCGGTGGCGCGTCTCGTTGTGTGGGCCTCGGGGAGGATGTCGGAGATGGCCAAGTAGAGGAGGAAACCGGAGAAAAGGCCCAGGTAGGCGGTCAGGATGTGGGCCGGGATGGTGATGAGGAAGGTCAGGGTGGCGCCGATCACGGGGGCGAGTGCGTCCAGGGCCAGGAGGGTGAAGGCGCGGCGGCGGGCGTTTCCGTACAGAGAGGTGATCGTGTACGTGTTGAAGCCGTCGGTGAAGTCGTGGGCGATGACGCCAATGGCGACGGCCACGGCGAGGGAGGCGTCCGTCTGGTAGGAGGCGCCGATGGCGGCGCCGTCCAAGAGGCTGTGGATGACCAGGGCGGATCCCGCTGTGACGCCTACGCCGGCTCGGGCGTGGCGGTGGGCGGCGTAGTCGCCTTCGTGGGCGTCGTGCATGCCCATGGAGCGTTCGACGATGTGGATGCCGAGGAACGCCAGGGCGAACATGAGCATCGGGAGCGGCACGCCGAGGACTTCGACGGCGTCCCGGGTGAGGGCTTCCGGGAGGAGGTCGAAGGCCACGACGCCCAGCATCACGCCTGCGGCGGCGCCGAGTACGAGGTGGCGGTTGTTCTTGACGCGGTCGGCGACCAGCCCGCCCAGCAGCGTCATGAGGAAGGCCGCCAAGGAGAGCAGGATGGGCACGGTTCCTCAGGCTAGGGGGTGGGTGGGGGCGGGGGCTGGTGCGACACTCGGCCTGCGTTCCAGGCCACGCGCCGAGGGGCAGGGCTGGGCAGGGGCAAGCGGGGCGCGGTGGCCGTGCATCACGCATGCCTCCCGCGGTCGGGGCGCCGGTCGTGGCCAAGGTGCCGGTCGGGGTTGGGGTGCCGGTCGTGGCCAAGGTGCCGGTCGGGGTTGGGGTGCCGGTCGTGGCGAAGGTGCCGGTCGGGGTTGGGGTGCCGGTCGTGGCCAAGGTGCCGGTCGGGGTTGGGGTGCCGGGGCCGGTCGGGGTCGGGGTGCCAAATGCCGGTCGAGGTCAAAGGGCCGGTTCGTCTCGGATGCCCCCCGTGGTCGGGAGGGCCGGTGCGTCGCGGACAGCCCCCACTGTCGCCGGGGCTGTTCGTCACGGACGTGCCCGCTGTTGAGGTGCCGGTTCGGCGCGGATGGCCCTCGTGGTTGTGGCGTCAGGGCATGGAGGTGGCGAGCTTGCAGGGGCGGGCATCGCCGGGCCGGGCCGATTCGGAGGCGAGGGAGGAAAAGGAGGTGGAAACGAGGGAGGGAGGCGGGGAAGGGGCCGGTGGGGTGGGGGAAAGGGCAGGCGGCGGTGGGGCAAATGGGGCTAAGCTGTTGTGGCATGGTCGCGACGCTCCTGCATGAGATTCCCCTGCAGGGCGGGGACGTGACAGACGGGGTGGTGCGCGTCGGTGACACGGTGCGCAGGCCGGTCTGTCCGGCCACGCCCGCCGTGCACGCCCTGCTCAGACACCTTGAGGCAGCCGGGTTCGGGGGTGCGCCGCGGGTCCTGGGGACGGACGGTTTAGGCCGCGAGATGCTCACCTACGTCCCGGGGCGGAGTGGGTTGTGCCTGGCGAGTTCGACCGACGGGTTCCTGGTCGAGCTGGCGATGCTGGTAAGGGAGTTCCACGACGCGACCGCGGGCTTCCCGCTCGACGCCGGACGATGGGAAGGCGGCTCGAACGACGACCGCGCGCCGGAGATCATCGGCCACTGCGACCTGACACCCGACAACGTGGTCTTCCATCAGGACGGCGACACCACCGCGGCCCCCGTCGCGCTGATCGACTTCGACCTGGCCCGGCCCACCACCCGCCTGTTCGACATCGTGACCACCCTGCGCCACTGGGCCCCGATCGCCGACCCGGTCGACCGTCCCCCGCTCCAGCGCAACGTCGACGTGGGGGCCCGGATCCGCCTGTTCTGCGACGCGTACGGCCTGCCGCCCCGCGAACGACGACGGCTGCTCGAACTGTCCAGGCTCCGCTTCCACCGCTCCTACGACGTCATGCGCACCCGCGCCACGGCCGGCGGCAACTGGGCCAAGATGTGGGCCGGCGGCGCGGGGCAACGCATCCGCCGGGCGGCAGCCTGGCTGGATGTGCACGAAGATGAGCTTCATGCCCATTTGGTATGACCCGCTAGGTCTCGCACTCGGTGTCGCACTCGACCAGGTTCTCGGTGATCCGCGCAGCTCAGCCCACCCGGTCGCCCTGTTCGGACGGGCGGCGGCGAAGCTGGAGGAGTCGTCGTACGGCGACACGAGGTGGCGTGGGGTGGTTCATGTCGGGATCTGCGTCGGAGGCGTGACGGCCCTGGGCGTGCTGGCTCAGCGCAGCGGCGACCGGGCCGTCCGTACGGCGGTGACGGCGTTCGCCACGTGGGCCGTGCTCGGCGGCACGACCCTCGCCCGCGAAGGCGTGCACATGGCCGAGGCCCTGGAGGCGGACGATCTCCAGCGGGCCCGGGACCGGCTGCCCCACCTGTGCGGGCGCGACCCGTCGCGGCTGGAGGCGTCCGAGCTGGCCAGGGCGACGGTGGAGTCGCTGGCCGAGAACACCTCCGACGCCGTGGTGGCCCCGCTGTTCTGGGGCGCGGTGGCCGGCGTCCCGGGGCTGCTGGCCTACCGGGCGGTCAACACGCTGGACGCCATGATCGGCCACCACTCCCCCCGCTACGAACGGTTCGGCTGGGCCGCGGCCAGGCTCGACGACGTGGCCAACTACGTACCGGCACGCGTGACGGGCCTGCTGACGGCGGCGCTGGCGGCCGACCCCGTCCAGGCGCTGCGGGTGCTGCGGCGGGACGGCCACCGCCACCCCAGCCCGAACGCGGGCAGGTGCGAGGCCGCCTTCGCCGGCGCGCTGGGCGTCACCCTCGGCGGCACGAACGTGTACGGCGGGCGGACGGAACACCGTCCCACGATGGGTGACGGCCCCAAGCCGGACGTCAAGGACATCAGGCGCGCCGCCCGGCTCACCCGCGCGGTCGGACTGGCGGCGGCGGGGCTGGCCGTGGTCACCGCTTGGGGCCTGCGCCACCGCCGCCGTTCCGGATAATCGCGGTAATCGGCTGAATGGCGGTCAGCTCATTATCCGATTGAGATTGATCGCGAGCCAGATGACGAATGCGGCGACCGCGGTGACGGCGACGAGACCCTTCACCGCGTTGTGCGCGGTCTCCCGTCGCACCGTCACCTGCCTCTGCGTTTGCTTCCAGGCCTGCCTGAGCATGATCATGTTCTGGAAGCGGCGTCCCAGCGCGAACAGGGCCAGCCCGATGAGGACGAACAGGATGACCCGACCATCGGCAGGTTCCACGACACGGCCCCCTTTTTCAGCGTGAAGAAGGTGTGCCCCCGCACATTTGGTCACTCACGATACTCGTCTTGCTGCTGTTTGTTGATTGAATTATCGCGTCGAGATCCACCACGATGGGCGCGTGATCCGAGGGGCCTTTCCCCTTGCGCGCCTCGCGGTCGACGTACGCCGACCGCACCCGTTCGGCGACGTCGGCGCTGGCGTACACCAGGTCGATCCGCATGCCCTTGTTCTGGTGGAACATCCCGGCCCGGTAGTCCCAGTACGTGTACGGGTGCGGCCCCTTCATCGGCGTCGGCACCACGTCGCGCAGCCCGAGGTCGAGCAGGTCGGCGAGCGCGCGGCGCTCGGCGGGGGTGACGTGCGTGGAGCCGACGAACAGCGCGGGGTCCCAGACGTCGGCGTCGGTCGGCGCCACGTTGTAGTCGCCGCAGGCCACCAACGGCGAGCCCAGCTCCTCGGCCAGCGCGTCCCGCAGCGCGGCGAACCACTCCAGCTTGTACGCGTAGTGCGGCGAGTCGAGCGCGCGGCCGTTCGGCGCGTACAGGGACCAGACCCGCAGGCCGCCGCAGGTCGCGCCGATCGCGCGGGCCTCGGGACGGGCGGCGCCCACCCCGTCGAGCTCGGCGAGGCCGGGTTCGCCGGGGAAGCTCCGTGTCACCTCCTCCAGCCCCACCCGCGACAGCACCGCGACGCCGTTCCACCGGCCGTCGCCGTGGGCGGCGGCGGCGTAGCCGAGCTCGCCCACCTCCGCCACGGGGAACGACTCCGCGGGACACTTGGTCTCCTGCAGGCAGACGATGTCGGGCTCGGTCGCGGCCAGCCAGTCGAGCAGGCGCGGCAGCCGTGCCTTGACCGAGTTCACGTTCCAGGTCGCAAGGCGCATCCTCCCAGCCTGCCACGGCCGAACCCGGCGCCCGGTGTCCGGTGTCCGGCCGCCTTCGGCGAAAGTGTCAGACCGCCTTCATGAGAGGGGCCGAGATCTCGCGCAGGAAGCCGCCTTCGCCCGCGTCGAGGGCGGCCTTGGCCCGGCGCACGGCGTCGAGGACGTTCCCGGCGGCGCTCGGCGAGTCCTCCACCACCATGCGCAGCTCCACCTCCAGCGGGGAGCCGCCGAACCCCTCACCCTCCAGCCGGATGAACGCGATCTTGCGGTCGTCGAGGAAGGGCAGGTACTGGGCGCCGACGTGGGTGGAGGTGCCGGCGCCGGTCGCCTTGGTGGCCCGCTTGCCCGCCATCCTGGCCGGGTCCTGGAGGTTGACGAAGTCCATGTTGCCCCCGGCCAGGAGCTGGTAGCCGTCGTGCAGGCGCACCCCGCTCGCGGTCAGGGCGTCGACCAGCGCGCGGTGCACGAGCGTGGCGCCGAAGGAGCTCTTCAGGTCGTCGCCGAGCAGCGGCAGCCCGGCCGCGGCGAAGCGGTCGCGCCACTGCTCGGAGCGGGCGAGCACGGCGGGCATGCAGTTGACGAACGCGCAGCCGGCCTCGATCGCGGCCTCGGCGTACAGCTCGGTGGCGCGCTGGGCGCCGGTGGGCAGGAAGTTCACCACGACCTGGGAGCCGGTCTCGCGCAGGTGGGCGGCCACGTCGGCGACCGTGGCGCCGCCGGTCGGCTCGACCAGCTCGGCCGAGCCCTCGCCCACGCCGTCGGCCAGGACGCCCTCGCGCACCGGCACGTCCAGGTGGGGCACGTCGGCGAAGCGGCGCGAGTTGTTCGGCGGCGCCCAGATCGCCTGCGACAGGTCCAGGCCGAGCTTGGCGCGGCCGACGTCGAAGGCGGCGGTGAAGCGCACGTCGGAGACGGCGTATCCGGCGCACACGGGGTTGAGCAGGCCGGGGGCCTCGCCGTCGCGATAGTACTCGACGCCCTGCACCAGGGACGACACGCAGTTGCCCACGCCGACGAGGGCGACGTTCACGGTGGTCATTCAGAGTTCATATCAGGGTTCATATCAGGCCGGTCCGGCGGGCCAGCGCGGCGGCCTCGACGCGGGAGGCGGCGCCTAGCTTGGCCATGATGTTCGACACGTGCACGCCGGACGTCCTGGCCGAGATGAACAGCCGCTCGGCGATCTGCCGGTTGCTCAGGCCCTCGGCGACCAGGCCGAGCACCTCCAGCTCGCGGGCCGACAACCCCGGCGTCGCGGACAGGGCCACCCGCGTGGTGGCCGCCGCCGCCTCCGCCTGCCGGCGCAGGGGCTCCGCGCCGAGCGCGGCGGCGATGGCCAGGGCCTCGCGCAGCGGCTCGCGGGCCCGCGCCGGGTCCTGCTCGGCCGCCCTGACCAGCGCCTGCCCCAGCCCGTACGGCTGCGCGACGGCCCGCCAGGCGGCCACCGCGTCCGTCCACGAGCCGCCGAGCTCGGCCTCGAACGTGGCCCGGTACGCCTCCTGCACCCGCCCGACGGTGGACAGGCCGGGCGGCGCGGCGCGCACCCGTCCGATGCGGGCCGCGAGGGCCAGCAGCGGCCAGGCGTAGCGGCGGCTGCGGGTGAGGTCGTGCTCCGACAGCACGTGGTCGACCAGCCGCCGCGCCCGGTCCAGGTCTCCCCCGGCCTCGGCGAGGCGGAGTTCGAGCAGGTCGGGCTCCAGGCAGGAGTCGTAGCCGCGCGACCGCCCGCGCATGAGCGGCCTGGCCTGCGCGAGCAGCGCGTCGGCCGCGGACGCCGAGCCCTCCCGCACCGCGACCGTGCCGAGCACCAGCAGGATCCAGGCGCGGTGGATCGGCGGCGGGTCGAGCGCGAGCGCGGGAGCGGCCACCTCGCGGGCCTCCCGCCAGCGGCCCAGCGAGGCGAGCGGTTCGGCCAGGTTCGCTGCCAGATGGGCGCCGCGCGAGCGGGCCAGGCCCAGGCGGGCGGCCTCGGCGATGCCGCGCCGCGCGACCGCCTCGGCCCTGGCGTGCTCGCCGGCTGCCTCCAGCGCGTCGGCCTCGCCGGCGTACGACACGAGCAGCGTGTCGTCGTCGGGCGCGCCGACCCGGGCGCGGGCGTACAGGGCGGAGGCGGTGCCGAGGTCGCCGTCGAGCGCCGCGAGCGCGGCCAGGGTGGTCAGGGACCTGGTGTCGCCCAGCTCGTACGCCTCCTCGGCGCGGACGCGGGCCTCTCCGTCCCGGCCGTGCCAGGCCAGCGTGCACGCCAGGGCGCCGAGCAGCCTGGACTCGCGGGGAGCCAGGCGTACGGCCTCGCGCAGGTCGTCCAGGCCCTCCTCGCCGTGCAGGTCGCGGACGGCGACGCGCAGCTCCAGCAGGTGGGCCGCGCGCAGCGGGTCGACGACCTCGGCGAGCGCCCTGGTGGCCAGGTCCTCGGCGCGGTGGGCGTCGCCGTCGCGCAGGGCGTCCCTGGCGGCGTTCTCCAGCACTTCGGCGTGGTCCTGGCCGTCCGCGTACGCCCACAGCTTCAGCACCAGGTCCCATCTGCGGGCCCGCCAGGCCGCCTCGAAGGCGCGCGGGCCGTCCCCGGCGGCGTGCCAGTGGTCGGCGGCCAGCTCGGGCTGGGCGGGGGCGCAGCGGGCGTGCAGGCGGCGGCGTTCGCCGGGGAGCAGGTCGTCGTAGACGGCCTCGCGGATGAGCGCGTGCCGGAAGACGTAGTCGTCGCCGTCCACGAGCAGCAGCCGCGCCCGTACGACCGGCCGCAGCGCCTCGTCGAGCGCCAGGTCGTCGAGCCCGGCGACCCGGCGCAGCACCTCGTGGGACGTCCTGCGCCCGGCCACGGCGGCGATCCGCAGCACGTCGAGGCCGGGGCCCGGCAGCTTCTCGGCCCCGGCGAGCAGCAGCTCGCGCAGCGAGGCCGGGGTCGTGTCGCCCGCCTCGGCCAGCGCCTCGGCGAACAGCGGGTTACCCTCGCTGCGCGCCACGATCGTGTCCACGTCGTCGCGGCCGAGCAGGCGGGCCACCTCGTCCCGGCCGAGCGGTGGCACCCTGACCACCTCGGCGCCGGGCAGCCGCAGCGGCTCACGCGAGGTCACGACGACCATCACGCCGGGCCGCGTCAGGTTGCGCAGCAGGTACGCCAGCAGGTCGCGGGCGGCCTGGTCGGCCCAGTGCAGATCCTCCAGCAGGATCAGCAGGGGACGGCGCTCGGCGGCCCGCTCGACCAGCAGCAGCACCTCCTCGAACAGCCGGGCCCGGCCCAGGTCGGGCGTGTCGTCCAGCTCCCCCAGCTCGGGCAGCAGGCACGCCAGCCCCTTGCGCCCGCCGCCCGGCACGAGCCCGGCGCCGTACTCCCTGACCAGGCGGCGCAGCACGGGCACGAACGGCGCGTACGCCGGCCCGCCCGGATCGGCCCCGCCCTCGGCCACCAGCGCGTCCACCCCACCGGCGAACCGCTCGACCAGCCTGGACTTGCCGATCCCCGCCTCGCCCACGACCAGCACCGCACCGGGGGTACGGGCCCACGCGGCGGCCAGCCGGGTCAGCTCGGCCTCACGTCCCACGAACACCTCCTCATTATGAAGAGGCGGCTACGCATCATGCCCGATCCCGTCTAAGGCGGGATTTGTCATCGTCGAGGGCGTGATGACGCGTTCGTTAGGTCTGATGATGGCCGCCTCGGTGTCCGGGATGCTCGGCTTTTTCCTGTTGTTCTCCGCCGTCCCTCTCTACGCCGCGACCGGCGGCTCCGGCGCGACCGGCGCGGGCCTGGCCACCGGCGCGATGATGGCGTCCACGGTCCTCGCCGAGCTGGCCGTGCCCTGGCTGCTGTCCCGGCACGGCTACCGGGTGGCGCTGGCGCTCGGCCTGCTCCTGCTCGGCCTGCCCGCCCTGCTGCTCCCGCTGTCGGCGGACCTGCCCGTGGTGCTGGCCGTGTCGCTGCTGCGCGGCGCGGGCCTCGGCGTGCTCGTGGTCGCCGGCACCGCGCTCACCGCCGACCTGGTGCCCGCCGAGCGCCGCGGCGAAGGGCTGGGCCTGTACGGCCTGGCCGTCGGGGTGCCCTCGGTCGCCGGTCTGCCGCTGGGCCTGTGGACGGCCGACGCGCTCGGGTTCGCGCCCGTCCTGGTGGTCGGCGGGCTGCTGCCGCTGGCCGGGCTCGCGGCCGTGACCGGCCTGCCCGCCGCCCGGCCGGTCACCGCCGGTCAGGGCGGGCGGACGGGCGGGCTGGCCGCGCCGATGCTGGTCTTCGCCTCGGTCACGTTCGCCGTCGGCGTGCTGGTGACGTTCCTGCCGCTGGCGGGCTCGCCCGGACTGGCCTCGGCGGCCCTGCTCGCCCAGTCGCTGGCCACGCCGGCGGCCCGCTGGTGGGCGGGCCGGTTCGGCGACCGCCACGGCCCGGCCACGCTGCTCGTGCCGGGCCTGCTCGCCGCCGCCACGGGCACCGCGCTCCAGGCGTGGACGGACGCGCCGGTACCGGTCGTGGCCGGGATGGCGCTGTTCGGCGCGGGCTTCGGGGTGCTGCAGAACGCGACGCTGACACTGATGCTCCGGCGCGGCCCGGCGGCCCGGGTCAGCGCCCTGTGGAACCTGGCCTACGACGCCGGGATGGGCGTGGGCGCGACGGGGTTCGGGCTGGTGCTCGGGCACACCGGCTACCGGCTGGGGTTCGTGCTGGTGGCCGCGCTGATCGCGGTGACGGTCCCGCTGGCCGTGGTCAGGCCCGCGTACGCGCCACTCCCACGGTGATCTCGTGGCCGAGGCGGCGGCCGGTCAGCAGCTCCAGGTCGTCGCCGCTCCAGAACCTGCCGGGGTCGTACCAGTTGGGACGGCGTCCGCCGGGCAGCAGGCCCATCGCCTCGTAGGTGACGGCCACGACCTCCGCGCAGTACGCGCTCTCCAGCGTGCGGTCGTTCCTGGCGCGGCGCGGGACCCGGCCCCTGGCCCAGCGGGCGGCCAGCCGGGCCGTGGACGGGAACGGGGTGCCGTCGAGCCGGGCGACCGTGCGCAGCGCCGCGTCCTCCATCTCGGGGGTGGCCTGCGGTTCGAGCTGGCGCAGCCACGGACGCTGCCCGTAGCGGTCGGCCCAGACGGTGACCGCGTCGCGCAGGTCGTGCAGCTGGACGCCGCGGTGGTGGGTGCCGTCCCACAGGTCGAGCAGCGACTTGCCCAGCTCGGCGTGCCACATCATGGGCGGCAGGTCCTCGATCACGATCGCCATGCCCACGTGGTTGACCGGGCTGTTGGTCATGGTCTGGATGGCCCGGTCGGGCACGGACCTCCCGCGGAAGATCCACAGATCGCCGGTCCTGGTCACCTTGACGGCCTCGTCGAGAGTCAGCACATCGCTAGCCTAGGCACATGCGCTGGTGGAAGATGCTCGGTCTGGCGGGAATCGCGGGAGTCGCGGCGACAGGGGTGGTGATCGCGCGCGCCGAGCGACGGCGGCGGGCGTACACGCCCGAGGAGATCAGGACGCGGCTGCGCGAGCGCGTCGAGGCGTCCTCGGCGGAGGCGGTTCAGCCGGAGGGGCGCAGCTCGTAGGCGAACACCACGTCGGGGTAGGCCGGGTTGTCGTCGTAGCCCTGCACACCGCCCAGGTAGGCCCGCTGGTACCGCACCACCCAGGGCAGCGCCGCGGCGGCCCGCACGTCGAGCACGCGTCCGGTGGCCTGCTCGTACGCCGCCCGCGCCGCCTCCTTGTCGGTCACGCTCAGCTCGGGCAGCCCTTCGAGCAGCTCGTCCAGGGTCCTGTCGCGCAGGTAGGCGAGGTTGAACACGGGCGGGTCGGCGCTGCGGAAGACGTTGCCGAACCATGAGTAGCCGTCGGCGTACTCGGGCCACCAGTACATGAGGAAGATGTCCTGCTCACGTTTCCTGCCCTGCTGCCACTGGGCGTTCCAGGACAGGGCGCGGGCGTCGAGCGTGACGTTGAGCGGCTTCAGCTCCGCCGCCAGGCTGGTGGCCAGCAGCCGCTGGTCGTGGTCGCCCTGGGCGTAGGTCAGCCGCAGCCGCAGCGGCCGGCCGGCGGGCCCGTACCCGGCGCGGCCCAGCAGCCGCGCGGCGCCCGCCAGGTCCTGCCGGGGCTCGCGGCCCGCGACGTGGCCGGTCAGCCCCTCGGGGACGATGCCGCTGGCCGGCGCGACCGCTCCCCTGAGCGCCCTGACCAGGCCGCGGTAGTCGACGGCCTTCTGCACCGCGCGGCGCACCCGCACGTCCTTCATGGGCCCGGCCGCGGTGTTGAACAGCAGCATGGCCGTCTGGTACGAGTCCCGCTCGCTGGTGCGCACCCCCGGCGTGACCGCGGCCCTGGCGAACAGCCGGGGGCTGAGCCGGTCCACGAAGCTCACCTCGCCGCGCGCCAGCATCCGCCACGCGCGGTCGGGGTCGGGCACGACGCGGTACTTGACTGCGCTGTAGTGCGGCTTGTCCCATCCGCCCCAGTATTTGGGGTACGCCTTCAGCGTCAGCTCGTCCTCCTGGCCCGGACGCCAGGCCGCCACCGTGTACGGCCCCGACCCCGCGTCCCGGCCCGCGCCGAGCCATGAGCGCAGGTCGGGCGCCGCCTGCGTGTCGTAGATGTAGGCCGCGTACCCGGAGGAGGCCACCAGGTCCAGCGGCACGGCGTACTTCAGGGCGAAGGTGACCGTGCTCGCGTCCACGGCCCTGATGGAGGAGACGGCGTCCCAGATGTAGGACGCGCCCGCGCGGGCCTTCATCGTGCGCTCGATCGACGCCTTGACCGCCGCCGCGTCCACCGGTCTGCCGGTGTGGAAGGTCGCGCCCTGGCGCAGCGTGAACGTCCAGGTGCGGCCGTCGGGGGTCGAGCGCCAGGAGGTGGCCAGGCGGGGGGCCGACTTCTTGGTGAAGGGGTTCCAGAGGGTCAGGGTCTCGTAGACGTTCTGGAAGGCGATGAGCTCGTTGGAGTCGGAGGTCGCCGGGTCCCAGTCGGAGATGACGTCCAGGTTCTGCGCGTACACGAAGACGGACTCCGCGGCGGGGGGCCGGGGGATCTCCGCCGGGGCCGAGCAGGCCGACAGGAGTGCCAGCGCGGCGGCCGCTACGAGACGACGGCGCAACGCATCTCTCCTCTGTAACCGATTTGGGGGAAACCTACTGCAAGATCACGGACACATGTCCAAAAGTCCAGAAAAATTGGGCAATTGGGTGATCGAATTGCTATCCTCTGGGCTTGTCCCGTCCGGGGTTGCCAGCAGGGGACCGACCGGAGTGAGGTGCCATGGGTCGTAGCCGGACGATCCGCATGAAGATCATCGGACTACTACTCGTGCCCCTGACCTCCATGGTCGTGCTGTGGGGCGTCATCACCGCCGTCACCGCCGGCGAGAGCCTGGAGCTGCGTCAGTACAAGACACTCTGGACGAACCTCCGCCATCCGGCGTACAAGTTGATCAGCGAGCTCCAGCACGAGCGTCTCTCCTCGGCCAAGCTGCTGCGCCGGGCCGCCTCCCCGAAGGACGTGGCCGACCAGCGCACCCGCACCGACGCCGCCAGGGACGAGTTCAGAAAGCTCTCCAGCAGCTCCAAGGACCGATCGGAAGAGATCCGTACGCAGGTGGACGCGGTGTACACGCAGCTCGGCAGGATCGACGCGATCCGCAGTGAGATCGACGACGGCCATTCCGACCGTCTGCTCGTCGGCGAGGCGTACAACACCGTGGTCGACTCCCTCTACGGCCTGCACCGGCGCGTCGCGCTCATCAACGACATCCCGATCTACGAGCAGTCCCGTGTGATCATCGAGCTGGGCTACGCCAAGGAGCTGCTGACCAGGGAGCAGGCCATCGCGCTCGGGCCCGTCACGCCGTCCGAACGCCGGCAGTTCACCCAGATCGTCGGCAACCGGCGCTTCCTGATCGACCAGGGGCTCGGCGAGCTGGACCCGAGCCTGCGCGACACCCAGGTCTCCCTCGTCACCTCCCCCGCCTACCAGCGCATGCGGCTGATGGAGGACCGGATCATCGCCGGCGCCACGCCGCCGCGCGGCTGGCTGAGCACGACCGAGTCGATCTCCAAGACGTACGCGGAGTCGCTCATGCGGGCCAGCACGCTGCTCAACTCGCGCGCCGACCCGGTGGCCGACCAGGTGCTGTCGCGGGCGTTCATCCTGGCCGGCACGTGTTTCCTGCTGGTCATCGTGTCGATCGTGTTCTCGCTGCGGATGGGCAACCGGCTGTCGAAGGAGCTGGGCGCGCTCAGGCTCGCCGCGCTGGAGGTCGCCCAGGAGCGGCTGCCGCACGTGGTGGCCAAGCTGCGCAAGGGCGAGCGCGTGGAGATGCCGGAGTTGTCCGTGGCGACCAGCACGGTCGAGATCGGCGACGTCGGCCAGGCCTTCTCCACCGTCCAGCAGACCGCCGTCGAGGCCGCGATCGGCCAGGCGCAGCTCAGCGAGGGCGTCGGGCACGTCTTCCGCAACCTCGCCAGGCGTTCCCAGGCCCTGCTGCACCGCCAGCGCATCCAGCTGGAGGACATGCAGCACCGCGCCACCGACCCCGAGGCCCTGGACGACCTGTTCCGCCTCGACCACCTGACCACCCGCATGCGCCGCCACGCCGAGGGCCTGATCATCCTGTCGGGCGCCACCCCGGGCCGCGGCTGGAGCAAGCCCGTGCCGCTGCTCGACGTGGCCCGCGGCGCCACGGCCGAGGTGGAGGACTACCGCAGGGTCACCGTCGAGCCGATGTCCGGCCAGCGCCTGGCCGGACCGGTGGTCGGCGACGTGATCCACCTGGTCGCCGAGCTCATCGAGAACGCGACCGTCTACTCGCCCCCGCACACGCAGGTCATCGTGCGCGGCGAGGAGACGGCCCGCGGCTTCGCCTTCGAGGTCGAGGACCGCGGGCTGGGACTGAGCACCCAGGAGCTGGCCGAACTCAACGAGCGGCTGGCCAGCCCACCCGAGTTCGACCTGGCCGACAGCGACAAGCTGGGGCTTTTCGTCGTCTCCCGCCTGGCCGCCAGGCATGACATCCGCGTGACGCTACGCGGTTCACCATATGGAGGGACCACCGCGATCGTGTTGATCCCGGCTGAGCACGTGGCCGACCCGGAACCGGAGGCCGACGTGAAGGAGCCCGCCCGTCCTGTGATGCGGGTGGTGCCAAGTGAGTGACGAGCGCTGGCTGGACGAGGACGCCGGTCCGATCGTCCCGGCCTACCTGCTGACCAGGGGCCGTACGGTGCCCGCGAGCGAGGCCATCGACCTCATCGCGGTCATCGTCACCGCCGGCGGGCTGACGCCTCCGGTGGGGCTCGGGCCCGAGCACCTGATCATCATGCAGAAGTGCACCAAGCCCACCCGGCTGGTGGACGTGGCCGCCGAGCTGAACCTGCCCATCGGCGTGGTCAGGGTGCTGGTCGGCGACCTGCACGCGCGGCAGCTCGTCCAGGTCGAGCTGCCGCCGCCCGCGCCGGACGCCAAGGTGCTGCTGGAAGTGATCAGTGGGCTGAAGGCGCTGTGACGGCCCGGCTGTTCAGCTTCCCGTAGACCGTGGCGAAGGCCGCCGCGACCAGCCCGGCCACCGCGGCGGTGCCGAACACCCACTGGAAGCCCAGGACGCCGGGCCGCGCGGCCAGGGTCGCGGCGATGGCCGCGCCCGCCACACTGCCGCCGACGATGCGCACCAGCGCGTTCACGCCCGCGGCCAGCGCGGTCCTGGACGGCTCGACGTGCTCGACGGCCATCGTGCCCAGCGCGGCGTAGCCGACGCCGAGGCCGACGCCCATGAGGGAGGAGGCCACGTACAGGGTGGCCGGGCTGCCGTGCTCGAACGCCAGCCACGCCCCCGAGAGCCCGGTCACCCCCGCGCCCGCCGCCACCATGTACGAGGCGGCGAACCGGCGCATGAGCCGCCCCGCGAACAGCGAGATGACCAGCATGAACAGGGTGCTCGGCAGCAGGAAGAAGCCGACCTGCAGGGTGGAGGCGCCGAAGCCGTAGCCGGTCGCCTTCGGCACCTGGGCGAACTGCGACATGCCGGTCAGCAGCGTGAAGAACGAGAACCCGAGCAGCATCGAGGAGACCGTCGCGCCGATCGTGCCCCTGTGCACCAGCATCGACATCTCGACCAGCGGCTCGGCCACCCTGCGCTCGACCAGCACCCACACCACGGCCAGCGCGGCGGCCGCGGCGAACAGGCCGAGCACGCCGGGCGACGTCCAGCCCCACGAGCCGCCCTCGCTGATCGCCAGCAGCAGCGCGACCAGCCAGGCGGTCAGCAGCGCGGCCCCGGCGAGATCCGGACGGCCCTTGCCGGCCGGCGCCACGTCACGCACGAGGAAGGCCAGGATCACGAGGGCCACCAGGGAGATCCCGCCGGTGATCCAGAACACCAGGTGGTAGTCGCCGGCGGCCAGCCCGGCCAGGATCATGCCGCCGCCGCTGCCGAACCCCATCGTCGCGCTCAGCACGCCGATGCCGGTCGCGAGCTGCTGCCGGGGAAGCAGGTCGCGGACCACGCCGATCGACAGCGGGACCAGCGCGGACACCGCTCCCTGGAGGATGCGGGCGACGATCAGCCAGGCCAGCGACGTGGCCAGCGCCGCCATGACCGAACCCACCACCAGCAGGGCCAGGGCGCCGAGGATCATCCGGCGCCGGCCGTACATGTCGCCGAAGCGCGACAGCAGCGGCGTGGAGACCGCGGCGACCAGCAGGCTGATGGTGAGCGTCCAGCTCACGGCCGAGAGTGAGGCGTGCAGCTCGCGCTGCAGCACGGGAAGCAACGGGACCACCGCGGTGTTCTGGAGGGCGGCTATGGAGGCCGCGAACGCCAGTGAGACCACCGTGGGCCAGGGGTTGCGCATCGACGTCTCACGCGCCGCGGATGCGACGACTGTCGCCATGTCGGCTCCTTTAGATAACTTAGGTAAGTAACCGAGCAACGATGATACATACGTAAGTTAGGTAAGCAAACAGATGGGCGAAGATCTCAACAAGACGGTGTCGGCCTTCCGCCGGCTGGTCATCACGCTCAACCGCGCCAAGGCCCACGAGTGGCTCACCGAGGCCGCCGGCATCCGGCTCGACCGGCCCGACGTGCAGATCATCGTCTACCTGCTGGACGCGGGCGAGCCGCGCAGGATCGGCATGATCGCCGAGGGCCTGCAGGTGGAGAGCCCGCACGTGACCAGGCACGTCGCCGCTCTGGAGCAGCGCGGGCTGGTCGAGCGCGTACGCGACCCCGACGACCGGCGGGCCTGGCGCATCGCACTCACCGAGGAGGGGGCCGAGGTGGCCGGCAGGTGCCGCCGGATCACCACCGGCTGGTTCGAGGAGGCGCTGGCCGACTGGCCGGAGTCGGAGCGGGAAGAGCTGTCCAGGCTGATGACGAAGCTGTCTGACGACTTCTGCGAGCGCATGCGCGCCCGGTACACCTGAAAAGCGCGTTGCGGGGCCGGCCGGCCGGGCGGCATGCTCGTGCCATGGTCATCCGGCGAATGCGCGTCCCGCACCCGTCCGGGGGTTCCCGCCGTTGAGATCGGCGGCCCCCGGCTCGTTCCAGGGACACTGTTGGCGAATCCGGGGTTTCGTGCCTAGAGGTTGTCCCGTATGGGGTTGGGGTTATCCCGTGAGGGCCATGTTGTGGAGGCGTACAACGCCGAACATGGCCTGAGAAGGCTCAGCCACTGGACGGCAGGCAGATCATCGCGCGTCCGAGGCCCCGATAAAGCTGGGATCGCTGCGCACCGACCGCGTTCGGACGGGTGGGCGCCGGGACAGCAGCCATCCCATCAGCGCGGCGGCGAGGCCTGCTAGGCCGGCCGCCGCGAAGCCGCCTGCCGGTCCGGACGTGTCGATCGCCCCGCCGACGATCGGGACGCCGAGGGCGAAGCCCGCGCCCAGCGCCGAGGACTGCAAGCCTGTCGCCTCACCGCGCACGCTCGCGGGTGCGAGCCGGCTCACGGCGTCGGACAACGCGGAAAGAGTCGGTGCGGCAAGCAGCCCCGCGCCGCAGCCTGCCACACACAACCAGCGCCAGTCGTGGGCCAGTCCGGCGGGAATGGTTACCAGCCCGAGCAGGCCGAGCAGCAGCCAGGTGGGCAGCGGTTGGTTGCGGGGGCACCCTGGTCCGCCAGGTGAACCAGTTCATCGACTGCGGGCAGCTGTGGTGGGATGCCGAGGCATCCTGCGCGTCCTGCGGTGCTGGCTGGTGGGAGCACCCGGATTCAGGCAAGCCGCCGGAAGATGTCCGCAGTGCCCTGCTGGCGGCGCATGGCCCAAGCCGACTGCGTGTGGTCGGTCCGGTGCCGAACCTGGGCTCGGTCTTGAAGGTTCTGCGGGAGGTCTGGGAGGTGTCACTTCCCCAGGCTCGTGAACTCGCCGACGAGCTCACTCACGCCGGCGTGGTCGGGACATTGGCGGAGATGGAGTTTCTGCACACCCGGCTGCGGAGCCGTGGCGTCGCAGCCGAGGTGAGGTCCGATGCCGGCCCGGAGGGTGAGCGGATTCCCTGGTAGCCAGTCTTTGATCAATTCGCCAACAGTGTCGTTCCAGGCGGGTGGGGGCGCTGGTGTGCCCGGCGGTTTCATAAGCCGCTCCAGGCGGGTTCGATCCCCGCACCCGCCACCGCGTTGCTGATAGAGATGAACCCATGCGGATCTCGGTGGCGGCGGACAGCGACGACGGAGTGGCCGGGCGCGTGGTGTCCGAGCTGCGCGGGCGGGGTCACGAGGTGCTGACCCACGGCGCACTCGACGACGGCGAACGCGACGACTGGGCCTGGGCCTGCGAACTGGCCGCCAGAGACGTCGCCGAGGGCCGGGCCGACCAGGCGGTGGTCTGCTGCTGGACGGGCACGGGCGCCTCGATCGCCGCCAACAAGGTGCCGGGCGTGCGCGCCGCGCTCTGCGTCGACGCCTACACCGCCGACGGGGCGCGCAAGTGGAACGACGCCAACGTGCTGGCCCTCAGCCTCCGCCTGACCTCCGACGTCGTGCTCGGCGAGATCCTCGACGCCTGGTTCGGCGGCCGGCCCAGCACCGATCCGGCCGACGTGGCCAACGTGGCGCACCTCGCGGAGATCTAGGCTCTGTGGCATGGACAACTTACGGTGCACGCACTGCGGCGAGGAGGGCCTCGAACCCGGGTTCGTCGCGGACCAGGGTGAGCACTCCCGGGGGTACGCCCGCTGGGTCGAAGGGGCCTTGCGGCGCGGGATCCTGGGCGGGGCCCGGCTGATGGGCCGTCCCAAGTGGGAGATCGACGCCTACCGCTGCCGTTCCTGCCATCACCTCGAACTCTTCGCCACCCGTCCCGACTAGGCCGTGCCCGCCGTCCGGGGCGACTCACAACCCTCGCGTCCGGGGGCACGGAAATCGTCGGTGCCGCCCTCTAGGGTGCTTGCCATGACCGACGTGCTGATCCGCGGCGGGCGGCCCTGGGGGCTCGCGTTCCCCGCCGACCTGCTCGTCCGCGACGGCCGCATCCACCAGGTGGGCGCGTCCCTCGACGCGCCCGGCGCCCTCGTCCTCGACGTCACCGGCCAGCTCGTCCTGCCCGGTCTCGTCGACGCCCATTGCCACCTCGACAAGACGCTCTACGGCGGCCCCTGGATCCCTCACTCCGCCGACGACTCGCTGGCCGGCCGCATCGCCAACGACCTGGGCCGCCGCGCCGAGCTGGGCGTGCCGAGCGCCGAGCGCGTCGGCGCGCTGCTGGCCCGGATGAGCGAGGCCGGCACCACCCACGTGCGCACCCACACCGACATCGACCCGTCCGTGGGCCTGCGGGGCGTGGAGGCCGTGCGCGAGGCCGCCGCCCGCTCCCCCGTCGACGTGCGGCAGGTCGCCTTCCCGCAACACGGCGTGCTCACCAACCCCGGCACCGCCGACCTGCTGGCCGAGGCGCTCAGAAGCGGCGTCGAGGCGGTCGGCGGCCTCGATCCGGCCGGCGTCGACCGCGATCCGGTGCGCCACCTCGACCTGATCTTCGGCCTGGCCGACCGGTTCGGCGCGCACATCGACATCCACCTCCACGACGGAGGCTCGCTGGGCGGCTGGGAGCTGGAGCTGATCATCGAGCGCACCAGGGCGCTGGGGCTCGGCGGCCGGGTGACGGTCAGCCACGCGTACGCGCTGGGCGAGCTCGGCGACGCCGCCCAGGACCGCCTGATCCAGGGCTTCCTCGACGCGGGCGTGGCCGTCGCCACCGCCGCCGTCTACAGCTACCCGGTGCCGCCGGTCAAGAAGCTGCGCGCCGCGGGCGTCACCGTCGCCTGCGGCCACGACGGCGTCCGCGACCTGTGGGGCCCCTACGGCTCGGGCGACATGCTGGAGCGTGCGATGCACCTCGCCTACCGCAGCGCGTTCCGCCGCGACGAGGACATCGAGCTCGCTCTGGAGGCGGCCACCTTGGGCGGCGCGCGGGCCCTCGGGCTGCCCGACTACGGGCTGGCTCCGGGCGACCGGGCCGACCTCGTCGTGGTGCCCGCGAGCGGCCCCGGAGAGGCCGTGGTCGTTCACCCTCGGCGCACTCTGGTCATGAAGGACGGCGTAGTCCTGCACAATTGACCGGCGGGACCATCGAAAGGCAGGCAAGTGCTCTCTATACACCAGCGGATCGCGGCAGAGCTCGACGTGCGCGACGGGCAGGTGCAGGCGGCGGTCGATCTGCTCGACGGCGGCGCCACCGTGCCGTTCATCGCGCGCTACCGCAAGGAGGTCACCGGCGCCCTCGACGACGCGCAGCTCCGCACGCTCGAAGAACGGCTGCGCTACCTTCGCGAGCTCGACGAGCGCCGGGCGGCGATCCTGGAGTCGATCGAGTCTCAGGGCAAGCTCGACGACGACCTGCGCGCGCAGATCATGGCGGCCGAGACCAAGGCCAGGCTCGAAGACATCTACCTGCCCTACAAGCCCAAGCGGCGCACCAAGGCGCAGATCGCCCGCGAGCTGGGCCTTGAGCCGCTGGCCGAGAAGCTGCTCGGCGACCCCACGCTCCACCCGGCCACGGTCGCCGCGGAGTTCGTCACCGAGGGCGTGGCCGACGCCGGCGCGGCCCTCGAAGGGGCCAGGGCGATCCTGATCGAGCGGTTCGCCGAAGACGCCGACCTCATCGGCGACCTGCGCGAGCGGCTGTGGAGCCGCGGCCGGCTGGTGTCGAAGGTGCGCGAGGGCAAGCAGGAGGCGGGGGCGAAGTTCTCCGACTACTTCGAGTTCACCGAGCCGTTCACCAAGCTGCCCTCCCACCGCGTCCTGGCGATGTTCAGGGGCGAGAAGGAGGAGGTCCTCAACGTCGTGCTGGAGCCCGGCGAGACCGCCGACTACGAGCTGCGCATCGGCGCCCGGTTCGGCATCTCCGACAAGGGGCGTCCGGCCGACGCGTGGCTGGCCGAGACCGTGCGCTGGGCCTGGCGCACCCGCATCCTCGTGCATCTCGGCATCGACCTGCGGATGCGCCTGTGGCAGGCGGCCGAGGAGGAGGCCGTGCGGGTCTTCGCCGCCAACCTGCGCGACCTGCTGCTCGCCGCCCCGGCCGGCACCCGCGCGACCATGGGCCTCGACCCCGGCCTGCGCACCGGCGTGAAGGTGGCCGTGGTCGACGCCACGGGCAAGGTCGTCGAGACCGCCACCATCTACCCCCACGAGCCCAAGCGCCAGTGGGACCAGTCGCTGGCCGTGCTCGGCGCGCTGGCCCAGAAGCACGGCGTCGAACTCATCGCCATCGGCAACGGCACCGCCTCGCGCGAGACCGACAAGCTGGCCGGCGACCTGGTCAAGCTCATGCCGTCGATCACCAAGATCGTGGTGTCGGAGGCGGGCGCCTCGGTCTACTCGGCCTCGGCCTACGCCTCCCAGGAGCTGCCCGACCTCGACGTGTCGCTGCGCGGCGCGGTCTCCATCGCCCGCCGGCTCCAGGACCCGCTGGCCGAGCTGGTCAAGATCGACCCCAAGTCGATCGGCGTCGGCCAGTACCAGCACGACCTGGCCGAGTCCAAGCTCTCCCGCTCGCTCGACGCCGTCGTCGAAGACTGCGTCAACGCGGTCGGGGTCGACGTCAACACGGCGTCCGCGCCCCTGCTCACGCGGGTGTCGGGCATCGGCGCGACGCTGGCCGAGGGCATCGTGCGCCACCGCGACGCCAACGGGCCGTTCCGTACCCGCACGGCGCTGAAGGAGGTCTCGCGGCTCGGGCCCAAGGCGTTCGAGCAGTGCGCCGGCTTCCTGCGCATCCCGGACGGCGACGACCCGCTCGACGCCTCCAGCGTGCACCCCGAGGCGTACCCGGTGGTCCGGCGCATCCTGAGCTCGGTCCAGACCGACCTCAAGTCGCTGATCGGCAACACCTCGGTCCTGCACACGATCCGGCCGCAGGACTTCATCGACGACACCTTCGGCCTGCCGACCGTCACCGACATCCTGCGCGAGCTGGAGAAGCCGGGTCGCGACCCGCGTCCGGCGTTCAAGACGGCCGCCTTCAAGGAGGGCGTGGAGAAGATCTCCGACCTGGTGGCGGGGATGATCCTGGAGGGCGTGGTCACCAACGTGGCCGCCTTCGGCGCGTTCATCGACATCGGCGTCCACCAGGACGGTCTGGCGCACGTGTCGGCCCTGTCCCGCACCTTCGTCAAGGACCCGCGCGACGTGGTCAAGCCCGGCGACATCGTCCGGGTCAAGGTGCTCGACGTCGACATCCCGCGCAAGCGCATCTCCCTGACCCTCCGCCTGGAGGACGAGGTCACCCAGCCGTCCGCGGAGGGCCGCCCGCCCCGCAAGTCCGGCACCCGCCCGGAGGGCGCCCGCAACAGCGACGGCGGCGGTCGCAACGGCAACCGTGACGGCTCCGCCCCCCGTGGCGAAGGCGGCCGCAACGGCGGCGCCCGCGACGGTGGCCGGGGCGACGGCGCTCGCGGTGACAGCGGTCGCGACGGCGGCCGCGACGGCGGCCGCGGTCAGGGTGGTCGTGGCGACGGCGGTCGTGGTCAGGGCCGCGGCGACGGTCAGCGCGGCAGCCAGCGCCGCCAGGACCGTCCGGCTCCCATGGGCGCGATGGCCGAAGCCCTCCGCAAGGCGGGCCTCGGCGGCGACAACCGCTGACCCAGCCACTGGACGGTGGGCCGGCCACCATCACCTGACCGGCCCACCATCCAGCCGACGCCGCCACACGCCGCCCATCATGACGGCCCACCATCCAGCCTGCGCCGACATACGCCGCCCATCATGACAGCCCACCGTCCAGCCTGCGCCAACCACACGCCGCCCTTGGCCCGCCACTCGCCAAGTGGCCCCCTGCGCCACCCCACCACCAGCCGACCCACCAGCCGGTGGAGCCGACCAACGACACCGCCACGCCAAGCGCGGCGCCGGTCGAAGCGAGCCGGTCCGGCCTGAGCGGAGGGTGAGGTGGTCGGGGGTGTCGGTGGTCGGGGGTGTCGGTGGTCGGGGGTGTCGGTGGGTGGGGGGTGTCGGTGGGTGGGGCGGTACGGTCGGGGGGTGAGCACAACTGCGTTTTCCGCGGCCGTCGCCCAAGCCCGCGACCTGCTTCGCTGGCGTTCGCCGCTGCGGACCGAGCTCTGGGCGGCCCGGCTCACCGCCGGTCTGGAGCCCGACGAGGTGGAGCCGTTCCTGCGCGAGCTGGCCGAGGACGGGAGCGCCGAGTCGCACCTCACCCTCGCCGCCCTGGCCGCGATCGACAGGACCGGTTGGACGGGGACGCACCCCCTCCCGGACGCCGACGACGAGCCGGCTGACCCGACGGCCGATCAGCATGTACCGGACGGAGACCGGCGGGACTCGGAGCCAGGAGTCCCCGGCACACAGGACCGGGAAGCCTTCGCCGCGTCCGGCACACAGGACCGGGAAGCTCTCGGGGCGTCCGAGGGGCGGGAGCCGGAATCGGATGAGGGACCGCTGCGGATTCTCGGGGTGGAGGTTCCCGGGACGACGTACGCCGATCTCGGACTGCCCGGCTGGGTAGGCCGTATGGGCCAGGTGACCTGCGAAGGAGCCTGGTACGGCAAGGCCGACCCGTACGGCGAGCAGACCTTGGCCGTCCTGTCGTTCCGGTACGGGAACGGCAAGGAGCCACACCTCCTCGTCGTCGGCATCGACCAGCCCAACGGCGGCCTCGCCGTCGACGCCGTCGTCGAGGAGGTCAAGTTCCTCGACGATCTGGGCCTGAGCCCGGCCGAGCCCGGGGTGGTGGCCGGGCGGGTGCTGGACGGGTTCGAGCTGGGCGACCGGATCATGGGGGCTCAGGTGGCCGACACGCTGGCCGCCGTCCGTCCGCTGGCCGTCGCGCGGGCCCTCGCCGTGCCGGGGCTCGTCCGGCAGGCGCCCGACGGGACGATGGCCGACTTCCACGACCTGCCCGACGTGCCGGGGGCGCGGGAGGCGTTCGAGAAGCTCGTGGAGTTCGTGGGCGGGCGTCCGCTGTGGTGGAGTCCGGCCCGGGTGAGCCAGTTCCTGACGTCGTGGCTGCCGAGGGAGGCCATCCTGTCGGACCCGGCGGTGGCCGCGATGCCGGAGGTGGTCCGGGCGTGGAGCCGCTTCAACGGCGGCCATCCCGCCGTCCTGCACCAGATCGACGTGGACGCCCCGCGCCTGCCCGCCCTGATGGCGGACGAGTCCCTGGCAGGGCTCGGGAAGCGCATCGCCCGCCGACAGCTTTGACGAGGGCCCGGGCAGCGAACGTGTGACCGAGGGGTGGGCCTTGCCGGAAGTGGGTGGACCGCGATGGGGGTGGGGGCGGCTATGCTGCGCAGTGACGTTTAGCAGTGCCCCACTTGGGCGTTTCGAGGGAGACTTGCGCGATGTACAAGGAGTTCGCTGTCGAGGCCGTCATGTGGCTCGTCCCGGTTGCGGTGCTGATCGGGGTCGCGCTCCTCGTCACCGCCTGACCCAGGACCCGAGGAGTGACGGGGGTCGGGCGCAGGCTCGGCCCTCGTCCGCTGCCTGAGGCGCGGCCGGGAGTCAGGATGCCCAGGCCGGCAGGGGGCCGTCCTGGCGGAGCCGTTTGAGCGCCTGCTTCTCCAGCTGCCTGACGCGTTCCCTGGTCAGCCCGAGACGGTCCGCGATCTCGCTGTGGCTCTGCGCCTTCTGCCCGGTGAGGCCGTACCGGAGCTTGATGACGAACGCCTCGCGCGGCGGCAGCGACGTGACCACCTCCCGGACGTCGGCGCTCATGGCACGGTGTTCGGCGACTTCCTGCACCCCCATGCCGTCCTCGTCGGCGATCAGGTCGGCGATGCGGCTCTCGCCGGACTCCCCGACCGGGAGGTCCAGGCTGACCACGTCCTGGCCGAGGCCGCGTAACGCGGCGACCTGGCCGGAGGGCAGCGCGGCCGACCGGGCGAGCTCGCCGTCCGTCGGGTCGCGGCCCAGGTCGGCGGCGAGCTGCCGCTCGACCCTGAGCAGCCGCGACAGCTCCTCGCCCACGCGGATGGGCAGCCGTACGGTGCGGCTCTTGTCGTGGATGCCGCGTTCGATGGCCTGGCGGATCCACCACATCCCGTACGTCGAGAACTTGTACCCGCGGGTGTAGTCGAACTTCTCCACGGCCCTGATCAGCCCGAGGTTGCCCTCCTGGATGACGTCGAGCAGCGGCAGCCCGCGGAAGGCGTAACGCTTGGCGGCGGCGACGACCAGGCGGAGGTTGGACCTGATCAGCTCGTCCTTGGCACGCCGCCCGTCGCGTACGAGGTGTTCGAGCTCGGGGGTGCCGTCGCCGCGCCCGATGAGGTGGCCCGCGTACAGGCCGGCCTCGATGCGGCGGGCGAGGTCGACTTCGTCCGCGGCGGAGAGGAGGGGGTTCTTGCCGATCTGCTTCAGGTACATGCCGAGCGGATCGGGCTCTGCGGCCGACATGTGCCGGCAACTACCCGGTGAACGGCGGCGAATTCCCGGCTTCGTTGAGTTCCGCGATGGCGAGTTCGGCCGTGCTGCGGATGTCGAAGAACTTGTCCAGCGCGGTGATCGCGAACAGGTGCTTGCACCGGCCGTTGAGACCGGACAGCAGCAGCTTGCCGCCGGAGGCGGTGACGGCCTTGTGCAGGTAGACCAGCACGGACAGGCCGGAGGAGTCGCAGACGCTGACGGCCTGCATGTCGATGACGAGGAGCGGCGGCTGGGTGAGGTCGAGCGCCTTGGTGACACGGTCGCGCACCTCGGCCGCGGACCCGAAGTCGAAATCTCCAGTCAGCCGCGCGATGACGCAGGGGCCCTGGAGTCCGAGGCTGATCGACAAAGCCTGCTCCGAAGTCACCCAGCTCCACCTACCTGCGTCGCTTTCCCACTTGTCGTCACTTCTCGACCACTTTACGAGAAGTAACGCCTTGGGTTGAACACCAGCATCTGCTCAATCTGGTCGTCGGTGACACCGGAGTCGAGCAGTGCGGCCAGTACGTCATCGTGAATGTGATCGTAGCGCCAGTTCGGCGCGAGCGTGCTTCTGGCCTCGTCCCATGCGCCGCCGAAGTAGTCCATGAAGCAGGCGGTGTCGTGGCTGAGGACCATGCGGTCGGCGTATCCGCGTCCGCAGAGGGCGGCGACCGTGGCCACGCGCTGCTCGGTCGAGTTGTAGGCGTCGAGACCGAACCGGTCCATCCCCAGCGTCGCGCCGGTGTCGGCCAGGCGCATCAGGTAGTCGAGGTCGTTGCTGTCGCCCGCGTGCCCGATGACCACCTTCTCCAGGTTCACCCCTTCCTTGGCGAACAGGTCGAGCACGAGCAGACCGCTCTGGGTGAAGGAGTTCGTGTGTACGGTGATCGGCGCCCCGGTCCGTACGTGGGCCCGCGCGACGGCCCGGCAGATGCGCTCGACGCCGGGCGTCAGGCCCTTGTGCTCCACCACGCACTTGAGCAACGCGGCCTTGACCCCGGTGTCGGCGATGCCCTCGGTGAGGTCCCGGACGAAGTCGTCGATCATCGGGTCCGGCATGTCGAGGAACAGGCCGGGGCCGCGGTGCTCGTACTGGTGGGGCAGTTCCTCGAAGGCGTAGAGGCCGGTGGCGACGACGATGTTGAGTCCGGGCACCCCGGCGGCCACGCGCTGGATGCGCGGGATGTGGCGGCCCAGGCCCCACACCGTCGGGTCGACGATCGTCCGCACGCCCTTGGCCGCCACCGCGTTGAGCTTCGAGATCGCGTCGGCGACCCGGAACTCCTCGTCCCACCAGGCGCCTTTGCCGTAGTTGTCCACGTGCTCGGCGGCCACGACGAAGACGTGCTCGTGCATCAGCGTCTGACCGAGCTCCTCGACGTCGATCGGACCGCGGACGGTCTCGACGGTGGGCATGGGACCTCCATACCGACTGGTCAGCAAGTGGGCCCAACCTAGGCCGCCCCTGCCGCACCGTCAACCATCCCCGGGTCGGCACGTCCACACCGCGGGTGGACGCGTCCGTACATGTCGGGACTCATCGGGTCAGGCGCGGGAACAGCGGCTCCGGCCGTGGCAACCGCTCCCCCGCCACCACCGCCGCCACCCGCGCCGCCGCCGTCGGCAGGAAGGGCTCCAGCTGGTCGGCCAGCGTCCGGCACGCCCCCACCAGCACGCCCAGTGACGCCTCCCGCTCGGCCGGGGTCTGCTTCCACGGCCGGACGCGTTCGACGTACCTGTTCGCCTCCTCGACCAGCCGCCACACCGCTCCGGCGGCCCGGCGGAAGTCGAAGTCCCCCAGCGCGCCGTGCACGTCGCCCGGCCCGAACTCCTCGCGCACCTCCGGCACGTTCCCGTCCAGGAACCGGTGGACCATGGTGACCACCCGGTTGACCAGGTTGCCCACGCCGTTGGCCAGGTCCTCGTCGGCCCTGGCGACCAGGCGTTCCTCGGTGAAGTCGGCGTCGCCCACGCGCGGCACCTCGCGCAGCAGCCACCACCGCACCGCGTCCACGCCGTACGCGTCCACCAGGGCCACCGGGTCGGCGGCCGTCCCGGACGACTTGCTGATCTTGCGGCCGTTCGCCGTGAGGTAGTCGTGCACGAAGATCTGCGAGGGCGGCGGCTGCCCGGCGGCCAGCAGCATCGCCGGCCAGTAGACCGCGTGGAAGCGGATCACCCCCTTCCCGACCAGGTGCACCTTGTCCGGCTCGGCCACCCACCAGCGCTCGTGGTCCGAGCCCTCCAGGGCGGTGACGTAGTTGGCGAGGGCGTCCCACCACACGTACACGACCTGGCTGGGATCGCCCGGCACGGGGATGCCCCAGCCGCGGGCGCGCGCCGCCGACCGCGAGACGCTGATGTCGGCCAGCCCCGCCTCGACGAACGCCAGCACCTCGTTGCGCCGGGCCGCCGGCTCGATGCGCAGGTCGCCGCCGCGGATGAGGTCGAGCAGGGCGTCCTGGTAGCGGGAGAGCCGGAAGAACCAGTTCCGCTCCGACACCGCCTGCAGGGGCGCCTCGTGCCCTTCCGCGCAGGGGCCCTCCGGGTAGAACTGCTCGCAGCCCACGCAGTAGAGCCCTTCGTAGTGCCGCTGGTAGAGGTCGCCTTCGACGGCCTTCCAGATGCGTTCGACGCCGGCGCGGTGCCCGGGATGGCTGCTCGTCCTGACGAACGCGTCGAAGGACAGGTCCAGCGGTTCCCGCAGCCCTTGGAAGGCGGCCGCGTTGCGGTCCACGAACTCCCGTACCGGCACTCCTTCGGCCTCGGCGGCCAGCACGTTCTTCAGCGAGTTGTCGTCGGTCCCGGTCTGGAACCGCACGGGTTCGCCGCGCCGCCGGTGGTGCCTGGCCAGCACGTCCGCCTGGACGAGCTCCAGCGCGTGCCCGAGGTGCGGACGCGCGTTGACGTAGGGGATGGTCGTCGTGATGTACATCGGTCGCCTCCCGAAGGGGCCCCGACACGACGAGAGGCCCCGGGTCGCAGGGCCTCAACAGGACGTCGTCGGTGAAACCCCCTACGGGGTCATCATCACCGCGCTGATCATCATGTTCGGCATCGTACCGTTCTCAGGCGAGCCCGGCGAGCTTGTAAAGCACCAGCGACCCGGCCACCGCCACGTTGAGGCTGGCCCCGGTGCCGATCATCGGGATCTCGACCACGGCGTCGAGCAGGTCGAGCGCCTCGCCGGGGATGCCGGTGGCCTCATGACCGAGCACGACGACGGTGGGCTCGCGGGCCATGGGCAGGTCGGCCAGCCTGATGGCGTTCTCGGCCAGCTCGACGCCCAGCACGCGCTCGCGCCGGGAGGCCAGCCAGGGCAGCGGTTTCACCCAGTGCACGCACGCCCCGGCCCGCAGCGTGTTCCCCCTGGCCAGCGCCTCGGGGACCCACGGCAGGCGCGGCACGGCCATGCAGGCGCCGGCCGCGTCGCAGGTGCGCAGCAGGGTGCCGAGGTTGACGCCGTGCATGGGCCACAGGGGGGCGACGGTGAGGTGGCCGAGGCATCGGGGCGGCCTGCGCCGCCGCTGGGCCCGGAGCTCTCCGGAGGTGCGCACCCGGATGCCGCTCATGCGGCCGGGAGGAGGTTCCTTACGCGGACGTTCACGAGGAGGGCGCTTTCGTCGGCACGCCCGGGCCATCACCGAAGGGATTCGCGGCCAGTCTACGCCCGCGAGCCGGTCGAGGCACGATCACGAGCGATGGCGTACGGCCCACGCGACCAGCCCCACGGCGAAGACCGCCACGCCCGCGAGCACGGACGCGAGCGGCAACGTGAACGCCAGCACCAGGCACAGGACCAGCCCGAGCACCGGCACGGCCTTGACCGGCGCGCCCTCGGCCCGCGAGAGCGTCAGCGCGCCGGCGTTGGCGATCGCGTAGTAGACCAGCACCCCGAACGAGGAGAACCCGATCGCGCCGCGCAGGTCGGCCACCAGCAGCAGCACGACCACCGCGGCCCCCACCGCCGCCTCGGCCCGGCGCGGGACCCGCCGCTGCGGATCGACCGCGGCCAGCACGCCCGGCAGGTCGCGCTCCCTGGCCATCGCCAGCACGGTGCGCGAGACGCCGAGCAGCAGCGCGAGCAGCGCCCCGAGCGAGGCCACCGCCGCCCCTGCCCCCACGACCGGGACCAGCCACTCGGCCCCGCCCCGCCGTGCGACGTCGGCCAGCGGCGCCGCCGACCCGGCCAGCCCGGACGCCCCGAGCGTGCGCAGGGCGGCCACCGCCACCAGCGTGTAGACGACGAGCGTGACGCCCAGGGCGATGCCGATCGCCCGCGGGATGGCCCGGGCCGGATCGCGCACCTCCTCCCCCAGCGTGGCGATCCTGGCGTATCCGGCGAACGCGAAGAACAGCAGCCCGGCGCCCTGAAGCACCCCCCACAGGCCGCCCCCGGACAGCGCGGCCTCGGGCGTCACAGACGACCGCTCCCCCGTCAGCCCGGCGACGATCACCGCCGCCAGCACGGCGAGCACGAGCACGACGATCACCCGGGCGACCGCGGCCGAGCGCTGGACGCCGTAGAGGTTGAGCAGGGTGATCGCGACGACCGCCGCGACGGCCAGGGGCCGGGCCGCGCCGGGGGCGACGTACGAGCCGAAGGTGAGCGCCATCGCGGCGCACGAGGCCGTCTTGCCGACGGTGAAGCCCCAGCCCGCCAGGTAGCCCCACAGCGGGCCGAGCCGTCGCCTGCCGTAGACGTAGGTGCCGCCGGACTCGGGGTAGAGCGCGGCCAGCCGGGCCGAGGACGTGGCGTTGCAGTAGGCCACGACGGCGGCGAGCGCGAGGGCGGCGAGCAGCCTGCCTCCCGCCGCGGCGGCGGCCGGGGCGAAGGCGGCGAACACGCCCGCGCCGATCATCGCGCTCAGCCCGACCACGACCGCGTCTCCGGTGCCCAGCCGCCGTGCCAGGCCGTCAGCCATGCCGCCCCTTCCTCCGGGCCCGTGCCCGCGTCGGGGGTCGCCGGTCAGGGGATCCCGAGGGGGCCCACTCTGCCGTACGTTCCCGGCGTTCCCGTCCCCGGGGCCGTCAGGAGGTCGCCTCGGGGCCCGGGACCACCAGCACGGGACGGCGGGCGTGGTGCAGGACGCGGTCCGAGGTGCTGCCGAGCAGCAACGACCGTACTCCGCCCAGTCCCCGTGTCCCGGTGACGATGAGGGTGGCGTCGATCTCGTCGGCCACGTCCACGATGGTCGACCACACCGCCACCGAGTCCAGGTCGCACCGCGGTGTCGCGTCGAGGCCGGCCTCGCGGGCCAGCTCGGCGCCGTGTCCGGCCAGCTCGGTCATCGCCTGGCCGATCGCCTCGTCCTCGGCCGCGGTGTTGTCGAGGGTCATCATGAGCCCGGCCGAGGCGCGGGCCGAGGTCATCGCCAGCCGCTCCCACACCGTCAGCACGACGGCGGACCTGTCCTGCACCGCTCGTCCGGCGAAGGCGATGGCGGCCTTGGAGTCGTCCGAACCGTCATAGGCGATCAAAATGGTCATGTTCACAGCTCCTTGCCCGAGGTCAGATGCCTCTCCTCTTTCCAGGAGCGGACCGTTCTCACGCGAAAAGGGGCGGGAAGATCATCCCGCCCCTCGCGAACCAGGCGTCACGCCAGCACGGCCGACACCCGCCGGGCCGCCGGCCTGAGCATCGACAGGCCCGCCAGCGCCAGCACCCCGATCTCGGTCACGACCACGACCCGCTGCGTCAGGCCCGCCGGGATGTCGTCGTTGCTCAAGGGGATGCCGAACATGCGCACCACGTACGGGACCACGACCAGCAGCAGCGCGCCGAGGGCCACGCCACTCAGCACCCGCATCGCCGTGGCGTACCTGGTCCTGGCCTTGGCCAGCAGGAAGCCCGCGGCGGGCATCACCAGGAAGGCGGCGAAGGCGGCGTAGCGGTGGATGCCTCCGGACAACGACAGCGGCACCCCGGGACGGTCGGTCGGGAACGCCCCGATCAGGAACATGCTCGCCCCCCACGCCAGCAGCAGCGCGACGACCCAGCGGTTCGCTCCGGAGCGGCGCAGCGCCTCGGCGATCAGCCCGGACCCGACGGCGAACAGCGTCAGCGAGGCCGGCAGCAACCATCCGGACGCCTGGAAGGCGTACTCGCTGATCACGCTGTGCAACGGGTCGAGGCCCGCTTCGGCGTGCAAGGTGAGCATGGCGCCGGTCCCGATGCCGATCGCCGTGAATCCACTGGCAAGCAATCCCTTCATGCCTTAAAGCTCGCGGAATGCGCTCTTTGCCAACATCGGAGATGAGCCCCAGCGGGCCCTGACTCGTCCCTTAAGACCTTGGTCGCGGGGCCTCAGGGTCGGGCCTCCGACCTGCGGGAAGATGACCCTGAGTAGGGCCTGCCCCCTCAGGGTGGCTACAGCCGGCGGCACCCTCGATTTGACTTCGAGTGCACTCAAAGGGTGAACCTGTACGCATGACGATCCAAGAGGCCGCCCAGCGTTCGGGCCTCAGCGCCCACACCTTGCGCTACTACGAGCGCATCGGGCTCATCCACTCGGTCGGCCGCAACCTCAGCGGGCACCGGGACTACGCGGAGGAGGATCTCCGCTGGCTGGACTTCCTCACCAAGCTCAGGACCACCGGCATGCCCATCGCCGACATGTGCCGTTACGCGGAGCTGCGCCGCATGGGCGAGCACACCTCCCCCGAGCGCCTGGCCATGCTGGAGCTGCACCGCGAGCGCGTCCAGGCCAGGATCGCCGAGCTGAGCAAGGACATCAAGGTCCTCGACCTGAAGATCGACGTCTACAAGGGCCGGGTGTGAACGGGCGTCCGCCCGCCCGCTAGCCGAGCGCGCCGGAGGCCGGGCGCCGGGCCTCGCGCCTGGTCACACCGGTCACGATCACCAGCGCGACCAGCACGACGGCGAGCAGCGGGACCGGCGTCGGCGTCAGCGCCGACAACAGCACCAGCACGGCCGCCCCCAGGAAGGCCGCGCTGTCGGCCGCACCGTAGCGGTGGGGCCGCACGTGCAGCAGCCAGACCATGAACAGGAACACCGCGACGGGCACCGAGACGGCCAGCGCCGCGCCCGTGCCGGACAGGTGGGCCGTGCCCGACTCGAAGTCGATGGCCACCTCGACCCCGGCGCTGAAGGCCCCGACGGCCGCGAAGACGGCGTAGTGGCCGTACCCCCACAGGATGGCGCGCCTGGTGGAGTCGAGGATGTCGGCGGTCGGCGGGTCGAAGTAGAGCCACCACATGGCGAACGCGATCACCAGCGCGCCCAGGGCCAGCACGATCAGCTCGGGCCGCAGGCCGCCGCCGCGCGCCTCGCCCTGGAAGGCCACCGTGGCGGCCAGCACGTTCTCGCCCATCATGATGATCGTGAACGAGCCGTACCGCTCGGCGATGTGGTGCGGGTGCCAGGCGGTCGGGCTGCCGCGCTCGGCCCATACGGGCACCGAGAGCTCCAGGACGACGCCGAACGCGAACGCCGCCAGGTACCACTCCCCCGGCACGACCAGCAGCGGGATCCAGCCGGCCTGCGCGAGGCAGATGCCGACGGCGTACCGCACGGCCGTAGGCCGTCCCGCCGGGTCGCCGCAGGCCGCGCGCAGCCAGTGGGCGGCCATGGCCAGGCGCATGATCAGGTATCCGGCGTAGACGACGCGGAAGTCGTGGTCCTGGAACGCCCTGGGCACCCCGGCGGCCAGCACCAGCACGCCCGACATCTGCACGAGTGTGGTCAGCCGGAACAGCCAGTCGTCGTTGTCGTAGGCGGAGGCGAACCAGGTGTGGTTCATCCACGCCCACCAGATGGCGAAGAACGTGGTCAGGTAGCCGAGGACGCCCTGGGCCAGGTGCCCTTCGCTGAGCGCGTGGTGGAGCTGGGAGCCGGCGAAGGAGACCGCGACGACGAAGCACAGGTCGAAGAAGAGTTCGAGGTTGGTGGCGGTGCGATGGGACTCGCCCGCGTCGCGTGCCCGCATGGGCCGGAGCCGGATCATCCTCCGATGTCTACACCAGGACGTCCGGCAGGTCGAAGTAGGCGCGGACCGCGGTCGCGCCGGGGCGGGTGTGGACGCGTACGAGGTCGCTGAGCAGGTTGACGATGAGCAGGCCGCGCGAGCCGGAGCGCTGCGCCTCGACGGGGACGCGTCCGGCCAGCGGATCGGCGATGTGACCGCGGTCGGCGACCTCGCAGACCAGCCGCGCGTCCTCGGTCCAGATCCTGACCAGGCCGGAGCCGCCGCCGTGGTCGAGGCTGTTCGCGCCGAGTTCGGCCACCACGAGGCGGATGTCGTCGAGCCGGTCGTCCCCGAAGCCCGCCGCACTGGCCTGCTCGCCCGCGAGGTTGCGGGCCGCGGCCAGGTCGGTGCGGTCGAAACGCAGCGAGACGCACTCCGCCGGCTCGTCGAAGGGCCGGTTGTGCCGGGCGACGACCAGATCGGGCGCGTAGCGGGGGCTGGCCCGCTCACCTGTGGCGTCGCGCAGCACGGGATGGGTGCGCTCGGCCTCGCGCAGCACCTCGGGCGTCAGCCCCTCCAGGTCGTACGGGCACAGGATCGTGACGTGCCGGCCCGCGAACGACAGGTTGATCAGCGCCTCGTGCTGGGCGCAGGCCGGGTATTCGGTGCCCGAGCGGCCGGGCCAGACGGGCTCGCCGATGATCCGCACGTGCTGGCCGGGATGCCGGTCGGCGACGGCCCGCAGCACGGCGGGGATGATGCGCCCCGGGTTGCGGCCCGCCACGCCCATGTCGATCAGGGTCACCCGGGAGGCGTCGGCGCCGAGCCCGGCCTCGATCTTGGCCAGATTCGCGGCGGGCACGGCCACCGCGACGGGCTCGCCTGCGGCCAGCCCCTCGCGCACGAAATCCGTGGTGGCAGCCACATATTCCGGGTCACCTCGGTAGAAGAGGGCCGGATGCACGAAGAGGTCCGCCGACATCAGGCATCACGGTACCTGCGCATGAGGACTCCAAGACAATCAAATGGGTATTTGTCGGGTGTGAAGAGACTTCAGCTCGTACGCAGGCCCCTGAGGGGGCGCCGGTACTCCCACCTCGATCTGCGGACCCCTTCAGGGCGACGCCTCCCGTTCTGATCGCCGCGAACCTATGCTCGGGACATGTCGGAAATGCAGATGCGGGTCTCCGACGAGGACCGGGAGCGCACGGCAGGGCAGCTCCAGCAGGCGTTCGCCGAAGGCCGCCTGACGCGTCCCGAGCTCGAAGACCGGCTTGAACTCGCGTTCACCTCCAAGACCTATGGCGACCTGCTCGGCCTGATCACCGATCTGCCCGCCGGGACGGCACCGGCCGACGACGTGGTCGAGCTGGAGTCCAAGAGCGGCCACGTGCGCCGCTCGGGCGACTGGGCCGTCCCTCGGCGGCTGCGGATCGCCTCCAGGTACGGCAGCGTCGATCTCGACCTGTCCCAGGCCGTCATCCCCCACCCGGTCGTCGACCTCGAACTCGACCTCACGTACGGCTCCGCCAAGATCGTCGTTCCCGAGGGCGCCGTCGTGAACGTGGACGCCTTCCGCACCGACTGGGGGCAGACCGTCGTCACCGACGTGCCCGGCAGGCGGCGGCCCGGCGTGCTCTACCTGGTGGTCGGCGGCCGGGCCAAGTACGGCGGCCTGCGGGTGCGCTATCCGCGCAAACGCTGGTTCACCCACTGATGGAAGGCCGAGATGTGGTGCTCGCTCGGCACCAGCACGCCGCCCGCCCGGTAGGCGCGTGACCCCATGCCGAGCTGGGTCCGCTCGCAGGCGTCGAAGTCCTGCTCGTTGACCCGGTGGAACAGCTCGACCGACGGCGACAGGTCGGCCCCGGAGGCCACCACGTCCGGGTGGTAGAGCCAGTCGCACTCGACGACCGTGCGGTCGGCGGCCATGGGGAACATCCGGTGCAGGATCACGTGGTCGGGCACCAGGTTGACGAACACCTGCGGCTTGACGGTGATCGCGTAGTAGCGGCGGTCCTGCTCCGGCGCCACGTCGGGGAGGCGGCCGAAGCCCGCGCCGCCGTCCACGGTGAAGCCCTCGACACGCGGCGCGAACTCGGCGCCGTGGCCCACGTAGTACTGGGCGGCGTACCCGCCGGCGAACTCGGGCAGCACGGCCACCAGCTCGGGGTGGATCGTGGCGCAGTGGTAGCACTCCATGAAGTTCTCGACGACGAGCTTCCAGTTGGCCTTGACGTCGTAGACGACGCGGCGGCCCAGGGCGAGCCGGTCGACGTGGTAGTTCTCGATCGCGGCAGGGTCGCCGAGGCGCTCGGTGGCCGCGTACGTGACGGTGTCCTCGAAGGAGGGCGGCTCGTCGGCCAGGCACACCCAGGCGTAGCCGAGCCATTCGCGCAGGGCCACCGGGACCAGGCCGTACTCGACGCGGTCGACGTCGGGCATCCTCGCCAGGTTGGGGGCGGCGGCGAGGCGGCCGTCCAGGTCGTAGGACCAGGCGTGGTAGGCGCACCTGATCGTCCGTCTGACCTCGCCCTGCTCCTCCATGCACAGCCGCGCCCCGCGGTGGCGGCAGACGTTGAGGAAGGCGCGCAGCAGCCCGTCGCGCCCGCGGACCACGATCACGCTCTCGCCGCCCACCTGGACGGTCCGGAACGCGCCGGGGCCGGGCAGGTCGCCGGCCCGGACGGCGCAGAACCACATGGACTCGAAGATCTTGGCCTGCTCCTCGGCGAACAGGTCGGGATCGGTGTAGGAGCGGCCGGGAAGCGTGGAGATCAAGCTCGACGTGGTGGTCAACCGACACCCCTTGTTGCGTATTACGCACCGAGTTGCTCTATATGCGACATCGTCCGGCGGCTTTCACAAGGCTGTCAAGAGGTAGGAGCTGAACCTGCGCAGCGACTCCGTGTGCACCCAGGTCGCCATCCGGTCGGGGAGCAGTCCGGCGAACGAGCGCTGCCGGTTCGTCACCTCGGTCCCGGCGATCATGGCGGGCCGCCGCGCGATCCGCGCCCTGGCCCGCTCGTACGCGCGCAGGTCGCCACCGGCCGAGCGGGTCAGCAGCCAGGCGTCCTCCAGCGCCTGGTTGGCGCCCTGGGCCATGGTGGGCGGCATGGTGTGGGCCGCGTCCCCGGCCAGCGTGGTCGGGCCCCTGCCCCACACCCGGGGGATCGTGTGCCGGTGGTGCGGGAAGAAGTCGATCTCCTTCATCGTCTCCAGCACCGTGGGCACCGGGTCGGCCCAGCCGCCGAACCGCTCGCGCAGGCGCGGCACGATGTCGGGGTCGTCCCCCCAGAACGCCCCGCCGGGCGACGCCTGGACGTCGAACCACCACAGCAGCCTGCCCTCGCCCGCCGGGATCAGCCCGCACAGCTCCCGCCGTCCGGCGATCATCACGGCCCGGCGAGCCCCGGTCAGCGACGTCGGCGCGGTGGTGAACCCCTGCCAGGTGACCCAGCCGCTCAGCGTGGCCGGATCGTCCCCCCACAGGGCGCGGCGCACCGCCGACCTGCGCCCGTCGGCCCCCACCAGCAGGTCGCCGCGTACGACGCGGCCGTCGGACAGCCGCGCCTCGGCCCGCTCGGGCTCGGCGTGCTCGACGCCCGCGCCGTAGACGACGGGCACACCCTCGCACAACGCCTCGACCAGCTCGCGCCGGGCCACGTGGACGCACGGACGCCCGTAGCGCCGCTCGGCGGCGGTGAGGTCGATGGTGAACAGCCGGCGGCCGTCGTCGGCCCATGACTCCATCGTCTCCAGCCGCCATCCGACGTCCGCGTGCCCGACGCCGAGCTCGTCGAGGATGGCCGTGCTGCCGGGCCACAGGGTGACCGAGCCGCCCGCCGTGCGCTGCTCGGGCGCCTTCTCGTACACCTCGACGTCATGACCGGCGTTCAGCAGGCCGCGCGCCGCCGCGAGCCCCGCGACCCCGGCTCCCGCCACGATTACTCTCATAGAAGCCCCACTTTGAGAGACTGTCAGTATCAGATACTTGGAGTATCACAATGTCCGCGCGTGGCCGCAAGCCCGACCCCACGGTCCATCACCGCATCAGGCAGGCCGCCACCGAGCTGCTGCTCTCCCACGGTCTGGACTTCACCATGGACGACGTCGCCCACGCGGCAGGCGTGGGCCGGGCGAGCGTGTTCCGTCGCTACGCCACCAAACGCGACATGCTGCTCGAATCGCTCGGCGGCCTCATGGACACGCACGTCGCCGTCCCCGACACCGGCTCGCTCGAAGGCGACCTGCGCGTGGTGGTCGCCGACACCCTCGCCCTGTGGCGGCAGCCCGGCGTCGCCCGCCTGACCAGGCAGATGTACGGCGAGACCGGCCGCGACCCCGCCGTGGCCGACATCATCCGCACCGGCATGCGCACCCGCATGGAACGTTCGTGGATCGTCTACGAGCGCGCGATCGACCGCGGCGAGCTGCCCCCGGACGCCGACCTGTGGCTGCTGACGGACCTGTTCGCGGGCCTGGTGACCTACCGAGGCATGCTCGACCTGCCCATGCCCGGCCCCGCGGAGGTCGTCGAGGTGCTGCTGCGCGGCTTTACGCGCATCTGACGGCCGGAATGTTAGCGGCGTGCAAGCGGCGATCAAGCAGAGATCGCTAATGTCCTCCTCGTACGGAAAACCAACGAAGGGCACCAAAAATGACTCCCCCTCGCCGACTCGCCCTCGCGGTCGCGACGATCTCCCTTGCCGTTCTGTCCACCGCCTGCGGTGCCGTCGGCCAGGCCGTTGACTGCAACAGCGCCGTCAACGAGCTTTCGAAGATCACCACTGAGTGGAGCGGCGCCATCACGAAGAACGCCACGGACACCGCGGCGATCGGCGACGCCTCCAAGGCCGCCGCCGCCAAGACCAAGGAGCTCGCCGGCAAGTACGACGGCGACGTCGCGGCCGCCCTGAACGACTTCGCCTCCGGCTTCGAGAGCCTGGAGAGCGGCGACCTCAGCAAGGCGACCGAGTTCAGCGGCAAGATGAGCGGCTTCACCACCAAGATCACCGCCGCCTGCTCCTGATCGGCCCGCGGTCGCCGCACCGCCTGCGGGGGGCAGGCCGGCGCGGTGACCGCGTCATCCGGTCCGTCGGAATGGGGAACGGACAGGACCGGATGGCCCCTTTACGCTTGCTGCCGTGACGGACGAAACGGTGATCGCACGGCCGCAGGCAGACACCGCACTCCCCGCCAGAGTGCTCTTCCGCCACCGTGTGCGGGTCGGCGCCCTCGCGCTGCTCGCCGCGGTGGCGTACGCCGTTCTCGGGCTGGTCAAGCTGGCCACCTTCCGCGCGACCACGTTCGACCTGGTGATCGTGGATCAGGCCGTGCGCAACTACGCCCGGTTCCGGCCGCCGTACGTGCCGGTGCTCGGCGTCTTCCACGAGCGCGGCACGGACTACCTCCAGCTCGCCGACCACTTCTCGCCCATCTACGCGCTGCTCGCGCCGTTCTACTGGGTGCACGACGGGCCCGAGACGCTCATCGTGGCCCAGGCGCTGCTGTTCGCGGGGGCGATCCCGTTCCTGTGGCTGTTCACCCGGCGCGTGCTCGGGGTCGGGCCCGCCTATCTGGTCGCCGTGGCGTACGCGCTGTCGTGGCCGATCGCGCAGGCCGTCGCCTTCGACGCGCACGAGGTGATGTTCGTCCCGCTGCTCACCGCGATCATGATCGAGCGTTACCACGCCGGGCGCGTGCTGCCGGCGTTCCTGGCGATGCTCGGGCTCCTGCTCGTCAAGGAGGACATGGGGCTCCTGGTGATCGGGGCGGGGCTGTACCTGTTCGCCGTCGGCGACCGCCTGCGCGGCGTCGTGGCCGCGCTGCTCGGCGCGGGGGCCGTCGTGCTCGTCCGCGGCCTGCTGATCACCTCGTTCGGCGGCGACAGCAAGGACTTCTGGGCCTACGGCCACCTCGGCCCCGACGCGCCCGGCGCGCTGCTCGCGATGTTGCGCGACCCGCTCGCCGCCCTGCTGCTGCCCTTCAGCGACGAGGCCAAGGTCGACACGCTGTTCCTGCTGGTCTGGCCGACGCTGTTGCTGTGCCTGCTGTCGCCGCTGTCGCTGGCGGCGCTGCCGCACGTGCTCGAACGCCTGCTGTCCGACCGTCCGCAGTGGTGGCAGGCCGACTTCCAGTACAGCGCGTTCACCGTGCTGATCCTCTTCTGCGCCGGCGTGGACGGCCTGGCCAGGCTGCTGCGCTGGACCGGCCGCGCCGATCGGCAGGGGCTCAAACTGGCCTGGGCCGCCGCGGCCTGCGCCGTCGCCCTCACCCTGGTGCCCAGGTTCGCGCTCGACCAGCTCTACCATCCCGCCTTCTACAAGGAGGACAAGGCCGCCGCCGCGGCCGAGGCGGTGAGCAGGGTGCCCTCGGGGGTGACGGTCGAGGCGGTCAACTCCGTCGGTCCCGCGCTGAGCTCGCGCACCACCGTCCTGCTGTGGAGCGCGGCCCCGCGCGGCGCCCCGTGGATCGTGGCCGACACCGCCCGCTGGGAGTTCCCGTTCGGCTCGGCCGACGACCAGCGCAACCGGGTCGAGCAGCTCCAGACCGAGGGCTACACGAAGGTGTACGAACGCGACGGGTACGTCGTCCTCCGGCGGAACTGACCGTACCGGCCGATGCCGCAGAATGTCGGCATGGGAATGATCGTGCTCACCGGCGCCGCCGGCATGGTGGGCGGCGCCGTACGCGAGCGGCTCCGCCAGTCCGCCACCAGGCTGATCCTGGTCGACAGGGAGCCCGTGGAGGCCGGGCCGGGCGAGGAGGCCGTCCGCACCGACCTGTCGGACCTGGCCGCGACCGTGGCGCTGGTCAAGGGCGCCGACGCGATCGTGCACCTGGCCGGCGTGCCGGACGAGGCGCCCCTGCCCGACCTGCTCGACGGCAACGTGCTGACCACCCACCGCGTGCTGGAGGCGGCCCGGCTGGCCGGCGTGCCACGCGTGGTGCTGGCCAGTAGCAACCGCCTGACCGGCATGTACCCGGCCACCGCGACGATCTCCCCCGACCTGCCGCCGCGCCCCGACGGCCTGTACGGCGTCAGCAAGGCCGCCGTGGAGGCCCTCGGCCGCCTGTACGCCGACAAGTTCGGCCTTGAGGTGGTCTGCCTGCGCATCGGCAGCCTGGAGGCCGAGCCTCAGGACGTCCGCCACCTGGCGACCTGGCTGAGCCCCCGCGACTGCGCCGGGTTCGTCCACGCCGCCGTCACCACGCCCGGCCTGCGCTTCCTGGCCGCCTACGCCGTCTCGGCCAACACCCGCCGCTTCTGGCTGCTCTCCCCCGAACTCGGCTACGAGCCCGAGGACGACGCCGAGTCGTACGCCGCCCGCGTGACCGGCACGCCGGACGCCTTCTTCACCGAGGGCGTCCCGCAGGGCGGCGACTTCGCCTCGCGCGAGTACACGCTGCGCAGGGGCCGCCTGGTCTAACGCGCGATCGCCTGCTCGTAGGCCCGGTCGAACCCCTCCAGCACCCCGGCCCACGAGCCCGCGACGGGCGGCGTCGAGCGGTTGTGGGCGGCGATCTCCCGGCGCAGCCCCGCGTCGGAGCACAGCCGCGCCACCGCCCCGGCCAGGTCGCCCAGCGTGCGGCCGAGCAGCCCCTCGGTGCCGTCCTTGACGAAGTCGGCGACACCGCTCTGGGCCCTGGCCACCACCGGCACGCCGGCCGCCCGCGCCTCCAGCGCCGCGATGCCGAACGACTCCCTGGCCGCCGGGGCCACGAAGACGTCGGCCGAGTCGAGCACCTTGGCGATCTGCTCCCGCGTGTAGCGGCCCGGCAGCGACACCCAGCCGGTCATGCCGTGCTTGACCAGGAACCGTTCCATGCGGGCGCGGGCGGGCCCGTCGCCCACGATCGTGGCGCGCATCGGGATCTCGGCGGGCACCCGCTCCCGCGCGGCCAGCAGCAGCCTGAGCAGCCGTACGGGCTGCTTGCGCGGCGCGAGCCGGCCGACGGCGACCACGTGCACCTCCGCCCGCGCGGCGGGCACGCCAGGGGACGGCGCCCAGCCCATCAGGTCGAGGCCGTTGGAGACCACCCGCACCGGCACGCCGGGCCCCGCCACCGCCCTGATCGGCGCCGCCGCCGCCGTGCTCACCGTGGTGGCCACCAGCCCCCAGCGCTGCCAGCCGAACGCCAGCCGCAGCAGCCGGTAGAGCCCCCGCGTGACCGGGTCCCACATGCTGTGCACGGTCACCACGCACGGCACCCCCGCCCGCCGCGCCGCCCGCACCCCCATCCAGGCGAACGGCGAGACCGCTCCGGTGTGCACGTGCACCACGTCGGGCCGGACGACGAAGATGCCCCGAGTGAGATGCCCCACTCCGAACGGATGGACCGGCAGGTCGAACGGCATCCTGGCGACGACCCTGCGCACCCCCGGCAACGCCTCGCCCCTGGTCGCCGTGGCCACGAGCACGTCGTGCCCGGCCTCGCGCTGAGCGCGCACGAGGTCGGCCACCTGGACCTCGATCCCCCCGAGTCTCGGCAGGTAACAGTCACTCACGTGAAAGATCCGCACCCCTCCCAGACTAATCTGGGCGTGTGCCTCCACGTACCGCGGTCTTCTTCCACGCCCATCCCGACGACGAGGCTTTGCTCACGGCGGGCACCATGGCGATGCTCGCGGCCGAGGGCCACCGCGTGGTGCTCGTGGTCGCGACGGCCGGCGAACGCGGCCTGGCCGAGATCGGCCCCGGCGAGGAGCTGCGCGAGACCAGGCTCAAGGAGCTCTACGAGTCGGCCGCGCTGCTCGGCTGCGCCCGCGTCGAGTGCCTGGGCTACGGCGACTCCGGGCTCAGCCCCAAGGGCGGCGTCGCCGACGAGCGGCCCGACAACGCCTTCATCGACGCCGACACCGAGGCCGCGGCCAGGGCGCTGGCGGCGATCCTGGAGGAGGAGAAGGCCGACCTGCTGTCGATCTACGACCCGGCCGGCGGCTACGGGCACCCCGACCACGTGCAGGTCCACCGGGTGGGCAAGCGGGCGGCGCAGATCGCGGGCACGGAGATCGTCCTGGAGGCGACGGTCAACCGCGACCCGCTGGTACGGCTGCTGCGCATGGCGGGCCGGGTGTACAAGTTCCCGCCGGAGTTCGACGTGCGCACGTTCGAGAGCGCGTACTCGGCGAGCGACACGATCACCCACCGGGTCAACGTCCGCCGGTACGCCCGGCAGAAGCGCGCCTCGATGGCCGCGCACGCCTCCCAGGCCAGCGGCGGCGACAGCGACCGCACCCTCGCCGTCATGCTGAAGGTCCCCGGCCCGCTCTACCGCCTGGTCTTCGGCACCGAGTGGTTCGTCCGCCGCGACCTGCCCCCCGGCGCTCGTCTCACTCACCCTTTCGACCGATGGCCGAAGTAGCACCTGAGGGTGACGTGCCGGCTCCGGCGACCCGTCAGACTGGTGGGCGATGAAGAACAAGCCGCTCCAGATCGCCCTGTCCGTCCTGTCGCTCGGGCTGGCCGTACTGCTCGTGGTCTACCTGCCGCAGATCGTGCGCACGCTCACCGGCAAGCCGGTCTCCTGGCACGCGATCGGCGAGGTCTTCGGGGCGCTCGGCGCCGGCCAGATCGTCCTGATGACGGCCCTGTGGCTGCTGAGCCTGCTGGCGTACACGTTCGTGCTGACCAACTCGCTGCCGGGGCTGACCAACCTCCAGGGCCTCACACTCAACGCGGCGGGCAGCGCGGTCAGCAACCTGCTGCCGTTCGGCGGCGCGGTCGGGGTGGCGCTGTCGTTCGCCATGACCAGGGGCTGGGGCTTCGCCAACCGGCCCATCGTGGTGATGACGCTGGTCAGCGGCATCTGGAACACCTTGTTCAGGTTCATCCTGCCGGCCGTGGGCATCATCGCGCTGCTCATGGCGGGCGAGGTGCTCGACCCGGCGTTCGTCAAGGCGGGCTGGACGGGCGCGATCTCCATCCTGGCGCTCTGCGTGATCGTGGCCGTCGCCCTCTACTGGGACCGCGCCGCCGCCGTGCTCGGCCGGGCGCTCGACGGGCTCACCCGGCTGCTGCGCCTGAAGGTGCACGCCTCCGAGGCCTTCCACCGGCTGCGCGCCGACACCGCGGAGATCGTCCGTACGCGCGCGCTCGGCCTGTCGCTCGGCATGGTGTTCTTCCTGGGCTTCCAGTGGGCGATCATGGCGGCCTGCATGTGGGCCACCGGCGCCTGGCCGGGCCTGGCCCAGTCGATCGCGGTCTTCGCGCTGTCCCGCGTGCTCACCAGCGCCGTGATCACGCCCAGCGGGGCCGGGATCATGGAGAGCGGGGTCGCCGCGTTGCTGATCACGTTCGGGGTGCCGGGCACTCCGGCCGTCGCGACAGCACTCCTTTTCGGCTTCTGGACTTACACTATCGAGATCCCGTTCGGCGGCCTCGCACTGGGCGCGTGGGCGCTCCTGCGCAGGCGCAACGGCCGGAACGCCGCCGCGGAGCCCCCGTCCGCGATCTCGAAGGCCCCTCAGTGACAATCCCAAAGCCATCAAACACCTTGTGCGCCGTTCGGAAGCCCGCATAGCGTGGCGGCTGACATGGTGGCGTTCCGGGTTCTGGGGCCAGTCGAGGCGTACGAACACGACGACGAACTCGACCTCGGCGGGTTGCGGCAGCGGGCCGTCCTCGCCCGACTTCTCGTGGCCAGAGGTCAGGTCGTGCCGGTTGACACGCTTCTTTACGATCTGTGGGACGACGACGCCGCCAAGGGCGCCCAGTCGGGCCTCCAGGTCTACATCTCCCGCCTGCGCAGAGTGCTCGAACCGGGCCGTCCGCGCGGCGGCCCCAACCGTCTGCTGGTCACCGTCGCCTCCGGCTACGCCCTGCGCGTGGCCGCCGAGCAGGTCGACGCGCTGCGTTTCGAGCAACTGGTCAGGGCGGCGGGCGAACACCTCGAAGAGGGCGACCCGCAGTCCGCCCGCGGCCGCCTGGAGAAGGCGCTCGGCCTGTGGCGCGGCACCCCCTACTCCGACTTCGCCGACCAGCCCTGGGCCGAGGCCGAGGTCAACCGGCTGGCCGAGCTGCGCCTGGTGGCCCGCGAGCGGCACGCCGACACCGGCCTGCGGCTGGGCCTGCACGCCGAGACCGTGCCCGACCTGGAGGCGCTGACCACCGAACACCCGCTGCGCGAGGAGGGCTGGCGGCTGCTGGCGCTCGGTCTCTACCGCTGCGGCCGGCAGGGCGACGCGCTGGCCGCGCTGCGCAGGGCCAGGAACATGCTGGCCGACGAGCTGGGCATCGACCCGGGCCCCGCGCTGCGCAAGCTGGAGTCCGACATCCTGGCCCAGTCCCCCGAGCTGGAGCTGGCCGCGCCGCCGCGGCCCGCCAGGTCCGCCCCGGTCACCGACACCTGGCCGCCGCGGCCCGCCGCCGCCCACGTCGAGCCGCCGCCGCTGGAGCCCGAGCCGTTCGTCGGCCGCGACGCCGAGCTGGCCAGGCTGACCACCGCCGCCTCGCGCACCGGCCGCTTCCAGGTCTCGATCGTGACCGGCGTCGCCGGCGCGGGCAAGACCACGCTGCTGCGCCAGCTCGACGGCAGGCTCGGCGCCGATGGCTGGATCACCGCCTCCGGCGCCTGCCCCGACTCCAGCGCGACCCCGCCGGGCTGGGCCTGGGTGGAGATCCTGCGCTCGCTGATCGGCGCGACCGGCGCCGGCGAATACGCCCAGCTCCTCGCCCCCCTGCTCGACGACACCGCCCCCGACCCCGACGAGGACGAGGTCTCCGGCGGCTTCCGCCTGCACCGCGCGGTCGGCGGCTACCTCGCCGGCGTGGCCCGCCGGGCGCCGGTGCTGCTGACGCTGGAAGACCTCCACTGGGCCGACGACCAGACGCTGGCCCTGCTGCGCGCGCTGCCGAGCCTGCTGGCCACCAGCCGCGTCCTGCTGGTCGTGACGTGCCGGGAGAGCGAGCTCGACGACCGCCAGTCCGACGTGCTGGCCGCCCTGGCCCGCCTCGAACCGGTCCGCGTGGGCCTGTCCGGTCTCGACCCCAAGGCCGTGGCCGAGCTGGTCAAGGCCACCTGCGTCCGCGAGATCGACGAGGACGCGGTCGAGTCCATCGTCGAGCGCACCGGCGGCAACCCGTTCTTCGTGCGCGAGACCGTGCGCCTGCTCGACGCCGAGGGCGCGGCCGACCGGGCCAGCGCCACGCAGGTGCTCTCGCGCGTGCCCTCGGGCGTGCGCGACGTGCTGCGGCGGCGCATCTCGCGGCTGCCCGCGGGCGCCCAGCAGATCCTGCTCCAGGCCGCGGTCATCGGCCGCGACGTCGACCTCGACGTGCTGGTCACGGTCGCCGGTGACGAAGACGCGGTGATCGAGGCGGTCGAGGCCGCGCTGCTGGCCGGCCTGGTGACCGAGCCGGGGCCGGGGCTGCTGCGCTTCGACCACGACCTGGTGCGCGACACGATCTACTCCGACGCCTCCCGGCTGCGCCGCACCCGGCTGCACGCCGCCGTCGCCGCGGTGATCGAGCAGCGCACGTCCTCCGACGTGGCGGCGCTGGCCCACCACTACTTCCTGGCCGACGCGGCCGAGAAGGCCGTCCACTACGCGGGCCTGGCGGCCGAGCAGGCCGAGCGGCGCTTCGCCCACCGCGAGGCGGCCACGTTGTGGGAGCAGGCCATCGCGGCCTTCGACCGGGGCGGCCCCCGTACCGAGGACAAGGGGCACGAGCCCGGCCAGGAGCGTGCCAAGGAGCGGCTGCGGCTGATGCTGCGCCAGATCAAGGCGCTGGCGCTGTGCGGCGACATGACGGCCGCCAGGCTGCTGCGCCGCCAGGCCATGGACGCCGCGCTGCCGCTCGGCGACCTGGAGATCACCGCGAAGGTGGCGGCGTCGCTGGCCGTGCCGCACAAGGGCATGGCGCGCGACTTCACCCGCACCGCGTGGGAGATCGTCGACGTCACCGAGCAGGCGCTCATCGAGCTGCCCGCGGGCGAGCAGCGCCTGCGGGCGAGCCTGCTCACCACGCTGGCGCTGGAGCTGGAGGGCTCCTCCTCGCCCGAGCGCGGGCGGCAGGCCTCGCTGGAGGCGCTGGAGCTGGCCAGGCAGAGCGGCGACCCGACGCTGATCGCGGCGGCGTTGAGCGGCCGGCTGCGCCAGTCCTACGACATCCCGGCCGTCGACACCCGCGAGGGCATCGGCAGGGAGCTGCTGGAGGTCGCCCAGCGCTCGGGCCAGATGGCCACGCAGGCCCTGGCCCACCTGGTGCTGCTGGAGTGCGCGGCGGCCAGGGGCGAGTTCGCGGCCGCCGACCAGCACGCCGCCGCCGCCGACCGGCTGGCCAAGCAGTACGACCTGTCGGCCCCCGCGGCCGTCGTCGTCTGGTACGCCGGCCAGCGCCTGATGATCTCCGGCGACTACGCGGGCGCCGAACGCACCTACCGCGAGGCCGCCCGGATGACCGCGCGGGCCGGCATGCTCGAAGGCCGCCAGGACCTGCCGCTGATCACCGCGTTCTGCCTGCACCTGGTCGACGGCCGGGCGGCCCAGACCGTCGACCTGCTGGCGGCGGCCCACCAGCGTGGCGCCAAGTGGACGCTCGACGCCTACGCGCTCGCGCTGGCCTCGGCCGGGCATCTCGACGACGCCAGGGCGGTCGCCGCGACGCGCCCGCCGGTCCGGCCCGACTTCCTCTACGAGCTGGTGATGACCTGGCGCGCCCTGGCGGGCATGCTGCTGGACGACCGCGAGCGCATGGTCGACTGCTACGACAAGCTCAAGCCGTTCGCCGACCGGGTGGCCGGCGCGGGCACGGGCGTCGTGGCGCTGTGGCCGGTGGCGCTGACCCTCGGCGACCTGGCCATCCGGCTGGGCCAGCCCGACGCGGCGCGCGCGCACTACGAGAAGGCGCTGGAGGTGGCCCAGCGGGTGGGCGTGCCGCGCTGGGTCGAGGCGGCGCGGCGCTCGGTCAGCAGCTCACCTGGAAACGCTCGCTCATGACGGTCCCGCCGGGCCGGGCGATCAGCTCGACCCGGTACCACCCGGCGTTGCCGGTGATCTGCGGCTGCCATTCCACGTTCCGGCTGCCGCCGGCGAATCCGGAGTGGTCCACCAGGTAGGTGCGCCACGTCCTGGCCGCCGGGCTCCAGCGCGACAGCCGCCAGCGGTACAGGACCGTCGTGCCCGGCCGCGGGTTGACCAGCAGGCCGCGGGCCAGGAACGACTTGCCGCAGCCGGGGGTGGCGTCGGGCAGGGCGCTGAGGGCGATCGCGCCCGCCCTGGCGGGGACGCTCTGCCGGGCCGGGGCGGTGATGGGCAGCTCGCGGGCCGAGAGGGTGACGGTCCGCGCGGGCCCGGTGTCCGAGCCGGCGCTGCCGTAGGCGGATACGCCGACGTAGGCGCTGGTGAAGGCCAAGGCCGCCACGAACAGCTTGACCGTGTTGGCGGTACCGCCTGCCAGGACCACCGCGCTTCTCGACGACATGATCAACACCCCTTTTGCTCAGTTCAGGTATAGGGCGTGAGGGTTGAGGGGTGGTTGTCGCCTACTTGCAGCCGGTGCCGTGCCCTTGCAAGCTGATGTGGCGGAATGCCTTCTCCTTGACTAAGGTAAGGCTGACCTAAGGCGTTGGAGTGGGGGTGAGCGGGCTCATGTGGCATGCGGCTGCCGCCCTCCCTGATCCCGCCCGGCCGTTCTGGTTCGGGCTGCCGTACTGGCTGGTGGGGGCCGTTCTCATCCTCGCGCTGTTCGGCGCGTTCCAGGTCTACTACTGGGTCGGCCGCAAGCTCGGCGAGAAGCTCCACGAGTCGCGGGTCGGCGTACGGCTCGGCCGCGAGCGCATCGCCAGGATCGAGGGCGTCGTCGAGAAGTGGGGCGCGCTGGCCGTCTACGGCTGCTTCTGGGTGCCCATGCTGCGGCACACGCTGCCGTGGGTGGCGGGCGCGCTTCGGGTGTCCTATCCCTGGTACGTGGTGGCGAGCGCGCTCGGCTGCCTGACCTGGGCGCCCATCTGGTGGTTCGGGCTCACGGCGCTGGTGTGGGGCTGGCTGGAGCTGGCCGCCCGCTCGCCCGCCGGCGCGCTGCTGCTGCTCGCGGCGGTCGCGGCCGGCGTCGCGTGGTTCTTCGTCCGCCGCCGGCGTAAGGCGCTGGCCTCGTCCTAGATCGCCGCCGGGGTCTGGTCGTCGATGGCGGCCTCTGGAGCGTTCCTGCGTACGGTCTCGATGCCGTTCACGCAGGCGGCCTTGCTGGGATAGCCCTCGCCCACGGCCAGCGTCTGCCCGTTGTTCGCGACGAGCGCGAAACGGAACGCACCTCGCTCGTCCTGACTGATGATGAATCTGCCTGCCACGGCCTCGTCTCCCCGCAGATGTCGGATCTATCAAGCATTTACCCCCAACTGGGCGCCACTTACGGCCGAGTTTCGCAAACCAAGCCTTGATCTCCTGCGAACATGTCTGGCATGCGTATTGGGGGTTTCATCGGCTCTGCCGTACTCGCGTTGCTTGTGGGGATCTCTTACCCGGCGTCCGCCGCACTGGCCGCCGACGTCCCGGCGGTGAAGGCCGGGGCGGCGTACGTGGTGGACTCGGACGGAACGATCCACTTCAGGAAGCGGGAGACCCGGCGGGTGCCGGTCGCCAGCCTGGTCAAGGTGATGACGGCCTACGTCGTCCTGCGGGAGGGACGCCTGAACGAGGCGATCACGGTCACCGCCGCCGACACGAAGCACGCGACCAGCAACGGCGCGACCACGGCGGGCCTGCGCAAGGGCGAGCGCCTCACGGCCAGGGACCTGCTGTACGGCCTCATGCTCCCCTCGGGCGCCGACGCCGCCAACGCCCTGGCCAGGAAGTACGGGCCGGGCAAGACGGCGTTCGTGGCCAAGATGAACCGGGCCGCCCGCTCGCTCGGCCTCGCCGACACCCGCTACACCAACCCCGACGGGCTGCCCACGCCGGCCAACGGCGGCTACTCGACCGCCGTGGACCAGGTCACGCTGGCGCAGCGGGCGCTGACCGACCCGACCTTCCGCGCGGTGGTGGGCAGCCAGGTGCACAAGGTCGCCAAGTCGGCCCTGCACCGGGCGCACACCTGGCGCAACTCCAACAAGCTGCTCGACCGGTCGGACGGCGTGCTGGGCGTGAAGACCGGCTACACGAACGCGGCGCAGTACTGTCTGCTGTTCGCCGGTGAGCGCAACGGCAAGCTCGTGGTGGGGGCACTGCTCCACGACGGGGACGAGCGCCGCTTCACCACCGCCGCGCAACTGCTGGACTACGCGGGCGAGCAGATGGCCGCCGGCTGACCCGCGAGGGTCAGCCGAACGTGAGCCGGCCCGCCGCGGGCAGCGTGCTCAGGCCCCTGGTCGCGCAGGCCAGGATGCCCATGGCGGGCGTGATCGAGCCGCGGACGTGCTCGCCGGACAGCGGCCCCGAGGCGACCGTGCCGGTCAGGAAGCTGTCGGCTGGGCTCTGGGTGGCCAGCCGGTCGGCCCGCGCGCGCACCTGCGAGGTGCCGACCGGCCGCCCGTCGAGGCCGAACCAGGTGATGCGGACGGCGCCGTGGACGTGCCGGGCGCTCGCGCACGAAGCCTGGCCGACGCTCTTCAGGGTGACCCAGCCCGAGCGCAGGTAGGGGGCCGTGCCGTCGCCCGACAGGCAGCCGGTGAGCTGGAGGTTGCCGCGGACCGACACCGGCCTCGCGGTCAGGCCGACGCGCGGGCTGAAGGTCAGCGGCCGGCCGTCGGGTGAGCTGACGGCGCAGGTCAGGGCGTGCTGGTCGGGAGCGGCCCACAGGGGGGAGGCCGCCGACGCGTACGGGGTCGCCGCGGCCGCGGCCGCGATGATCCAGGCCAGCTTCACAGGACCTCCGTCGGTCGCTCTCGGTGATCGGCAGCTCACATCTTGCCGTATCCCGGGCGGGTGGCGGCCCTCCGCCGGCCCGAAAGGCGACGGCCTGGCCGGCGGAAGCACGATCACGGCCGTCGGTTCGCGATTGAGGCGGCCGGCCCTGGGTACCCGCTGATCGCAAACTGAAACCACTCAGGTGGACTTCGCCCCCCGAAGCCGACCCCAGGGTCGATTCACGCAGATAGGGTGGTGAATCTACCCCTCCGCAATAAGGAAGATCATGGCGGAATTCATCGAAGTCCGCACGACGATCGAGGGCCATGAGCAGGCCGCCGCGCTCGCGCACACGATCCTGCTCGCGGAGCTGGCCACCTCGATCGACATCGCGGAAGCCCCGGCCGCGGAGGCCGGGGATTCCTGGCAGCTCACGCTCATCACCCCGCGGGAGCGGGCCGCCGCGCTGGAGGCGCACATCGTCGCGAACGGCGGCGCCGTCGACTCCCAGCCGGTGCTGCACGACATCGACACCTACCCCGACTGGCTCACCGAGGACACCGACCGCCCCTGAACCGGCTATCGCGGCGGCTGCTCCCAGTCCCAGCGCGGCACCTCGCGCAGCGGATGGAGCTGGTCGTCGGTCTCGGCGTGGGAGTTCTGGAGCGCGACCTGCGTGCCGAACTCCACGTGCGAGCGGAGCGAGGCCCGGAACGGCTCGTCGCCGGGCAGCCCGGCCTCGTCGGCGGCCCGCATGTACAGCTCGACGAACCGCAGCCGCTGGGCCTCCTCGATGGCCAGCCCGCGATGCGCCTCGATGAGCAGCGGGAAGCCGCCCATCTCCGCCGAGAACGTGTCGGGGCCGCCGAAGGTCTCGACGGTGAAGGCGGTCAGGTTGTCCACGTGGCCCGCCTTGCCCTCACCGAACAGCGGCTGGAGCAGCGGGTCCGTCAGCAGGCTGCGGTAGAAGATCTCGATGAAGCGGCGTAAGCCCTCTTCGCCGCCGGCGTGCTCGAACAAGGTCTGCATGATTACAGGGTTACACGGCTGGTCGAGACGCCACCAGACCCACTCGCCGGGAGGTCAGCGCCCGGCCGGGCGCATCAGCCCGTGGCAGGCGATCGCCGCCGCGGCCACCACGTTGAGCGAGTCGACGCCGGCGTCCATCGCGGCCGGGCTCATGGGGATGCACACCGCGTGGTCGGCCTCGTGCAGCCAGTGGGAGGACAGGCCGTCGCCCTCGGCGCCGAGCAGGAGCGCCACCCGGTCGCCCATCGCGATCCGGTCGATGGGGGTCGCGCTCTGGTCGGGGGTCAGCGCCAGGCTCTGGAACCCGGCCTCGCGCAGCTCGCCGAGGCCGGTGTACCAGTCGTCGAGCCGGGCGTACGGGATCGAGAAGACCGCGCCCATGGAGACCTTGACGGCCCGGCGGTAGAGCGGGTCGGCGCAGCGCGGCGAGAGCAGGACGCCGTCGACGCCGAGCGCGGCGGCGCAGCGGAAGATCGCGCCGACGTTGGAGTGGTCGACGAGGTCCTCCAGGACCAGCAGCCGGCGGGCGCCCTTGATCAGGGTCGCGGCCGTGGGCAGCGGCAGGCGTTGCATGGAGGCCAGCGCGCCGCGGTGGATCTGGAAGCCCGCGATGCCGGTCATCAGCTCGTCGCTCACCTCGTAGACGGTGGCGTCGCCGATGACGTCGGACAGCGACTCGTACCAGCGCCGGGTGGTCAGGACCGAGCGGATGGGGTAGCCGGCGGCGACGGCCCTCCTGATCACCTTCTCCCCCTCGGCGAGGAACAGGCCGCGCTCCGCCTCCAGGCTCTTGCGCAGCTCGACGTCCCGCAGCCGGGTGTAGTCGGCGATTCGGGGGTCGTCGGCGTCGAACACGTAGTCAGGCACCTTCCGATACTGCCATGCGCCGCCTGACCTGCCAGACGACCGCGTAGCAGACCAGAACGGCCGAGAGCCCGACCACGGTGCCGGCGCCCGTCTTGGTGACCACGCTCCTGAAGCCCAGCGCGGGGTTGGGCTCGTCCACCAGCGGCCACAGCAGGGCGCCGGCGACGATGCCGAGCGCGCACGCGGCCAGCACGACCCACCGTGCGGCGGGGGCGAGCCGCAGCCGGCCCGGCACGTGGGCCGCCTCGCTCCTGGACAGGGCGCGCCACGCCCACCACACGACCACGGTCAGCCCGACGGCCGACGAGGTGTACTGCAACACGCTGAAGAGCCTGGTCGTGCCGTAGACGAGGGTGTCCGGCCAGGCGCCCCAGCGGGCGGAGGCGTAGGAGTGGGTGAAGGAGTCCCAGAACACGTGGGTGGCCGCGCCGATCACCCCACCGGCCGCCACCGGCAGGATTCTGAGCCGGACCGGACGCAGGAGCGCGGCCCGGCCGGTGAGCGACGGTGGCAGCAGCGAGATCAGCGGATCGCGCAGCACGAGGTGGAACAGCGGCAGGAGCAGCAGCACGGCGGCCAGGTCGAGGGTGAGCACGCCCTGCCAGGAGTGCCAGTTCCCGTAGACGGGCAGGAACGGCAGGAAGATCGGCAGGTCGGGGACCATCGCCCCCAGCGCGAGCGCCCACGGATCGGCGAACCGCCGCGCCCGTTCGGAGGCCACCAGCGGCAGCACGGCGGCGATGTGACTCGGCGTGAACGGCACGACCCCTCCCCCGGACGATGACCGCCATTATCCGGTGAATCTTGAACATCCTTTGCCGCACAGGCCTTAAGGTCACCCTGAGTCATGGGTACGTTACGTAACGCTGTCGACGGCCGGATAGCCGGGAGTTCGGGGGTTCATGGTGTCTGACCAGCGGATTCATGAGCATCCGGCCGCGACGGCCGACTGGCTGCGGGCCGCCCGCGCCGCGCGTGCGCTCTCCGTGGCCACGCTCGCCTGGCTGGCCGTGGAGAGCACGCTCGGCCTGGCCGCCGGGCTGTCGGCACACTCCGTCGCGCTGATCGGCTGGGGGCTGTCGGCCTTCGCCGAGGCGGGGGCGAGCCTGATCGTGGTGTGGCGCTTCACCGGCGCCCGCACGCTCTCGCCGCACGCCGAGACCACCGCCAGGCGCGCGGTGGCGGTGAGCTTCTGGCTGCTCGCGCCCTACCTCGTCGGGCACGTCGCGCACGACCTCGACGCCGGCCACCGGGCCACGCCGACCGTGCTCGGCATCGTGGTCACGACGGTCAGCCTGGTCAGCATGCCGGCGCTGGGGCTGGTCAAGCGGCGGCTGGGGGCGCGGCTGGCGTCGGCGGCGACGTCCGGGGAGGGCACCCAGAACCTGATCTGCGCCGCCATGGCGGCCGGCGTCCTGGTCGGCCTGTGGCTGAACACGCTGGGCTGGTGGTGGGTGGACCCGGCCATGGCGGTGGCCCTCGCGGCGGTCGCCGTGCGTGAGGGGACGCGCGCCTGGCGCGGTCACGCCTGCTGCCACTGAGCGCCACTCTCCGTAATAGGCGCACCAAAAGAGCGGTTTTGCCACACAGAGTCCACCGAGTATCGTTCCCGAAGTATTGCGGAGCAACTCCCGCTAGGGTCTCCGGAAGGTCTCAACGCCTAAGAGGACACCAAGAGGACATCGTGGGGCGACACCGGACAGACGAGCTCGATGGCGGCTACCGAGCCCAGGAACCACCCTCCCGCAGGCGGTCCGTCAGCGGGCGTGGCAGAGTGCTCGTACCGCTGGCCGGGGCCGTCGCCCTGGCCGTGCTCCTCGGCGTCGCGGCGTTCGTGATCTTCAACCGCGAGCACGACTGCTCGGCCGGCAAGCTGCCGCTGCGCGTCGTGGCCACCCCCGACATCCACCCCGCGCTCAGCAAGATCGCCGCCAGCTACACCAAGGCCATGCATTCGATCGACAGCAAGTGCGTCGAGGTCACCGTGGCCAAGGAAGGGGCGGCCAAGACCGCGAACGGGCTGGCCGCCGGCAAGTCCGCCGCGGACGTGTGGGTGGCCGACTCCAGCCTGCTGGTGGGCAACGTCCGCAACTCCCCCGCGGGCTCGGCGCTGCCGGAGCCGGCCGGCTCGGTCGCCGTCTCGCCCGTCGTGCTGGCGACCGCCAAGTCCGCCGCGGCCAAGCTGTCCGGCAGCCTCACGCCGAGCTGGGCGGGCATGATCGCCGCGGCGAACGTCGCCAACCCCGACGGACCGGGCAGGAAGGTCCGGGTGCTGGCGCTCGACCCGCAGAAGAACTCCGCCGGGCTGGCCGCACTGCTGGCCGCCGCCACCTCGGCCAAGGAGGCCAAGCAGGACAAGGCGCTGGTGGGCGCGCTGAAGGAGATCTCCGGCCAGCTGGCCTCCGACCCGGCGGCGCTGCTGGCCAGCCTGACGGTGAAGTCGGGCAGAAGGGTGCCGGTCGGCGTCGCCACCGAGCAGGCCGTCTACGCCCACAACGCCAAGAAGCCCGAGGCCCCGGTGGTCGCCCTCTATCCCAAGGAGGGCACGCTCAGCCTCGACTACCCGATCACGGTCCTCACCAAGGACCCGGCGGTCCAGAAGGCGGCCACGGACTTCAGGCAGGACCTCGGCACGGACGCGGCCAAGAAGACCCTGCGCGCCGCGGGCTTCCGCAGCGCCGACGGCAAGGCCGGCGACGCGCTGTCGAAGGAGAAGGGGTTCGTCCCCGACAAGCCGGAGGCGCTGCCCAAGCCCGACGCCAAGGCCGTGGCCTCGATGGTGCAGACCTGGTCCCGGCTGAACCTCGGCACCCGCCTGCTCACCCTGCTCGACGTCTCCGGCACGATGGCGCTGCCCGTGCCCGGCACGAACATGACCCGGATGCAGGCCATCAACAAGATCGCCATGGAGGGGCTGGGCCTGTTCCCCGCCGACTCCGAGCTGGGCCTGTGGACGTTCTCCACGCACATGGACGGACAGGGCAAGGACTGGAAGGAACTCGTCTCCGTCGGCCCGCTCGCCGAGTCGACCGACGGCGTGCTCCGCAAGCAGGCGCTGGCCGCCCAGTTCGGGCAGATCCAGGCCAAGGCCACCGGTGACACCGGCCTGAACGACACCATCAGGGCGGCCTACGGCGAGCTGACGAAGACGTACCAGGACGACAAGATCAACACGCTGCTGATCCTCACGGACGGCGCCGGCAACGACGACCCCGACGGCGGCGTCACGAACGCGCAGATCCTGCAGTACCTCAAGAAGACCTACAACCCGAAGCGGCCGATCAGCATCCTGCTCATCGCCTTCGGCCCGGAGGCCGAGGCGGGCAGGAAGCAGATGGACACGCTGGCCAAGACGACCGGCGGCGAGGCCTACATCGCCAAGGACGTGCTCCAGGTCCGCGACTTCTTCCTGCAGGGCATGGAACGCCGGCTCTGCGCCCCCAGCTGCGACGGCTGAGCCACTCCCGTCACAACCATCACGGGGTCATGCCTGTTGGGCATGGCCGGGGCCGCGCCGGTCAACCTGGCCGATCGAGGCGGCGTCCTCTCCCGCGTGGGTGCTTTGAGCGCCCGTTCACCCGCGGGGAGGGGAATCCGTGCCTGGATGGCCGACGGTCGGCCGCGCCGACGATCAAGAGCTGGTCGACGCCCTGCGACGGGCCGACACCGACGCCCCCGCCGACCTGTACGACTCCTACGGCGAACGGCTCCACGACTACGCCTTCTCGCTGATCGGCGACCGGGAGGCGGCCGCGGACGCCGTGCACGACGCCCTGGTGACCGCGCAGGGTTGCGTGGAGCGGCTGAAGGAGGCCGGCCGCCTGCGCCCCTGGCTGTACGCGCTGACCAGGTTCCAGGTCCGGGCCAGGATGGCGCATCGCGGCACGCCCGCCGGGGGCGTGCCGCGGACGCCGCCGGCCGGGCAGCCCGACTCCGAGCTGGCCGAGCTGGTCCGCGAGACGCTGGCCGAGCTGAGCGGGAACGAGCGCGAGATCGTCGAGCTGTCGGTGCGTCACGGCCTGACGCCGGTCGAGGTCGCCTCGGTGCTGGGGCTGACCTCCCGTCAGGCCGCCACGCGGCTCGGCCGGGCCCGCGACCAGCTGGAGAACGCCGCCGCGGCGGTCGTCCTGGCGAAGACGGGCCGCGCGCACTGCCCGGATCTGTCGGCGATGGTGGATTCGTGGGAGGGGCCGCTCACCCCGTTGCTGCGGCGGCGGCTGTCGGGGCACATCGCCGGGTGCGAGGTGTGCACCGAGGGCAAGCACCGGCAGATCTCGGCGTCGCGGCTGCTCGACCTGGTGCCGGTCGAGTTCCCGCCGATCTCGCTGCGCCGCCGGGTGATCGACACCTGCGTCAATCCCGAACGCGACCAGACCAGGACGCTGATCACCGACCGCGGCGACAGCTTCGACAGGGCCGGCTTCCCGGTGGTGGCCGAGCGGCGCTCGCGCCGCCGCCGTCCGCGCCGTCTCGGGCCGGTGGTGCTGGCCGGGGCGTGCGTGCTGGCCGCGACCGGGGCGGTGGTCGTGATGAACGGCGGCGACACCGCGCAGACGGCGCTCACCGTGACGCCCACGCCCGCCCTCTCCTCCGTCGAGCCGGCGGTCACACCCGAGCCTGACCCCGAGCCGGAGCCGGACGACGACCTGACGCCCGAGCCCACGCCGAGCGACGGCGGGCCGGAGACGTCCCCGGCCGCCACGCCCACGGCCCGGCCGTCCGCCCGGCGGCCCAGTCGCGGGCCGGCCGCGCCCACGGTGGTCCGCCGCAGGCCGGTGCCGGTCGCCCGGCTCGGCACGTCGTGCCCCGGCTCGATCGCGGGCGCCGCCAAGATCGGGCTGCGCGCCCGCAACGCCGCGGTCTCCTGGACGGCGACCGCGTCACAGGGCCTGGACGTGTTCCCGGCCAGCGGTTCGGTCAAGGCGGGACGCTCGGTGTCGATCTGGGTGACCGTCCTGGACCCGAGCGCCGCGGGCCGCGGCCGGGTCGCGTTCACCTCGAACGGCGGTGCCGCCACCTGCTCGCTGGCCTGGAACGCCGACCGCGCTCCGCAGACCGACCCGCCGGCCACCCCCGAGCCGTCCGAGCTGCCGAGCGAGGACCAGTCGTCGAATGTGGACGCGGCACCACAAGGGTGACGAACAGCCTCCCAGCTAGAGCGGACATAACGGGATAAACAGGACCCTGGCTCGAACATCATAGGCCACATAGGGCATTCTGGTTAGCTTGGGGAACACGCCTGGAAACCCGGAGTCACCATGTCACGTGGCGGAAGTCACATGAAGAACTTCGCCATGCCGGTGAACCTATGCGGCTCTCCAAGCGTCGGCATTGACGTGTCCGGACCCGGATTGGTCCCATGAAAGTGGATCAACCATGTCTTAACCAGAAAGAGCAGGAGAGAAACAGGAGATGCTCAAGCACCGCAGAGCGCTGGCATGGCTGCTGGCACTCGCCTGCATAGCGGGGGCCGTGGTCGCCTTGTTCGACCTCGACACCCCGCTGCGCCCGTTCTTGATCTCCTTGTTCCTTCTCGTGGTTCCGGGGGCGGCGGTCGTGGGACTGTTGCGCGATCGTGACCCGCTTGCCGCACTATCAGTAGGAGCCGCGGCCAGCCTCGTCCTGAACGTGCTCCTCGCCGAAGCCATGCTGCTGTTCAACGCATGGTCGCCCAGAGCCGGGGTCGCGACGGTCGCCGTGCTCGGAGGGTTCATGTACGTGCTTCGCGTGTTGTACCGGGGGAAGAACATGCAGACCGAACAGGGGGCCAGGGCAAGGTGAACATCCAGGTAGTGCGCCCGAGAGACCTCGGAGACTCCGAACGCGCCCGATGGCGCGAGCTCCAGAAGGCCGACCCGAGTCTGGACAACCCGTTCCTTTCGGTCGAGTTCGCGGTCGCGATGGACCGGCTGCGCGACTACGTGCGCGTGGCGGTCATCTCCGACGGCAACCGCATCGCCGGGTTCTTCCCGTACGAACGGCACAGCTTCGGCATCGGGAAACCGCTCGGCGGCTTCCTCACCACCTGCCACGGCCTGATCGCCGTGCCTGACCTGCGGCTCGACGCGAAGGACCTGCTGCGCGCCTGCAAGCTCAGCGTCTTCGACTTCGACCACCTGGTCGCCGGCCAGCCGACGTTCGCCCCGTACGAGGCCGACGTGCGCCCGGCCCCCGTGATGGACTTCACCTCCGGCTTCGACTCATGGCTGGAGCAGGTCAAGGTCAACTCTCCCAAGAACCTCAAGACCGTCCGCTACAAGGAGCGCAAGTTCGGCCGGGAGCAGGGCGGGCTGCGCTTCGAGTGGAACGCGACCGACCCCGAGGTCCTGCGCACGCTGCTGACCTGGAAGTCCGACCAGTACCGGCGCACCGGCCGGGTCGACCGGTTCGCGCAGCCGTGGATCGTCGAACTGATCGACATGATGCATGCCGAGAAATCATCGGATTTCTCGGGCATCCTCACCATGCTTTATGCCGGGGACGTGCCCGTCGCTGGGCATTTCGGCCTCCGTACCGCCACGACCCTTGTAGGGTGGTTCCCCGCCTACGACACCGAGTACGCCCGGTACTCGCCCGGCATCGTCCATCACCTGCAGATGGCCGAGGCCGCCGCGAACGACGGGATGCACATGGTCGACATGGGCAAGGGCGGCAAGGAGTACAAAGACTGGCTCAAGAGCGGGGTCCTGTACGTCGCCGAAGGCCGCATCTCACGACCGTCCGCGACAGCGGCCGTCCACTGGATGGGCCGAACTCCTTTCAACAAAGCTCGAACAATCGTGATGGATCGACCGTCTCTTTATAGGGCGGCCGACCGCGTCCTCAAGGGCTTTGGTCGGGTGCGCACCTCGATGCAGCAGCAACAGGAGTCACCCAATGTAGTCAAGGAACCAACGGGAGCGAGCTGAGCGCTCCTGGCACCACCCCCCGGCACCAGCACACCCTCACTCCACAGGACCCATAGTGCACCGCTCGACGGCTCCGCCATTCCCGCAGCACCCGGGGATGACTCCGGGCGGTGAGCAGGGCCGGGTCCCGGAAGGATATCCCTCGCCATGAGTCCCGAGATCACCAAGCACAACGGCAAGGCCCAGAAGTCGCCCTTGCGTTCCATGCCTCCGCCTTCCAGCTTCACGCCGGTCACCCCTCACCTGGCCATTTCCCCGACGGTGAGCGTGGTCGTACCGGCGATGAACGAGGCCGAGAACCTCCCGCACGTCTTCGCGACGATCCCCCAGTGGGTCGACGAGATCGTGCTCGTCGACGGCAACTCCGTCGACGACACCGTCGAGGTCGCCAAGCGCCTGCGGCCCAACGTGAAAATCGTCACGCAGACCGGCAAGGGCAAGGGCGACGCCCTGTCCGCCGGCTTCGCCGCGTGCACCAGCGACATCATCGTCATGATCGACGCCGACGGCTCGACGGACGGCCGCGAGATCATCTCGTTCGTGGGCGCCCTCGTGACCGGGGCCGACTTCGTCAAGGGTTCGCGCTACGCCGCCGGTGGCGGCAGCGACGACCTGACGCTCAACCGGCGCCTGGGCAACAAGGTCCTCACCGGCATCGTCAACGTGATGTACAAGACCAGCTACACCGACCTGTGCTACGGCTACAACGCGTTCTGGGCGCGTCACCTCGACGTGCTCGACCTCGACTGCGACGGCTTCGAGGTCGAGACCCTGATGAACGTGCGCGCGGCCAAGGCCGGGCTGAAGGTGCACGAGGTGCCCAGCCACGAGCGCAACCGCATTCATGGCGAGAGCAACCTGCGTGCCGTACGAGATGGCTTCCGTGTGCTCAAGACGATCCTGAAGGAGTGGCGTCGCCAGCCCTCCGCCCCTCAGCCTGAGCCCACCGCCACTCCCGCCGCTGACCGAGGCGTCGCGTAAGAGGAACCGTTGTGAACACGTCTGTTGTCATCTGCGTCTACACAGAAGAGCGCTGGGAGGACATCAGGCAGGCAGTCGAGTCGGTCGAGAACCAGAGCCGCCCGGCACACGAGCTGATCCTGGTGGTCGACCACAATCCGGACCTGCACCTGAAGCTCAAGCGCACCTATCCACAGGCCATTGTGGTGGAGAACACGCACGAGCAGGGGTTGTCCGGCGGCAAGAACACCGGCGTGGCCACGGCCACCGGTGAGATCGTCGCGTTTCTCGACGACGACGCGGTCGCCGAAGCGGGGTGGCTGGAGGCTTTGGAGGAGGGCTTCCAGGAATCCGGTGTGGTGGGCGTGGGCGGGCGTACCGACCCGTTGTGGGCGTCCAAGCGCCGGCCCCGCTGGTTCCCGTACGAGTTCGACTGGACGGTCGGGTGCACGTACCGCGGCATGCCCGCGGTACGTGCACCGATCCGCAACGTCATGGGCGGAAACGCCGCCTTCCTGCGCGAGGTCGTCGCCGAGGTCGGCGGCTTCCACAGCGGCATCGGCCGCAGCGTGCAGGGCCGCAAGTCGCGCCCGCTGGGCTGCGAGGAGACCGAGTTCTGCATCAGGCTGAGCCAGCGCAAGCCGGGCTCGGTGATGTTGTTCGAGCCCCGCGCGGTCATCGGGCACAAGGTCTCCAGGCAGCGCGAGGGCTTCGCCTACTTCAGGTCCAGGTGCTACGCGGAGGGCCTGTCGAAGGCCCTGGTCACGCGGGAGGTCGGCACCCAGGACGGGCTGGCCAGCGAGCGCGCCCACGCCATGAAGACGCTGCCGCTCGGCGCGCTTCGCGGGGTGGGCGACGCCCTGCGCGGCGACCTGTCCGGGCTCGGCAGGGCCGCGGCGATCGTCGTCGGCCTGGCCTGGACGACCTGGGGTTACGTGGTGGGCACGGCAAGGCTGAAGGCGGCACGCTCATGATCCGCATTCCGATCCTGATGTACCACTCGGTCAGCGACACCCCCAACGACGACACGCGCCCGCACGCCGTGCGGCCGTCCGACCTGGCCGAGCAGCTCGCCTACCTGTCGGAGAGCGGGTTCACCCCGCTCACGCTGGGCGACCTGGTGGCCGCGCTGAACAAGATCGACGGCCGTACGGTGCCGGAGAAGCCGATCGTCCTGACCTTCGACGACGGCTACGCCGACTTCCACAGCCAGGCGCTGCCCCTGCTCGACCGCTACAACTTCCCGGCCACGGTCTTCCTGACCAGCGGCTGGGTGTCCGACGCGGGCAAGGACGCGGCGGGCCGTCCGCTCGACGACATGCTGTCGTGGGGCCAGGCCCGCGAGGCCGCCCAGAACGGCATCGAGATCGGCGGCCACAGCCACAGCCACCCGCAGCTCGACCAGCTCCGCACCGACGAACTGCGGCAGGAGCTGCGCAGGAACAAGGGCCTGCTGGAGGAGAAGATCGGCGCGCCGGTCGCCACCATGGCCTACCCCTATGGCTACTCCAGCGCCCGGGTCCGCCACGAGGTGCGCAAGGCCGGCTACTTCGCCGCCTGCGCCGTGAGCAACACGATCGCGGCCGACCGCCACGACATGCTCGCCATCCCCCGGCTGACGGTCGGCAAGCCGACGACCATCAGCATGTTCAGACGCGCCGTCGAAGGCAACGCCGTACCTCTCATCTACCTGCGCGAACGCATCCTCACCAAGGGGTACGCGGTCGTCCGGCGGACGAGGTACGGGCTGCAGCGGGTGCGCGGAAATGTCTAGCCTGCGGGAAAAGATCCTCCGCGACCTCAGCAATCCGCTCTTCCGCCAGGGTTACGCCCTGATGGCCAACACGGTCGTCACGGGCACCCTCGGCATGGGCTACTGGCTGCTGGCGGCGCACTTCTACACCCCCGAGGAGTTCGGGCGCGGCCAGGCGGTGATCACCGCGATGCGGCTGTTCGCGTCGCTGACCGCGCTCGGCTTCGTGGGCGCGCTGGCCCGCTTCCTGCCGGTGGCCGGGCGGCGTACCCCCGAGCTCATCCTGCGCGGCTACGGCCTGGCCGCCGCCACGGGCGGGGTCGCGGCGCTCGGCTTCCTGCTGACGCTGCCGCTGTGGGGGAAGACGTACTCGGTGCTGGCCGGCTTCGGGCCAGGGCTGTTCTTCCTCGCCTCGGTGCTGGTGTGGGCCGTCTTCACGCTCCAGGACGTCGTGCTCACCGGGTTGCGCAAGGCCACCTGGGTGCCGGTCAACAACCTGGTGTTCGGGCTGGTCAAGATGGGCCTGCTGGTCGCGCTGGCCAGTGCGCTGCCCGACGGCGGGATCTTCGTCTCGTGGATGATCCCGACCGCGCTCGCGCTCATCCCGGTCAACTGGCTGATCTTCGGCGTCGTGGTGCCCCGGCACGTCAAGAGCCTCGGCGCCGCCCACGAACCGCCCCGGCTGCGGCAGATCGGCCGGTTCCTGGCCGGTGACTTCCCCGGGACGCTGTCGATCCTGGCGATCGTCTACCTGGTGCCCGTGGTCGTGGCGACCAAGGTGGGCGAGGCCACGTTCGGGCGCTTCTCGATGGCCCACACCCTGGCCAGCATGATCGAGCTGCTGGCCATGAACATGGCGGTGTCGCTGACGGTCGAGGGGTCCTTCGATCGTTCCAAACTGGCCCTGAACTGCCGGCGGGCGCTGCGGCGCGGCTTCATGATCGTGACGCCGATCATCGTGGTCGCGATCATCGGGGCGCCGCTGATCCTGACCGTCTTCGGCGCCGAGTTCGCCGACGAGGGGTCCACGCTGCTGCGGCTGATGGCGCTGGCGGTGCTGCCGCGGGTGCTGATCGAGGTGTACCTGAGCGCGCTGCGGGCACAGAGTCACGCGCGCACGCTGGCGCTGGTGCAGATCGGGCTGGCGGTGCTGGTGCTGGTGTCCACGGTGGCGCTGTTCCCCAGCTTCGGGGTGAACGCCGTCGGCTACGGACTGCTCTTCAGTGAGCTGCTGGTAGCACTTTTGATCTTCGGAAATCTACGCAAAATACTCAATTTTGGTGAAACTGGGCAGCCGACTGTCACTCAGGGGTCGTCCGGGGCCGCATGATGGTCAACGTGAGGCAACGGGACGGCGATGGCATGACTAAGGGGAAAACCGGCTCTTCCGACGTTCGCAAGGACGCCGGTGATGAGACAGAGGCACCCTTCGATCCGGAGGCCACGGGGGTGATCCCGCGGCTGACGTTCGACGGCGGCCAGGAGGGCGCGTCCGACGAGGACGCCGCCGGCTCCTCGGATTCGGATTCGGCTGATTCCTCTGCCGAAGTGAACGCCGACACGACGACGGCCTTCCGCATCCCCGGGAACGTGCACATCGGCCACCCTCCCACGGCTGACGAGCCCTCTTCCGGGCCACCGCAGGCGTTCGCGGAGCGTGGCCTGGAGGCGCAGACTTCCGGGCCCAACGCGTTCACCGCCAGGGCGCCGCACGCACCGGACCCGTCCCCGGCGGGGGCGGCGTCGGGTGGTCCGGCTTCGGCCTCGAAGGGGTCGGCGGCGGCTGGGACCATGCCCATGCCGACCGCGGAGCCCTCTCAGGCCCCCGCCTCCGGGGGTGCCAAGAGTCCGGCTCCCGAGGCGTCCGGCGAAGGCACGGCGGGTTCGGAGACGGCCGCACACCCCGGCTCGACGGCCCCCAAGGGCGCCGGTGCGGCCGGTGCGGGAGCGGGCCGTGCGGGTACCGCCGACGTGACGGGCGAAGGCGCGTCCGGCGCTGGTGCCGGTTCCGAGGGAGCCGGTTCCACGGCGGGCCGACCTGGTGGGGCGAGCCCCGAGGCGACGAACGCCAGTAGGACCAGCGCCAGTGGGACCGGTGCCGGTGAGGCCGGCGCCAAGGTCGCCGGTGCCGGTGGTGCTGCCGGCGAGGTCGGCCGTGATGGCGAGGCTGAGGGTGAAGGGCCTGAGGCCGGAGAGGCTGACGGCCGGACCGTCGCCTTCCGCGCGCCCGGTTCCAGGACGACCGTTGCCGGTGCCGCCGGTGCCGGTGCGGCTAATGGTGGCCCGGCTGGTGGCGCTTCCGCTGGTGGCGCTCCCGGGAGTGGTGCCTCCGGTGGCGCTTCCGCCGGCGGTGCTTCCGGGGGTGGTGCCGCCGAGGGGGGTGCTTCCCGTGGCGGTGTTGCCGGGGGGCCGGGGGTTGCGGTTGTGGGGGCTCCGGTTGTCGAGCGGGTCGACGTACCCGCAGGTAAGGGCCAGGTTGCCGCAGGCACGCCCGTCGCGGCGGGGCAGAAGGGCAGGGTCGCCGGGGGGCGGGTCGGGGCGCTGATCGCGAGCGCGCCCAAGTGGTTGCCCGTCGTCCTCGTGCTTGAGGGCCTGCTCATGTACATCCTCGCCCTGCGCGTGCCCCCGGGCCCGCTGCGGGGTGTGGACCCGGCGAACATCAACGGCCTGGGCCTGATCTCGGCGCTGCCCACGACGGCGTTCATCGCCATCCTGATCATGATCGCGTCGTTCTTCGTCACGGTCGCCCAGAGCACCGACCGCAAGTTCCTGCTGCTGTTCCAGATCGCCGCCATCACGTTCGCCCTGCACGGCGCGGGCGCGCTGGTGGCCAGCGAGCCGCGTTTCCCCACGGCGTACATCCATGCCGGTTTCGTGGAGTTCATCTCCAGAACGGGCGAGACCGCGATCAGCATCGACGCCCGCATGGGCTGGCCGGGCTTCTTCGCGTTGTTCGCGTTCGTCACCAAGGCCGCCGGCATCACCGACATGACGACGATCCTGCAATGGACGCCGCTGCTGTCGAACCTGCTCTATCTGCTCCCGTTCGTCCTGATCCTGCGTCAGGTGGTGGCGACGACGCGGGCCCGCTGGTTCGCGGCGCTGCTGTTCATCCTCGTGCAGTGGATCGGGCAGGACTACTTCTCGCCACAAGGGTTCACGTTCGCCCTTTATCTGGCGTTCGTGGCGATCCTGTTGCGGTGGTTCGGACGGGTGGAGCCGCGCACGAAGCCGGTGCCGCCCAAGGGGCTGCGCAAGCTGCTCGGCAAGCTCGACGCGATGACGCCCGGCGAGATCGTGAACACCGGCACCTACCGGGCCGACAAGCTGCTGATGCTGCTGATGCTGCTGGCGCTGTTCTTCGCGTCGGTGGCCTCGCACCAGATCACGCCGTTCATGATGATGGGCGTGGTGACGGCGTTCCTGATCTTCAAGCGCACCTCGCTGACGTGGGCGATGCCGTTCTTCCTCGGGCTCGTGACGCTGGCGTGGATCAGCTACATGACCGTGGGGTTCTGGGCGGGTCAGATCGACGCGATCTTCGGCGGTCTGGGCAAGATCTGGCAGAACATCGGCAGCGCCACCTCCGACCGCGTCGAGGGCAGCGACCCCGCGCACGCGCTGGTGTTGCAGGCACGGCTCGGCATCCTCGGGGTCATCCTGTCGCTGGCGGCGGCCGGGCTGTTCCGGCGGCTGCGGCGCGGGGTGTTCGACCGGTCCGCGCTGATCCTGCTGTGCGTGCCGGTGCTGGCGCTGGGGCTGCAGAGCTACGGCGGCGAGATCGGCCTGCGCATCTACATGTTCGCGCTGCCGGGCTCCTGCCTGCTGGCCGCGTACGCGTTCTTCCCGAACCTGCCGGCCGACAGCGCCGACGTGCGCGAGGAGACCGTGCCGCTGCGCAGGCGGAACGTGCGCTTCAACCCCGAACTGACCAGGAAGCTCTCGGTCGTGCTCGCGGCCTGCTTCGCGGTGCTGTTCGCGTTCGCGTTCCTGCTGGCCCGGTACGGCAACGAGAAGTTCGAGCGGGTCACCACCGGTGAGGTGGCCGCCATGCACTACGTGTACGACCACGACAAGCCGAGCGCCAAGGTGCTCTACCTGGTGCCCAAGGAGGGCCAGGAGGTCACGCCCACCATGCCGTGGGGCGAACGGGACGTCGAGCTGGTCAACTTCGGCGTGCAGGCGCTGGTGCACAAGGACCCGACGCAGATCGCCGACGCGGTGGCGAAGCTGAAGGAGCAGCCGCGCAACTCGTACCTGATGGTGAGCCGTGGGCAGGTCAGCTACCTGCAGCTCAACGAGGGCTTCCCCGAGGACTGGGGGCAGCGGTTCCGGGCCGCGCTGGACACCTCGCCCGACCTGAAGAAGGTCTTCTCCAACGAGGACGCCGCGCTCTACACGTGGAAGAAGTTCGTGAAGGGGACGGAGATCCCCGATCCGAACCCCTACAAGGGCCGTGGCGACCCCACCTCACCGTGGACGCCCGTCGGCATCGGGGCGCTGGTCGTGACCTGGGTGGCGCTGTTCGGCTACGAGGTCATCGGGCTGAACGGGCCGAACCGGGCGCGACGGGCACGCAGAGGGCTGATGTTCCTGGCCATCCCGGCGTTTTTGATCTCTATAGCAGTGATCATTGAGAGATTCATCCACATAGCACTAAATAACTGAATTCACAGGAAACGCTAAGGTTTTGCGGGATGATGTACGCCTGATGAGGACACAGGAGACACTTCCCGCCATGCCCGACGCACGACTCGCGGCTGCGAGGATCACTTCTGTAGACGCCCTGCGCGGCTTCTCCCTGCTGGGGATCCTCGTCGTCAACATCGCCTTCCTGGCCTCCGGCTACCGGATGGCCGGGATGGCGGAGCCCGGCTTCGACTCCTCGCTCGACTGGGTCACGCGCTGGCTCGTGACGCTGTTCATGGAGAACAAGTTCTACCTGCTGTTCTCCTTCCTGTTCGGCTACAGCTTCACGCTCCAGCTCGACTCGGCCGTACGGCAGGGGCGGACGTTCGTGCCGATGTTCCTGCGCCGCCTGGCCGGGCTGCTGCTGATCGGCCTGGCCCACGCGGTGCTGCTGTTCCCCGGCGACATCCTGACGACGTACGCGTTCGTCGGGATCGCGCTGCTGGTGCTGCGCAGGATCGGCCCCAAGACCGCGATCGTGCTGGCCGGGCTGCTGACCCTGATGCTGGCGTTCGGGTTCCTGATGCTGGCCCTGCTGGCGATGGTCGGCCTCGACGCGTCCGGCACGGTCGCCGAGGGCACCGCCGAGGCCGCCAGGTCCGACACCGCGCTCGGCGGGGTGTTCTGGCAGATCATCTCCGAGCACATGCGCAAGCTGTCGCTGATCGTCCTGCTGCGCGTGCTGTTCCAGGGGCCGGCGGTGCTGGCCGCGTGCCTGATCGGGCTGGCCGTCGGCAAGCTGGGCGTGTTGCGGAACCTGTCGGCGCACAAGGTGGCGCTGCGCAGGTTGCAGTGGACCGGGTTCACGGTCGGCCTGGCCGGCGCCTTCGTCTACACGCAGTCTGCCTGGAACGGCACGGTGAACAAGTTCCTGGGCGAGGCCGTGGACCTGGTGACCGCGCCGCTGCTGGCCGCCGCGTACGCGGCCACGTTCCTGCGGGTGCTGCCGTACCTGCCGCGGGTGGGCCGGGCCCTGGCCGCTCCCGGACGCATGGCCCTGTCGAATTACCTGGGCCAGTCGCTGATCTGTTCACTGATCTTCACCGGCTACGGCCTGGCCCTCGTGGACCGGGTCAGCCCGGCCGTCGAGGTGCTGATCGCGCTGGCCATCTTCGTCGTCCAGGTGCTCTACAGCCACTGGTGGCTCAAGGGACACCGGTACGGGCCGGTGGAGTGGGTGCTGCGCTTCCTCACATACTGGCGCAGGCCCACGAGCGAGCGGCGCAAGGCCCGCGGCTCCGCGCAGATCGCCTGAAACTCGTCTGTCCAAACCGTCCTTGGGCGAGGTACGCTCGGACGTGTAAGGAAAACCTTTCACGTGACGGGAAATCATGACCGATGCCGGGCCGACCGGTGACGAACTGGTCGAGATGCTGGCGGCGCTGGCCAACCCCCTGCGGGTGCGCATCCTCGCGACCCTGTCCGCCGGCCGCGACTACGTGAGCCATCTGGCCCGCGAGATCGGCGTCAGCCGTCCGCTCCTCCACATGCACCTGCGGCGGCTCGAAGCGGCCGGCCTGATCGTCGGCACGCTGGAGCTCTCCGAGGACGGCAAGGCCATGAAGTACTACGAAGTCACCGACTTCGACCTCCACCTCACCGCCGCGGCGCTGGCCGAGGCGGCCAAGACCCTCACCGCGCCCGACCCGGAGCCCAAGGAGCGCCCCTGATGCCCACCGCCTGGCCCGAGGTGATCTTCATCCTCGGCGTGCTGCTCGTGACCGGCTTCCTGATCTGCCTGGTCATCGTCGGCCTCTTCGACTTCCGCAAGGCGAAGCTGGAGGCCATGCAGAAGGACGATCTGCGTCGGCTGGTGCACCGGTTCGAGCAGCTCGCCGAGAACACCCTCGACGCCCAGCAGCGCTCGGCCGCCGACCTGGCCGAGCTGCGCGCCCGTACGGCGTCGATCGAGCAGATCCTGAGAACCGTCGAGTAGGAGCGTGCCATGAAGGCCATCCGTTACGCCGCCTACGGGCCGCCCGATACCGTCATCGAGCTGCGAGAGGTCGACCCGCCCGCGGTCGGCGACGACGACGTGCTGGTCCGGGTGCGGGCGGCGGCCGTCAACCCCGGCGACTGGCACTACGTGCGCGGCCTGCCGTACGTCATGCGGGCCGTCTCCGGGTTGCGCCGGCCGAGGTTCGGCGGGCTCGGCATGGACCTGGCCGGGCAGGTCGAGGCGACCGGCCGCAACGTCACCCGGCTGAAGATCGGCGACGAGGTGTTCGGCCACTGCCAGGGCGCCTTCGCCGAGTACGTCGCCGTCCCGCAGGACAAGGCGCTGCTGACCAAGCCGGCCGGTACGACGTACGAGCAGGCGGCGGCCGTGCCGTCGGCGGCGCTGACCGCCTACGAGGCCCTGGCCACCAGAGGCGAGGTCAAACCGGGACAGAAGGTGCTGGTCATCGGCGCGGCGGGCGGGGTGGGGACATTCGCGGTGCAGATCGCCAAGGCGCTGGGCGCCGAGGTGACGGGCGTGTGCAGCGGCGGCAAGGCGGAGCTGGTGGCGTCCCTGGGGGCAGACGAGATCATCGACTACACCAGGCAGGACTTCGCCCACCACACCGGCCGCTACGACCTCATCCTTGACAACGTCGGCGACCGGCCCCTGTCGGACTGCCTGCGCGTCCTCACCCGCACCGGCACCTACATCCCCAACTCGGGCTCCGGCGGCGGGGCCTTCCTCGGGCCGTCCGGGCGCATCCTGCGCGTGCTCGCGGCCAAGCCGTTCGTCCGGCAGCGCCTGGTCAACTTCGTCACGGCCGAGGACCGGGACGCGCTGGCCACCGTACGCGGGCTCGTCGAGGCGGGCGAGGTCGTCCCGGTCGTCAGCCGGACGTACCGGCTGGACGAGGTGCCGCAGGCCATCGCCCACGTCGAGCAGGGCCACGCCACGGGCAAGGTCGTCGTCACCCTCTAGGCGCTCCCAGGCGGCGCTGGGCGGAGCGGAGCATGGCCCGGACGACGATCGGGTGCACCAGGCGTACCGGCCAGAAGTAGAGCCGGCCGCGCCACCCCTTCAGCCGGACCGTGGTCGTGACCCGCACGAGCCGGGCCTCCCGGTCGACCCCCACGCCACAGCGGAAGTCGAGATGCCGGTCGTCGGCCGCGATCAGCGCCTCGTCCCCCTCGACGCGGCCGACCCGGAAGACGTCGCGCGGCGCGCGCGGGATGCCGATCAGCGGCACGATCGCCTGCCGCAGCCCCATGGCCGCGGTGATCCAGCGGGGCATCGACCTGATCGAGAAGATGGTCTTCGCCCAGTCCCGCGGATCGTCGGTCGCGCGGGGCGGCAGCACGCCGACGATCATGTCGGCGTAGTCGGGCGCGGGGATGTCCTCCAGGGCGGACGACCAGTAGACGGGTGTTCTCATGACGCCTCCATACGGTGCCGTATGGTCAGGACTATACGGTACCGTATGGCAAATGGCGCAAGGGGGCCGCAGGATCACGGCGGAACAGTGGGTGGACGCCGCGTACGCGCGTTTCACCAAGATCGGACTGGACTCGGTGCGGGTCGAGGCCGTCGCCCGCGACCTCGGCACCACCAAGGGCTCCTTCTACTGGCACCACGCCGACCGCGGCGCGCTCGTCCGGGCCGTCATGGAACGCTGGGAGGCCGAGGAGACCGAGCACATCATCGCGGCCGCCTCCGCCGAGGCCGAGCCACGCGCCCGGCTGCGCGCCCTGTTCGGCACGGTCGCGGCCCGCGCCGGGCGGCGCGGCGGCGAGAGCCGCCTCTACCTCGACGCCGAACAGGAGGGCGTCGCCGACGTCGTCACCCGGGTCACCCGCCGCCGCGTCGACTTCGTCGCCGGGCTCCTGGTGGAGCTGGGCTTCGGCGCGGAGGAGGCGGAACGGCGCGCGCTGCTCGCGCTGGCGGTGGTGCTCGGGTTGCAGCAGCTCGAACGCGGCACGCGGCCGCACATCTCCTTCGATCACGCGCTCCTCACGGAGACCGCCTTCACGATGGCCGTCACACCGCCGCACGCCCAGGTCGGCTGAGGGGGTTCGGGCGCGAGCGGCCTGCTCGGGTGTCCGGGCCGCTCGGATGGTCCGGCCGCTCAAGCCCCTGGGCCGTTCACGATGTCGGGCCGGTCGGTGTCCGGGCCGGTCAGGCGTACGGGCCGGTCAGGCGTACGGGCCGGTCAGGCGTACGGGCCGGTCAGGTGTCTGGGCCGTTGCGTTGTAGTTCCAGGAAGTCCTGGTCGCAGCTCAGGCGGTAGCCGTCCGGGGTGCGGAAGTGCTCCTGGAGGTAGGCGGCGACCTCGTCCACGACGGGCGGCTGCGCCAGCGGGACCACGTTGAGCATGAACTGCGCGACGGCCAGGGCGGTTTCCAGGTCGGGCATGGTGACGGAGGCCGGGTCCGTGCTGATGCCGATCTCCCATTCGGCGCCGGCGGTGGCGGCGAAGGCGCGTCCGAGCGCGTCCAGGTCGTAGCGATGCCCGGTGAAACGCCGCAGCAGTCGCATGCAGTCGCTGTCGGGGTTCTGCATGACGACCACGGTGAAGCCGCCCTCGGCGGTCCAGGAGGCCAGCCGCTGGAGCTGATGCAGCCAGGACTCCTGCGGCATGTAGTACAGGACGTGCGCACACAACACGAGGTCGGCCGACTCCCCCGGATCGGCGACGGCAACCCCCTGGCCGAGGACGGTGGCCTCAGGACACCGCCTGACCAGTTCCGCCCGGAGGTGCTCGTTGGGCTCGATGGCGATGGTCCGCTCGAAGCTGGGGGCCAGCCAGGCGGTGGTCTCGCCCGTCCCCGCACCGGCGTCGATGAGCGTACGGCGGTGGGGCAGCCGGTCCACGATCCGGCCCAGTTCCTCGCGGGCCCGGATCTTCTGGTCGGTGTGGGCCAGGAAGGTGGCGAAGGCGGCGTCGTAGGCCGCGCTCATCGGGTCGAGAAGGTGCACGATGGGCGGCTCGGCGTTGCTGCTGTCGGTCATCACGGCCCCCGGCATCACAAGTCGGTCACTTTCAGCTTATGGAGCACCACTCTACGTTCCCGTATGCCTGGATCAGCGGAGTGGTGGACCGTGCCGGGCGGACGGCTGGTTGGGGGGCCGTGGCGCGAACTCGGGCGGCGGGTCGTCGTGTTCGCAGCGTCAGTACGCCACGCCAGAGCGTTCGACCGGTTCGACCGGTTCGTCCTGTGGTGGCGGTAGTCGGTCGCTCTTGACCTGAGGCGCAAGGCTCTCCGCAGGCCCACCCGGTAGCCACGCAACGACACGCATCAACCCAGAGGGCCGAGGGCCCCCCTCTCGGGTGGGCTCCAGCAGGCCCAGCCGGTAACCAGGCAACGGGCCGGGCGGACCACAGGCGCCGAAGGCACCCTCTCCAGCAGGCCCACCCGGTGGGGGAGGTCGTCAGGTGCCGCCTCTGCCGGCCCACTTGATCTCGTACGCCCCCAGCGTCACCGTCCTGCCGTCCACCGTGGCCGTGACCTCCCGATCGGACGTGTTCACCATGACGACCTGCTGCTCCTGCGCCAGCACCTTCACTTTGGGATCGGACGACGTCACCGCCCCGTCGAGCCGCGCCCCCGCCGGGAACCACCGGGTGAACCCGCTCAGCAGCCCCGCCATCGGCATCTCGTCCCCCCGCCCGGGAGCCCACAAGCAGCCGGGGCAGTCACCGGAGCCCTTCACCTGCGGGTTCCAGTACAGGGCCGTGGTGACGCCGCTCCTGGCGAACTCCATCAGCGCCGCCGCCTGCACGGCCGTGCGCCGTTCCTCGCTCCACCCGGAGTTCTCCGGCTCGACGTACCACTCGGCCCACCAGACGGGCAGGTCGTCGCTCTTCTGCCGCAGCCACGTGGTGATCGCGCTGAACTTGCCGAGCGCGCCGAAGTCGTCGGGAACGTTCCCCTTGTCGGTCGTCATGGAGGCGCCGTCCACGACGACGAAGTCGGCGCCCTTCTTGTTCTGGATCCAGTACTCGATCGCGTCGAGCGCCCGCTGGTCGACGGTTCCCCACGGGCCCTTCAGCTCGGAGGCGCCGTCGCCCGAGCCGCTCTCGATCGGCATGTACGGCCCGCCCACCTTGATCTGCGGGTCCACCTTCTTCAACGCCGTGTAGACCTTGTTGTACAGCTGCGTGTACCCCTCGGCGTCCCACCGGTTGGTCGACGGGTCCCAGAAGCCCTTGAACTCGTTCCACACCATGTAGTACTTGACGGTCGGGTACTGCCTGGCCACCCGCGCGGCCAGCTTGGCGTAGTCGTCGAAATGCTCTGGTTTGGGAGCGACGGTGTGGTTCTTGCTCCAGTCGGTACGTCCGGGCTGCCCGCCCTTCATCCAGTCGGGCGCGCAGCACAGGGTGATCACCGGCACGGCCCGCGACGACGCCATGAACGTCAGCCGCCGGTCGAGGTCGCGGAAGCTGAACTGGCCGGGGCTCGGTTCGGGGTTGCCCACCCCCCAGCCCATGATGTGCTGGTTCTGCAGCATCGGCACCCGTCCCAGCATGCCCCTGGCCTGCTCGACGACCTGCCGCGGCTCGGTCTCCGTGCTGTACTGCGTGTGCGTGACGCCCCAGCGGGGCCAGTTCTGGAGCACGGGCGGCTGTTCGAGCTGCGGCGGGGCCTGGGTCGGCCCGACCTCGGCCACCTCGCCGCCCTTGTAGCCCTTGTCGCCCACGCGCGAGCTCGACCGGACGCCCGCGTAGATCATGATGCCGACGACGAGCACGACCGCGAGGATGCCCGCCCCGAGGGCGATCGGCCATGGCGACCGTCTGCGCGCGTGTCTGCCGTCGCTGGGAATCACGGAACGCTCCTTACCATCACGCAACGTATCAAGAACCGGGCAGTGCCCAGCCCTTATGACGGTAATCGTCCCGCTTGCAGCAGACTTGACGTCAGTCGGAAGCGGGTGGCCGCTGACCGCCCGCGGGCCCGGGAACCCCCGAGTAACGGTACGGCACCGGCTGCCTACCCGGCTGCACGACGAGAAGGGTGCCCGGCGTCTCGGCGTAGAAGGCCGACTCGACGGCGGCGGCGACGTCCTCGGCCGTGAGCAGCGGGAATCCGGCGTTCACGAACATCTCCCGCGCGGCGGCCACCAGCGGAGTGTCGGTGAATCCGGGGCAGACGGCGTTGATCCGGATGTTCTGCTGGGACAGCGGCTCGGCCAGCGCCCGGACGAGTCCGACGACGGCGTGCTTGGTCATCGTGTAGATCGGGTCGCCGGCGAAGGCCACCAGCCCGGCCAGCGAGGACGTGGCCACGATCGCGCCGCCGCCCGACCTGGTCAGCAGCGGCACGCTGGCGCGCACGCCGAAGACGACGCCGTCCACGTTCACGCCGACGATCGCGCGGTAGCGGTCCAGGTCGAAGTCCGCGAGGTCGACGCCGCCGGAGATGCCGGCGTTGAGGTGCACCAGGTCGAGGCGGCCGTACCGCTGCTCGGCGAGCGCGACGGCCTCCAGCGAGGCTTCCTCGTTGCTGACGTCGGCGGCCAGCCACGCGCCCTCGACCTCCTTGGCCAGCCGCTCGACCCCCTCGGCGTCACGATCGACGAGGACGCACTTCGCGCCGCCCGACGACAACCGCCGGGCCACCGCGGCGCCGATGCCGCTCGCCGCTCCGGTGATGAGTGCAACTGTGCTCATAACGCTCCTATGCGAGGGTCGCGGCTGGTCGAGCATTGCGATGGGCGCGGAAGGTCGGGACTGGTCGGGCATCGCGATGGACGCGGAAGGTCAGGGCTGGTCGAGCATGCGATGGGCGCGGGAGATCAGCGTCGGAACGGCCGCACCGATGCGGTCGAACCCCTCCCCCACGGTCTTACCCTGCTTGAACCGGGCGTGGATACCCTCCACGATGACCGCGAGCTTGAAATTGCCAAAGGCCACATAGAACCCAAGGTCCGAAATATCGCGACCTGACACTTTCCCGTAGTGGGCGGCGAACTCGGCGGCGTTCATGAACCCCGGCGCCACCGTCACGTCCCCCGACACCGGGATGCGGGCCCGCTCGTCGTCCCCGCGATCGTGCCAGTACGTCAGCGTCAGCCCCAGGTCGGCCAGCGGGTCGCCGAGCGTGGACATCTCCCAGTCGACCACGGCCATGATCTCGATCTCGGCCGGCGGCGGCGCCAGGCGCACCAGCGTGTTGTCGAGCCGGTAGTCGCCGTGCACCAGCGTGCTGTCGGACGTGACGGGCAGCCGCTCGCGCAGCCGCCGTACGAGGCTGTCGTAGTCGGGCAGGTCGGCGGTCTTCGACCGCTCCCACTGCTGGCACCACCGGTCGAGCTGCCGGGCCATGTACCCCTCGGGCCGGCCGAAGTCGCCGAGGCCCACCTCGCGGTAGTCCACGGCGTGGATGGCGGCCAGCACCTCGGCCAGCCGCTCCGACAGCCGCCGCGTCTGGGCCGGCGTCGGCTCGCCCAGCTCGGCCCTGGTCTGGACGGCGGCGCCCGGCACGTACCCCATGACGTAGAACGGCGCCCCGACCACCTCTTCGTCGGCGCAGAAGGCGACCGGCTCGGGCACCGGGACGGGCGTCTGCGCGAGCGCGGAGATGACCCGCCACTCCCGCCGCATGTCGTGGGCGGTGGGCAGCACGTGACCCAGCGGCGGCCTGCGCAGCACCAGCCGGCGCTCGCGCGCCTCCACCAGGTAGGTCAGGTTCGACCTGCCTCCGGAGATCAGCGAGACGGACAGCGGCTCCCCCGCGTCCGGCACATTCAGGCCCAGCCACGAGACCAGCCGGGGCCAGTCGATCCCTGGTACGGTCATGGAAACACATTAGAACGCCACTCGGTCCTGAAAGCCAGCTGAGAGTTGCATAACAGTAGGCCCGGCCTAGCCCAGGCATGGATTCTCATCCTTTAATCTGGCCATACACCTCTGACCGCATGCTGGTCAGATCGTGGTAAGCCGACAGTAGGAGCCCATGCGCGTCACCGTTGCCCACCCTCGCGAATTGGGACAGCCCGAGATCAGCCGATGGCGCGCCCTTCAGGAGTCGGACGCCGCCTTCGACAACCCCTTCCTGTCCCCGGAGTTCACGGTCACGGTGGGCGATCTGCGCGATCCTGTCCGGGTGGCCATCCTGTACGACGGGCCGGACATCGTCGGCTTCTTCCCCTTCGAACGCCATCCGCTGGGCATCGGCAAGCCGGTCGCCGCGGGGCTCACCGACGCGCAGGGCCTGGTCCACGCCAAGGGGTTCGACCTCGACCCGCACCGCCTGATCAAGGCGTGCGGGCTGTCGGTCTACGAGTTCGACCACCTGGTCGCGGGCCAGCCGCTGCTCGACGGGCGGCACACCACGCACCCCTCGCCGATCATCGACCTGCGCGACGGCTACGGCCCCTACACCGAGACGCTGAAGGCCCAGTCCGGCAAGACGTACAAGTCGACCCTGGCCAAGTCGCGCAAGCTGCAACGCGAGGCGGGCGCGCTGCGCCACGACTACGCGATCACCGACCCCGGGCCGCTGCAGACGCTGCTCGGCTGGAAGACCGACCAGTACCGGCGTACCGGGCGCACCGACCGGTTCGCCCAGCGGTGGATCGTCGAGCTGGTCGAGCGGCTGCTCGCGACCCAATCCGACGGCTTCGCAGGCGTGCTCGACATGGTCTACGTCGACGACGTGCCGGTGGCCGGGCACTTCGGGGTGCGCACCCGTACGACGCTGGCCGGCTGGTTCCCGGCCTACGACACGCAGTTCGCCAAGTACTCCCCCGGGCTCATCCACCACCTGGCGATGGCCGAGGCGGCCGCCGCCTCGGGCGTCCAGGTGATCGACATGGGCCGGGGCGAGAAGGAGTACAAGGACAAGCTGAAGAACGGCCAGTACGAGGTGGCCGAGGGCCGGGTGGCCAGGGCCGGGGTGGCGGCCGGGGTCCACTGGATGATGCGGGTGCCGGTGCGCAAGACGCGCGCCACGGTGATGGCCAACCCGCTGCTGCTCAAGACCGCGGACAAAGCGTTGAAAACCTTTGGGCGACTGCGTACCGTCCTACAAGGGTGAGACTCATCGCGGAGCGCACCGGACGGCACTGCCTGTCGCTCCCCTCCAACCGCCTCGGCCTCTACCTCGCGCTGCGCCACTGGTGCCTGCCGGGTCAGCGGCTGCTCATGTCGCCGATCTCGGCCGACGAGATCCTCTTCCTGGTGCTGGCGGCCGGCCTGCGGCCGGTGATCGCGCCGCTGAACCCGCGTGACGGCAACATCGACGTCTCCCGCGCCGACCTGTCCACCGTGGACGCCGTCCTGACCACGAACCTGTACGGCCTGCCCGACCAGGTGTCCGCCTTCGCGGGAAAAATCCTGATCGAGGATGTGGCACACGCCCTGGAGACCGCTCCCGGCGGGCGTCCGCTGGGCACGTTCGGACAGGCGGGGGTGTTCAGCCTGTCCAAGCATCCGGGGGCGGGCTCGGGCGGCGTGCTGGCCGTGACCGACCGCGCCGACCTCGAAGCGCTCGAACGCGCCCGCGACGAACTGCTCGTCCCCGGCGCGCTCCGCGCCGACCTGGTCAGCGTCGCCACGTCCATGGCCCGGCAGGCGGCGCTCCGGCTCGGCCTCGTACGGCCCGCGCTCGCGCTCATGCGCGCCCTCGGCATGCAGGAGGAGCGCGAGGGCTACCGCATCGCCCTGGAGGCCGACGCGCTGGAGCTGGCGCTCAAGCAGGTGCCCGCGCTGCCGCCGTTCGACCCGTGGGTACGCGCCGACCTGGCGGCCTACCGCGCCCGGCGGGGGCGGCTGGTCGGCTGGTACCAGTCCAGGCGCCTGGCCAAGGTGCCCGGCGAGCGGGCGCGGCGGCTGGCCGGGATCGCCCGGCTGGCCGAGCTGCCCACGGTGGCGCCCGCCGTGCTGGACAACCTCGACCAGCCGCTGTTCCGCGTCCCGCTGCTGGTGCGCGACCGGGACGCGGCCGTCGCCGAGCTGGAGCGCCGCGGGGTGGCCACCGGCTACCTGTACGACCCGCCGTACGACGACTACGCCCCCGGCTTCACCGACGCCTCGCCGGACCCGGGCCCCGCCCGCTGGTGGGCCCGGCACGTGCTGCCCGTCGACCCGGTGTACGTGTCCCGTTCCCTGCCCGTGCTGCGCACTCTTGAGCCGCCTACGCGGGGTCCGCGCGAACCAGCCTGAGGAACGCGCGCAGTCCAGTGATGATCTCCTGGTTGTCGTTCAGGCCGTCCACGGTCTCCTCGAAGCGGCGGGCCATCAGCGTGATGCGGCGGGCCAGGTCGTGGTCGGCCTGCTCCAGACCGGCCCTGGCGGCCGCGAGCTCGCCGCCGAGCTCCTCGACCTGCCCGGCGAGCCGTTCGGAGGCGGCGGTCAGCGTCTCGACCTGGCCGCGCAGCGCGATCACGTCGAGGCGCGGGTAGCGGACCTCGCCGCCGAGGGTCCTGACCCGCTCGCGCAGGTGCGCGACGTAGGCCCCGGCCGGCCGGAACGCGGTGGCCAGCAGGTAGAACCCGGCGAAGTAGTAGCCGACCTGCCTGCCGGAGAAGAACGTCACCACCGCGACCACGACGGCCGAGACCACGTGCCCGGCGACCGCGAGGACGAGCATGCGGCGGGCGATCGTCCTGGCCTCCTCCTCGCGGTGGGCCGGGACCTCGATGCCCGACTCGCGGGAGACCGCGATGTCGTGCACCACCTGCCGGGCGGCGAAGGACAGGTTCCACGGGAAGGTCAGCAGGACGACCAGCCAGAACAGGCAGGCCGCGCCCAGGCCCAGCGACAGCAACGTGGACAGGGGCACGCCCGCGTGGAGCACGAGCCAGGCGGTGACCGCCGTGACGAGCAACGAGATCAGCAGGAGCCAGGGTTTCATGCCCGCCACCCTGCCGACGGCGGGACGTCCGCCGCCAGCGCTCAGATACTCAATCCGCCCTGAGCATCCCGGATCAGGCCGGCCAGCACCGCGCAGCCGCGCCGGACGTCCCTGAGCGAGGCCGAGCCGTAGCCGAGGACCAGGCCGTGCAGGCGGGCGCGGTCGTGGTGGTGGCGGTCGGCGGGGTCGAGCAGCACGCCGCGCTCCCTGGCCCGGTCGACGACCCCCTGGACGTCGCCCGCCGGCAGCTCGGCCAGCACGTGCAGACCGGCGGTGTCGCCGCGCAGGCGGCAGACCGGGCCGAGGATCTCCACGATGGCGGCCCGGCGGCGGGCGTACTCCAGACGCATCCTGCGCAGGTGGCGGTCGAGGTCGCCGCGTTCCAGGAGAGTGGCGACGGCGTGCTGCACCGGGCCGCTGGTGCGGTCGGACATCATGTCGCGGACGGCGGCGATCCGGCTCACCAGGTCGGGCGTGCCGACCAGCCAGCCGACGCCGACGTCGGGCGAGAGGGTCTTGGACAGGCTGCCGAGCAGCACGACGCGGGTGGGGTCGAGGCCGAAGAGGGCGGGCAGGGGGGCGACGTCGTAGCGGAACTCGCCGTCGTAGTCGTCCTCGACGATCGTGGCGCCGGTGCTCCTGGCCCAGGACAGCAGGCGTTCCCTGCGCGGGATCGGCAGCCGGCCGCCCAGCGGGTACTGGTGGGCCGGGGTGGTGTAGAGGACGCGCAGGTCGCGCGGGAGGCCGTCGACGATCACGCCGTCCTCGTCGACCGGGCAGGGCACGACCTCGGCGCCCCTGGCCGCGAACACCGTGCGGGCCACGTGGTAGCCCGGGTCCTCGACGCCCGCGCGTCCGCCGCCGGACAGCAGGGCCAGCGCGCACAGGTCGAGGCCGTTGCCGGTGCCCCTGGTGACCAGGACGTTCTCCGGGCCGACGGCCATGCCTCTGGCCCTGCGCAGGTGGTCGGCGAGCAGCTCGCGCAGGCGCGGCAGGCCGTGGGGGTCGGGCGAGTCGCCGGGCGGCAGCTCGCCGGCCCTGCGCCAGGCCCGCTTCCAGGCGGCCCGGTCGTAGTCGCGCACCCAGGGGTCGCCGGGACGCAGGTCGATCCACTCCCCCTGGGGGCGGCGGGCGGGCGGCGCCGGCTCGTACGGGCTCTCGCGGGGCGGGACGTGCGACTCCATGGCCGCCACGAACGTGCCGGACCCGTGGCGCCCTTCCAGCCAGCCCTCGGCGTAGAGCTGCTGGTACGCCTCGGTGACGACCGTCCGGCTGACCTTGAGCTGGTCGGCCAGCGCCCGCGTGGACGGCAACCGCTCGCCCGGCGCGAGCGCGCCGCCCATCATGGCGCGGCGCAGCCAGTCGGCGAGCTGGGTGGTCAGCGGCACGGCCGAGCCGCGGGACAGGGATACGGGCAGGTCAACGTTGGTGCGCACGGAAGTGGTCTCTAGGAAGGGTCGGTTAGTGGCCCTACAGGATAGGTCCACTTCGCGACTAGCGTCGAATCATGCTCTCCTCCACCCCGCGCACGACCCTCGGCCGAGAGAAGCACCGCGGCAGCACCGACAGGAACGACCTCTACGAGGTGCTCGACGCCGGGCTTGTCTGCCACCTGGGCGTGCTGGCCGACGGCTGTCCCATGGTCGTGCCCACCGGCTACGGCAGGATCGGCGACACCCTCTACCTGCACGGCTCCACCGGCGCCCGGTCGCTGCGGGCCGGCGACGGCGACGAGGTGTGCGTCACGGTCACCCACGTGGACGGCATCGTGCTGGCCCGTTCGGTCTTCAACCACTCCGTCAACTACCGTTCGGCGATCGTCTACGGCCGGGCCCGGCTGGTCACCGATCCCGACGAGCGGCTGGCGGCGCTGCGGGCGCTCACCGAGCAGCTCGCCCCCGGCCAGTGGGACTACGTCCGCCCGCCCACGCGCAAGGAGCTGGCCGCCACGGCCGTGCTGGCCCTGTCGCTGGCGGAGGCGTCGGTCAAGATCCGCCAGGGGGCTCCGGAGGACGACGAGGAGGACTATGCGCTTCCGGTCTGGGCCGGGGTGCATCCGCTGGTCACGACCTGGGGCGAACCGCAACCGGATCCGGCACTTCCAGAAGGTATCGATATACCGGTTCACATCCTCCATCGGGAGTAGTTCCATAATTCCGGAACCACCTGGCAAACCCGACTCCTTGATCACGCGTCTCATCAGGTGGGCCGGCTCCTGATGGGAGAGGGCGATGGAGTGGAGTGCTCCCGGTTACACGGAGATCAGACAGCTCGGCGCGGGCGCGAGCGGGCGCGTCGTGCTGGGCGTGCACGACGAGACGGGCGTGAAGGTCGCGATCAAGTACCTCTCCGAGGCACTGCTGCGCGACCCCGCCGCCCTGTCCCGCTTCCAGGCCGAGGCGCGGGTGCTGACCTCGCTGCGCGATCCCAACATCGCCACGATGTGGGAGTACATCCAGGAGCCGAACGGCGCCTGCATCGTGATGGAGCTGGTCAACGGCGTCTCGCTGCGCGCCCTGCTGCGTGAGAACGGCACGACCGAGCCCGAGGCGGCGCTGGTCGTGCTGAAGGGCTCGCTGCTGGGCCTGGCCAGGGCCCACAGGTCCGGGGTCGTGCACAAGGACTACAAGCCCGAGAACGTGCTCGTCCGCGACGACGGCATGAGCAAGCTCGTGGACTTCGGCGTCGCGGTGCCGCAGGGCACGGCCACGCATCCGGAGGGCACGCCGCCCTACATGGCGCCGGAGTTGTGGGCCGGCAGGCCCGCCTCCCCGGCGACCGACGTGTACGCGGCCACCGCGGTCTTCTTCGAGTGCCTGACCGGGCACCGGCCGTACCGGTCCACCGAGGCCAGCGTGCTCGGCTACCAGCATGTGCACGCCCCGGTGCCCTTCCACGACGCGCCCGAGCCGGTTCAGGAGCTCGTCCGGCGCGGCCTGGCCAAGGAGCCGCGGGACCGGCCGCAGAGCGCCCTGGCCTTCGTGGAGGAGCTGGAGGCCACGGCGCGGGCCGCGTACGGCGAGGACTGGGAGGAGCGCGGCCGGCGGCGCCTGGCCGCGCTGGTGGCCCTGCTCGCGCTGCTGCTGCCGACCCCGCCGCAGCCCACCCCCGAGGTCACCACGTCGCTGGCCAGGACGGTCTTCCGCGGCCTGCGTTCCAACGCGGTGCGGGTGGGCATGGGCACCGCCCTGGTGGCGGTGGTGACGGTGGCGGTGGTGGTCGCGCTGGCCGCCCGGCGGCAGCCGCCCGAGCAGCCGGTCGGCGCGGCCGTCGCGGTGCCGCCGGCCACGACCGAGGCGGTGACCGCGCCGCCGGGCACCGAGGAGGCCGTGATCGCGCCGCCGAGGACGCCCGAGGCGACGCCGCGGACCTCGCCGGAGGGGCCGCCGTCCCCGTCGTCCTCGCCGGAGCTGCTGCCGCCGCCGACGGCCCCCGCCTCGCGACCGCCCACCACCACCGCTGCCCCGCGAACGCCGACGCGTACACCGACGCCCACGCCCACGCCCACGCCCACGCCCACGCCCACGCCCACGCCCACGAGGAAGCCGACCAGGACCGCCACGCCGAAACCCCCGGTGACGCCCGCCCCGACCCCCACGCCCACCCCGACCCCCACCCCGACGCCGACACCCGTCGCGACCGTCCTCGGGGTGAGCGTCGGTGACGTCACGGTCGACGACGACGGCGTCGCGCGCGCCTCCGTCGCCGTCCGGACCGGCGGGGGCGCCGCCGTCACCGCCACCGGGACGTGGACCGCGCCGGGCGACGACGGCCGCGTCCAGCGGCTGCGGCTCAGCGGCGCGACCTCCTACACCCGCGCCTTCACCTGGGACCTCGGCGAACGTCCCTGCGGCATGACCGTCACGCTGACCGTCGCCACCTCTCCCGCCGCGCCCGGCGGCCCCCGGTCGTCCTCGGTGTCGGTGCCGGCCTGCCCGACACGGGTGAGCGGGCTGTTCGTCTCGCTGGCGATGCCCGACGCGCCGGGGCTGACCGCGCGCGCCCAGGTCAGGGTGCTCGCCACCGGCGCCGGCGAGATCCCGGTCGAGGCCGCGTTCGCGGTGGACGGCGAGACCGTCGGCACCCGTACGGCGAGTCTGTCCGGCCGGACCGCCTACTCCCGCGTCTTCACCCACGCCTTCCGGTCGCGCCCCTGCGGCTCCACCCTCTCGGTACGGGTCCGCGCCGGCGACCGCGTCCAGACCGCCCGCGCCGAGGTCGCCTGCCCGCCCGCCGTACGGAAGGTCTCGGTCGTCCGGGCCGGGCTGGGCGAGAACGGCCTGGCGGCGACCATCTCGGTGGTCACGGCCGACGACCGGCCGGTGACGCTGGACGTGGGGTTCCTGATCGGCGGGGAATCGGTCGGCTCGGAGCGGGTCACGCTGTCCGGCGACACGACGTACACCAGGACGGTGAGCCGGGCGCTCAGGACCGTCCCGTGCGGCACCACCTGGACGGTCACGGCGAGCACGTCGCCCGCGGCGGACGGCGGCGCGGACCGGGCGACCGGGAAGACCCCGGAATGCCCTGGAGAAACCCCCGAGCCGGAAGAAACCCCAAAACCACAGGAAACGCCCAAACCACAGGAAACCCCACAATCCAATAAGACCGACACAGCGGACTAACCTCGCAAATTCGGCCATATCGGCATATCGGTGGCGGGAAAGCCCTTCCCTCTGGTTAAGCTACGCAGCGTTTGATGCGGGTGGGGGCCCGATGACTCCAGAGGAGACCGTTTATGTACGGCGAAGGTCAGTGGGGGGTCCCCGGCTACACCGAAGTCCGGGAACTGGGCAGCGGTGCCGCCGGCCGGGTGGTCCTGGCCACGCGCGATCACGACGGCGTGGAAGTCGCCATCAAATACCTCAATGACGAGCTCAGGTCCGACATGGGCTTCGTGGCCAGGTTCCGGCACGAGGCCCGGCTGCTCGGCACCCTGCAGAGCTCGCACCACGCGCGCCTGATCGACTACGTCGAGTCGGGGCAGGGCGCGGCGATCGTCATGGAGCTGATCAACGGCGTCTCGCTGCGCGAGATCCTGCGCTCCGAGGGGCCGACCGGGCCCGAGGCCGCGCTGGTCGTGCTCAAGGGCTCGCTCCAGGGCCTGGCCGCCGCGCACGCGATCGGCGTCGTCCATCGCGACTTCAAGCCCGAGAACGTGATGGTCCAGGGCGACGGCGTCAGCAAGCTGGTGGACTTCGGCATCGCGGTCCGGGCCGGCGAGGGGGTCAGCGCCGCGGGCACGCCGCCGTACATGGCGCCGGAGCAGTGGATGGGCGGGGCCGCCGGGCCCGCGACCGACGTCTACGCCGCCACCGTCGTGTTCTTCGAGTGCCTGACCGGCACCCGGCCCTACCGGGCGCCGAACATCGCCGCGCTCGCCCGTCAGCACCAGAGCGCGCCGCCGCCTGTCGAGGAGGTCCCGACGGCGCTGCAGAACCTGGTCGAACGCGGGCTGGCCAAGCAGCCGGGCGAGCGGCCGCCGTCCGCCGAGGCGTTCCTGACCGAGCTGGAGGCCATCGCGGCCGAGGCGTACGGCGCCGACTGGGAGGAGCGCGGACGCCGCCGCCTGGCCGCGCTGGCGGGCCTGCTGATCCTGCTGTTCCCGAGCCCGCTGCACGATCCCGCCGAGACGCAGACCGCGCTCACCGAGACCCGCTTTCCCGACCCCGCCCGCCTGCTGAGCAAGCTCTCGGCCAAGGTGGCGATCGGCGCGGTGGCCGTGGGCGTGGTGGTGGCCGTGGGCGTGATCCTGGTCAACTCCTCCACCGACGAGCCGGTGCTGCGGGCCCAGACGAGCGAGGTCACGCCCACCGGGGCCGACCCGGTGATCGAGGACGAGCCCACGGACGACCCCACGGAGGAGCCGACCGCGACGCCCGAGGAGAGCACCCAGGAGCCGGACCCGACGCCGACGTCCGCGGACCCGGTGGCCTCGACCCCGCCGGCCGTCCTGCCGACGGCGACGGCGTCGGCCTCGGCATCGCCGTCCAGGACGCCCCGGCCGACCCCGACGCGGAAGCCGACCAGGCGGCCGGTCAGGACGCCGAAGCCGACCCCGACGGACTCCCCCGAGCCGGACATCACCGGCAGGAACAGCACGACCAGCGACGGCAGCAGGCCCACCACCGCCGCCCCCACGCGCACCCCGCCCCCGACGCCCCCGACCACCGCCCCGCCCACCAGGACGCCCCCGACCAGCCAGCCCCCGACCAGCCCGGGCCCCTCGGAGACATCGCAGACGCCGACAAGGACCTCGACCGACGACGGCGAAGGCGGCGGGGGCGGCACCGAAACGCCCACCCTGGACAAGGTGGGCCAGGCTCAGGCCGGACTGCTCGCGCTCGGCCTGATGACGTCCGGCGCGGTTCCGGTCACACTTGCGGTGAAACGTCGCATGACGGGACGCCACAGGAAGCAGCGCTAGACGCGCCGGGGGGCCAAGGGGGATGGACAACCACAGGAACGGCATCGCCGGGTTCCGGCTGACCGAGCACACGTGGATGACCGAGCTGGGCAACTGGATCGACGCCATCTCGCCGGACGGCCGCAGGGCCGGGGCGCTGCTGTTCGACCCGCGGGTCATCGGCCGGCCCGGCGTCCGGGAGCGGGTGGTGAACACGGTCATGACCGACCAGCACCTCGTGCTGGGCGGCCTGGGCGGGCTGATCCCGGTGGCCGACGTGGTCGCGGCCGGCGACCAGGTGTGGCTGCTCACCGCGCAGGCGGTCAGCCCCACGCTGGCCGATCTGCTCTCCGGCGCGCCCATCGACCCGGCGGGGGCGGCGTCGGTGCTGATGGAGACCGGGCAGACGCTGCTCGCGCTGCACGCCGCCGGGGTCACGCACGGCTCGGTGCACCCCGGCACGGTGGTGATCACCGCCGAGGGGGCCGCGCTGCTGTCGGAGCGCGGCCTGTCCGACGCGATCCGCGGCCAGGTCTCGCCGCGCGAGCGGGACGCGGCGGGCTGGGCGTCGCTGGCCCGCGGGCTGGCCGCCTCGTTCACGCAGACCGCGCCGCGCGCCGCCGGCCTGTTCGAACGGGCCGCCGGCACGGCCACCACGCTCGGCCTCGACGCGGCCCGCGCCCTGCTGAGCCAGGAACGCGCGGCGCTGCCCGGCGGCCTGATCAGCCGGGACGCGCTGGCCCGTGCGGCACGCGGCCGGTCGGCGTTCGCGCAGGCGCCGTCGTTCGCCGCGCAGCCGCCGCCGGCGCCCCAGGACGAGGGCGACATCGTCACGCTGCTGCACGTGCCGTCGTCGGGGGCGCCGCCGCGCCTGCAGTTCGGGCCGGGGGTGGGCCCGGGAGCCGGCCCGGGCGCAGGGGCGGGGGCCGCCGGGACCGCGCAGCAGTACCGTCAGGAGACGACGGCCGAGCGGATCTGGCGCGAGGGACGTGACGGCGCGGCGACCGTCCACCAGCCGGAGAGGCGGTCCGGCGGCCGGGTGGCCAAGGTCTCGCGGCGACGGCGGCGGCGCACGATCCTGTCCACGGCGATCTTCGCGGTCGTCATGGCGGGCGCGATCGTGGCCTGGTTCCGGCTGACGGACGCCCCCGAGCTGGCGGTCCGGTCGATCGACGTGGTGGCGCCGAAGAAGACGCTGGGCTGCGACGGCGCGATCGTCCTCACCGCGACGGTGGTCACCAACGGAGGCGTGGGCGAGATCCGCTACGAGTGGCGCAAGAACCTGGACAAGGAGGTGGTCGAGGGCAGCCTGCGCACGAGCGCGGACAAGACGTCCTACTCGGTGCCGTTGCGCTGGACGTTGTCGGGCAAGAGCAACGTCAAGGCCACGGCCACGCTCAAGGTGCTCTCACCGGGCCCGGTGCGTACGGACAAGGCGAGCTTCACGTACAAGTGCTGACGTTCCCTGAATGCGCAACAAAGCGGTTCTTACTAATCTGACGGGCATGACCACGCAGACCCCCGCGGGCTGGTACCCCGACCCGTACGGAGAGCCGCAGCTCCGCTGGTGGGACGGCAACCAATGGACGGACGCCACCCACGCGCAGGAGCGGCAGCCTCAGCCGCAGCCGCAGCAGCCGTCCTCCGGGCCGCAGCCGGGCCCGGGGCCGCAGCCCCAGTCGTCCCCCGACTGGTCGGCCAGCCCGGCGAACCCCACTCTCCAGTACGGCCAGCCCACCTTCGGCCAGCCCCCCTACGGGCAGCCCGCGGCCGGACAGCAGCCCGCCCAGGGCCGTGCCGCCCACGGGCAGCCCACGCAGGGGCAGCCCGCCTTCGGGCAGCAGCCCACACAGCAGCCCACGCAGTGGTCCGGCGGTCCGCTGCCCGGCCCCGGGCAGGCGCCGCCCAAGCAGGGCAACCCGCTGCCGTGGGTGTTCGGCGGACTGGCCGCGCTGGTCGTGGTCGCGCTGATCGTGGTCGCCGGGATCTTCTTCCTCAACCGGGGCGGCAGCACCCCGGTGGCCTCGCCCTCCACCGAGGAGTCGCAGCCGTTCCCGACCGAGGAGCCGCCCTCCGGCGGGCCGCCGACCGAGCTGCCCTCGCAGGGCGGCGAGCTGCCGCAGCCCCAGGACGGCCGCATCACCGACGCGCGGAGCGGCCTGTCCTACCTGGCGCCCGACGGCTGGAAGGTGCCCGCGTACGGCGACGTCAACGGCTCGGACCCGTCCCAGCAGATGTGGACGAGCGGCGTGCAGGCCAGCTCGCAGGAGAACTACGAGGGCGACAAGGACTGGATCGGCAACGCCTACGCGGGCCCGCTGGCCGGGCTCATCCCGTACGCGGGCGCCTCGGGGCTGGAGGAGACGAGCAAGGCGCTGTTCATGCAGTTCAGCACCGAGTTCTACGAGCCGCAGCACACGACCAAGATCATCGAGAACAAGGGCGTCAAGATCGGCGACCGCCAGGCGTGGGTGATGCAGTTCCAGCTCGACTTCACCGCCGTGGCGGAGAAGAACGGCTACAAGTGGAAGAAGGAGAACGCCGCGATCGTGCTCATGGACCGCGGGCCGGGGCAGCGTCCGACGCTGCTGTACATCTCCGTTCCCGACAATCTGGGCACCGACGTGGTCGGCAAGGTTCTCGGCTCCCTCAAGCCCGCGTAAGCGGGTGGCACTAGGCTGGTGGGGTAACAAGCGGGCGGATTGCTCCGAGCCGCTGGGCGAGGAGATCGAATGAGTGACGTGCTGGTCTGGATCGACTGCGAGATGACCGGGCTCGACCTGGGGCGCGACGCGCTGGTCGAGGTGGCGTGTGTCATCACCGACAGCGAGCTCAATCAGCTCGACGAAGGCGTCGACGTGGTCATCAAGCCGCCGCCGGAGTCGCTGGAGCAGATGTCGCAGGTGGTGCGCGAGATGCACACCGCCTCGGGCCTGCTGCCCGAGCTGCCGGGCGGCGTCACGCTGGCCGAGGCGGAGTCGCTCGTGCTCGACTACATCCGGCGTCACGTGCCGGAGGCGAAGAAGGCGCCGCTGTGCGGCAACTCGATCGGCACCGACCGCACGTTCATCGCCAGGGACATGCCCGGCGTCGACGGCTATCTCCACTACCGCATGGTCGACGTGTCGTCGATCAAGGAGCTGGCCCGCCGCTGGTACCCGCGGGTCTACTTCGCGGCCCCCGAGAAGCAGGGCGGCCACCGCGCGCTGGCCGACATCAAGGAGAGCATCAGGGAGCTGCGCTACTACCGCGCGGCGATCTTCGTGGCCCAGCCCGGGCCCGACTCGGCGACCGCCCGGCAACTCGCCGAGCGGGTCAGCGGCTAATTGGATGGCGTAAAGACTCCCGAACCCCGCTACACTTTTCCTGTGCCGCCACGGAGTTGGCGGCCATGGTGGGTGTAGCTCAGTTGGCAGAGCGCCAGGTTGTGGTCCTGGATGTCGAGGGTTCAAGTCCCTTCACTCACCCCAAGCGCACAGCCGGTCCCTCGGGACCGGCTGTTGTCGTTTTCTCCCGACAACGCCCCCAAATCAGGACAATGCGAGTTATGCTCGCTGTCTACCGCTAACGCCGGAAGCACGGGGGCCATCGGCGATCAGACCGTCTGCGCGCCCCCGGAGGCCGGATGAGAGTCGACGACGCAGCGTTCGATAGCGTGCTCACGTCCTTGAGCAAACGCGAGGCCGAGGTCATGGACCTGATCGCCACGGGCCAGTCCAACGGCCAGATCGCCCAGCGCCTGTTCCTCAGCGAGAAGACCGTGAAGAACCACGTCAACCGGATCTACGCCAAGCTCGGCGTCGACTCCCGGGTGACGGCCATCGGGCTGTGGCTCTCGATCAGGAAGGACGGCGCCTGATCGGGTGAGGGTTTCAGCCGGGCGCGATCCTGCGTCCGGTCAGGCGGGTGGGCCTGATCTTCAGGTAGTGCTGGCGCCGCCCGCCGGCCCACGGCTCGACGCCCGTGCTCTCCGCCTCCGCGCGTTCCCGCTCGGTCGTGACGTGGTGGAGCGAGCCGCGGACCAGCACGCTCCAGCCACCCCGGGTCAGCTCCTCGATGCGGTCGACCTCGAACGCGACCTCGTACTCGACGTTCTCCACCCCTGTGTTCAGGTCCTCGTCGGTGCTGCCGCCCGCCACCGTGCGGAACACGATCGCCCCCTCGGACATGCGGAAGTTCACCGGCAGCACGGTCAGGCCGTAGCGGCCCTCGAAGGCGATGCGGCCCACTCCCCCGGACCGCAGCAGGTGCAGGCACTCCTCCTCGCCCAGCGGGAGCAGCGTCGGGTGCGCCGAGGCCGGGCCCACGCCGGCGGGCGTGTCCGCCACCTCCCCGAGCAGGCCCTCCACGGTCGTCTCCAGCGCCGCGGCCAGGCGGGTCAGGGCCTCGCGCACCGAGATGCCGGACTGGTCCTCCAGATAGGCGACGTAGCCGGCCGCCACGCCGGACCTGTCGGCCAGGTCCTGCCTGCTCAGGTTCAGCGATTCGCGGCGTTCGGCGATGCGGCGGCCCAGACGTTCCATCGTGGTCACTTGCTCAGACATACGAAATGCCCTACCCCGGATCTCCCCACTTCCCGGTGGTGTATCCGACAGAAATGGTTTAACCGATGCTCTCGGTGCCATATGGACCATGAATCGGAATCCCGGGAAGGAACGTGGTCATAGTGCGGAGAGCGCGCGTCGTCGTCGTGGGAGCGGGCTTCGCCGGCCTGGCCGCGACGCGGGAACTGGCCAAGGGCGGCGCCCTGGTCACGCTCGTGGACCGGAACCCCTACTCGACCTTCCAGCCCCTGCTCTACCAGGTGGCCACCGCGGGGATGGGCACGTCCGACATCTCTTACCCGATCCGTACGTTCGCTGCGAAGTGGCCGAACGTCCGCGCCCACCGGGCCGCGCTGAGCAAGGTGCACCCGTCCGACCGGCGGGTGGAGTTCGAGGACGGCTCCACCCTCGACTACGACTATTTGGTGATCGCCACCGGCGTCACCACCAACTGGATCCACGTGAGCGGCGCCGAGGAGAACGCGCTGCCGATCTACTCGCTGCGTGACGCGGCCGAGCTGCGGCGACGGCTCCAGCACTACCTGGAGGACACCGCGGCAGGCCGTCGCGAGGGCACCCACGTCGTGGTGGTGGGCGGCGGCGCGACCGGCGTGGAGACCGCGGGCACGCTGGCCGAGCTGCGCCGCCGTACGGTGCCGCTGACGCATCCGGAGATCCGGCCCGACCAGACGAGCGTCACCCTGGTCGAGCGGTTCGACTACGTGCTGGCGCCGTACAAGCCGCGGCTGCGGGACGCGGCGGCCGCGGCGCTGCGCAGGAGAGGCGTGCGGATGCGCCTGGGAGCCACGGTGGCGGGCGTGGAGCCGGACGCCGTCATCCTGGAGGACGGGACGCGCCTGGCGAGCGACGTGACCGTCTGGGCCCTCGGCGTCACCGCGCCCGAGGAGGTGACCGACTGGGGGCTGCCGCAGGGCAAGGGCGGCCGGATCACGCTCACCGACGCGCTGAACGTGCCCGGCCATCCCGAGATCTTCGTGGCCGGCGACCTCGCGGGGCAGCCGGACGCGCTGCCCCAGCTCGCCCAGCCGGCCATCCAGATGGGCAAGCACGTGGGCAGGCAGGTCCTGGCCGCGGCGCACGGGCGGCCGCTCAGCCGCTTCTCCTACCGCGACCCGGGGATCATGGCCACGGTCGGCAAGGCCGAGGCGGTGCTCCAGCTGCGCGACGGGCTGACCATGCGCGGCCTGCCCGCCTGGCTGGCCTGGATCTTCGTGCACGTGGCGTACCTGCTGGGCGGGCGCAACCGGGTCAGCGTGCTGCTGAACTTCTTCTGGCGCTACGGCGGGCCGCGCCGCAGCGCCACCAGCATCGCCTCGACCGAGTGAACGGCGCTCAGAGCGCGGCGGACAGCGCGTTCAGGCCGTGTTCGAGGTCGGTCTCGGGGATGTTCAGCGCCGGGCGCAGGCGTACGGACCGGGGCCCGCAGGGCAGCGCCAGCACGCCGTGCTCCTCCCTGAGCCGGGTCACGAACCCGTCGCGGGCGGCCTGGTCGGGCAGGTCGAAGGCGCACATCAGGCCCCTGCCGCGCACGGCCGAGACCGTGTCGGGGTGCTCGGCCTCCAGCTTGGTGAGCCGTTCGAGCAGGACGCCGCCGAGCGTGCCGGCCCGGGCGATCAGGCCGTCGCGTTCGACGATCTCCAGGATGCCGCGGCTGCGGACCATGTCCACCAGGCCGCCGCCCCACGTGGAGTTGATCCGGCCGCTGAGCTGGAAGACGTTGTCGGCCACCTGGTCGACCCTGCGGCCGGCCATGATCCCGCCGACCTGCACCTTCTTGGCGAAGGCCACCACGTCGGGGGCCAGGCCGAGCTGCTGGTAGGCCCAGGGCGTGCCGGTGGTGCCGCCGCCGGTCTGGACCTCGTCCAGGACGAACAGGGCGTCGTGCTCGTGGCACAGGTCCTGCATCGCGCGCAGGAACTCGGCCCGCATGTGGTTGTCGCCGCCCTCGCCCTGGATCGGCTCGGCGATGAAGCAGGCGATGTCGTGCGGGTGGCGGGCGAACGCCTCCCTGGCCTGGGCCAGCGCGCGGGCCTCGGCGGCCTCCACGTCGCCGAGGTGGATGGCCGGCACGTCGATGCGCGGCCAGTCGAACTTCGGGAAGCGGTCGGTCTTGCCCGGCTCGGTGTTGGTCAGGCTCAGCGTGTAGCCGCTGCGGCCGTGGAAGGCCCGGGTCAGGTGCATGACCTTGGTGCCCAGGTCGCGGGGGCGGCCGGCGGCCTCGTTGCGCCGGCTCTTCCAGTCGAAGGCGGTCTTGAGCGCGTTCTCCACGGCCAGGGCGCCGCCCTCGACGAAGAACAGGTGAGGCAGCTCCGGGTCGCCGAGCACCCGGGCGAACGTGTCGACGAAGTCGGCCAGGTGCTCGGTGTAGATGTCGGGGTTGGCGGGCTTGTTCCGGGCGACCTGGCCGAGCAGCGCGGCGAAGTCGGGGTCGAAGGGCGGGTTCACACCGAGGGGGGCGGACGCGAAGAAGGTGTAGAAGTCCAGGTAGCGGCGGCCGTTGCGGGCGTCGACCAACCAGGAGCCACGGCTGAGTTCGAGATCGAGGACGAGACGGTAGCCATCGACGAGCAGGTGACGGGCAAGGCGGGTGTGTACGTCCATGCCTTCTCCAATGTCGTGAGACAGGCCGGAGGTTCCTCACAGGGAACCCGGTCGTATCCGTAAAATTTACGGTATTCCTGCCCCGCGAGTGAACTTCTTCAAACGAAGTGACAGCACAATCATTGCGATTCCATACAGGATCGCGAAAATGCCGATCAGCCAGACAAGGCTCAGCATTCCGGCGCCGGGCCAGATGAGCAGCAGCACACCGAAGATCACCGACAGGATGCCGGCGATGATGAACATCCATTCGTTCTCGATGCTCTTGCGCAGCCGCACGCCCGCCACGATCTCGGAGACGCCGGAGATGATGGCCCAGAAGGCGATGAGGTAGAGCAGGGCGAGTGAGGTGATCCCCGGCCAGACGAAGGCGATGACACCCGCCACGATGCCGACGATGCCCGAGAAGATCAGCCAGGCCCGTGACCGGGCGCCGTGCCGGAAGGCGGCGAACAACTCGAAGACGCCGGAGACGATGGCGTACGCACCGAAGAAGATCACCAGCACCAGCAGCGTGATTCCCGGCCAGATCAACGCCAGCACACCGAAGATGATCGCGGCGATGCCACGGATGAGCAGCAGCCACCACGAGCGCGTAAGTTCCTGCATACTGGTCTGCTTTCCGTGATGAGTGCGAAAAGAGACCAGCTTCGGGTCAAATGTCTATCTACATGTGGGAGTAGACCACGATCGACACCGCGATGTACTGCACCAGGTACGCGGCGATCGTGAAGGCGTGGAAGACCTCGTGGAAGCCGAACCAGCGCGGCGACGGATCGGGCCGGCGCAGGCCGTAGACGACGGCGCCCGCCGAGTAGAAGACCCCGCCCACGGCCACCAGCACGACGGCGGCCACCCCGGCCCCTTCGAGCAGTTGCGGCATCACGAAGATCGCGGTCCAGCCCAGCGCCAGGTACAGGACGGTGTAGAGCCAGCGCGGCGCGCTCATCCAGAACACCCGGAACAGCACCCCGGCCAGCGCGCCGCCCCACACGACGGACAGCACGGCGACCCTGGCCGCGCCGTCGAGGGCCAGCAGGCCGAACGGCGTGTACGTGCCCGCGATGATCAGGTAGATGTTGGCGTGGTCGAACCGGCGCAGGACCTCGGCCAGGCGCGGCCCCAGCGTGCCCCGGTGGTAGGTCGCCGAGATGCCGAACAGCAGCGCCGAGGTGATGGCGTAGACGCCGGCCGCCAGGCGGGCCTGCTGGGTCGGGCCGAGCGCCACGAGCACGAACCCGGCCACCAGCGTCACCGGCAGCGCCCCGGTGTGCAACCAGCCACGCAGCCTCGGCTTCACGGTGATGGTCGTCATGTAACCTACGGTACCGTAGGTTACGGATTCGGCTGAAGTGCCGCTGGTCACAGTCCGTTCAGGAAGCGCACGGCGATCGGCACCGCCGCCGAGCGGCCCGAGCCCCCGTTCCTGACGAACACGCAGAACGCCAGGTCGTCCCGGTAGCCGATGAACCAGCCGTGCGACGTCTGGCCCTCGACCTCGGCGGTGCCCGTCTTGCCCGCCACGCCTGCCGGCAGGCCGGCCTGGCTGGCCGTCCCGTGGTCCACGACGGCGGCCATCATCTCCCGCAACGCCCCGACCACCCCCTCGTCCAGGTGGACGTCCGGGAACGGCTCGCCGTCCACGCGGCGCACGTCGTCCTCCGACAGCAGGCGGGGCGAGCGCCACGTGCCGCTCTGCACGGCGGCGGCCACGGTGGCCATGCACAGCGGGGTGGCCACCACCGTGCCCTGGCCGATGACGTTCAGGGAGAACATGTCCGTGTCGTCGGTCTCCTGCATCGTGCCGCACCGGCCGCCGACGCCCGTCGCCATCGTCCGGTCGAACCCCCACCGGGCGGCGGTCGCGCGCAGGTCCTCCATGGTCAGCCTGGTCGTGGCCTGCTCGACGAAGGTGGTGTTGCAGGAGTAGGCGTAGGCGTCGGCGAAGGTGACGGTCCCCCGGTCCGCGCCGCCGTCGTTGCTGATCGGCGCCGAGAAGTCCGGCGTGTACGAAGCCGGGCAGCCCATCTCGTCGGCCGGCGTGACCCCCTTCTCCAGCAGCGCGGCGGCCACGATCGTCTTGAACGTCGAGCCGGGCGGGAAGGCGTCGCGCACCGCGCTGAAGTTGTCCTCCAGCCGGTCGGCCAGGGCCAGGATCTCGCCCGTGCTCGGTCTGAGCACCACGATCGAGGAGTCGGCCACGCCGTCCAGGGCCCGCGCGGCGGCCGCCTGGACCGGCCGCGACAGGGTGGTGCGCTCGACGTTCGCCTTCGGCAGGCGGCTCAGCAGCGCCTTGTCGGGCTGTCCCGGCACCCTCGACACCAGCTCCAGCCCCTTGTTGGCCTTGGCGAACTCGGGCCTGAGCGGGTTGAGATAGGAGTCGGCGTAGCTGTCGTTGGGGATCTTGGCGCCCTCGCTGGTGACCAGCTCGGCCGCCGTCGCCTCGACCTCCTCCAGCTCCAGCGTGCCGCCGCCCTTGAGCAGCGGGTGCAGCGTCTCGGGCGTCCACAGCACCCGCCAGGTCCGGTCGCGCACGCCCAGCCGCAGCGTGCTCTCGAACGGCCACGGCCCGAGGTCGGTCAGCTCGCGCACGCCCGCGAAGCGCACCTCGGCCGACTCCTCCCCCGTGCCGCGCACCGGGCCCGGCGTGAGGCTGATCGACTCGACGCCCAGCTTCTGCGACAGCGAGCGGTGCCGGTCGAAGAAGTCGGCCGGCGGCCGGTCCACCAGCAGGGCCATGCCCGCGACGTCGCCTTTCCGCCAGGCGTCGAAGTAGGCGGCGGCGGTCTGGGCGGCGCTGCCCTTGACGTGGTCGGCGGCCAGAACGGCGAAGGCGCCCGCCCCTAATATCGCGACAACCGCGATGACGAGCACAATCAGCCTTCTCCGTCGCATACGGTTCTCCCAGGGAGGGATCAGCGTGGCACGTGGACAGCGGGAACCGATGCCTGGCCTTTATCCGGTGACGTTCGGTGAGGTCGAACTTCTCCGGGACCTGGACAGGCAGGACGGCTGGGTGCTGTCCAAGGATGGCGTACCGCAGTCGTACGTTGACCTGCAAGACCCGACATTTCTGGATTTCGAGTACGTCCGGCTCATGGCCGACGTCATCGACCTGCTGCCCGAAGGGCCGCTGAGCTGCGTCCACGTCGGGGGCGGCGCGTGCACGATCCCCCGCTATGTCGCGGCCACCCGTCCGGGCTCGCGGCACATCGTGATCGAGCCCGACGGCCTGCTGGTGAACCTCGTCCGTGAGCAGCTCGACCTGCGCTCGGTCCCCCGCCTGAAGGTCATCGTGGCCGGCGGCCGCGAGGGCACGGCCAAGGTGTGGGACGAGTCGGCCGACCTGGTCGTGCTGGACGCGTTCACGGGCGCCACGATGCCGGTGGAGCTGGCCACCGTGGAGTACATGGGCGACCTGGCTCGCGTGCTGCGCCCGGACGGCACGCTGCTGGTCAACATGGCCGACGGCAAGGGCCTGGCGTTCGCCAAGCGGCTGCTGGCCACGGTGTGCGACACGTTCCGGCACGTGGCGCTGCTGGCCGAGCCGGGGATCATGCGGGGCCGCCGGTTCGGCAACCTGATCGTCGCGGCCTCGCGTACGGAGCTGCCGCTCGACCTGCTGACCCGGCGCGCGGCCGGCGGGCTCACCCAGGCGCGCTGCCTGCACGGGGAGGCGCTGAAGAACTTCATCGGCGGCGCCTACCCCATCAAGGACGGCGACTCCGTCCTCGCCCCGGTCCCGCCCCCGGCCGTCTTCGGCTGAGTCAGCGGTCGGCCGGGCCGAGGTAGGCGAGCACGGCGGCCACCCGTCTGTGCACGTCGCCGCTGTTCTCCAGCCCCAGCTTGGTGAAGATGGCGTTCACGTTCTTCTCCACCGAGGAGATCGACAGGTGCAGGGCGCGGGCGATGCCGGCGTTGGAGCGGCCGTGGGCCATCTCGCGCAGCACGTCGCGCTCCCTCGGGGTCAGCGACTCCCCCTGCCCGCGGACCTCGCGCCTGGCCAGCAGGCCCTCGACCACCTTGGGGTCGATGACCGAGCCGCCGCCGGAGACCGCCCGGATCGCGCCGAGCAGCTCGTCGAGGTCGCCCACGCGGTCCTTCAGCAGGTACGCGAACCCGGCCGTCCCGTGCTTGAACAGCTCGAAGGCGAACAGGGCGTCGGAGAACTGCGACAGCACCACCACCCCGATGCCGGGATGCGCGGCCCTGATGCGATGGGCCGCGTCGATGCCCTCGAAGCCCTGACGCCACTGCCCTCCGGGCATGCGGATGTCGGTGACGACGACCTGCGGCTCCAGCCTGCGTACGGCGTCCAGCAGCTCGTCGGCGTCGCCGACCGCGCCGACGACGGTGACCTCGCCGGACAGTTCGAGGAGCTGCCGGGTGCCCTCGCGTACCAGGTAGTGGTCGTCGGCGACGACCGTGCGGACGGGCTCAGGCATCGGCCGGCACCCAGGCGTGCATACGCGTCCCCTTTCCGGGCTCGCTGTCGAGTTCCATGCCGCCGCCCAGGGCGTCCAGGCGGTCGGCGAGCGTGGCCAGGCCCCGGCGGTCGGCGGCGGCCGGGTCGAAGCCCTTGCCGTCGTCGGCGACGGTGGCCCGTACGCGGCCCGGCGCCAGGGTCAGGCGCACCTCGATCCGGGCGGCGTCGGCGTGCTTGAGCGCGTTGGCGACGGCCTCGCTGACGGTGAAGTACATCGCGCCCTCGATCTCGTCGGCGAAGCGGCGGGCCCGCAGCCCGGGGTCGGAGGTGACGGTCGTGGGCACGGGCAGCCGGGAGCAGCGTTCCTCGACGGCCTCCACCAGGCCGCCCTGGCTGAGCGCCGACGGGTGGATGCCGGCGGCCAGCTCGCGCAGGTCGGTGAGCGTCTGGCGGGCCTGCTCGCGCAGGCGGGCCAGCGCGTCGGGGCCGGCGCCGGTGACGCGGGCCAGCTCCAGCCCGGCGATGAGGGCGACGAGCTGTTGCTGAACGCCGTCGTGGATGTTGCGCTCGATCCGCCGTCGCTCGGCCTCCTGCGCGTTGACCAGGCGGGCGACCAGCCCGGCGCTCTGGATCGCCAGCCCGGCGGGCACGGCCAGGGCCTCCAGGAAGCGCCGGTCCTCCCGGTCGTACCGGCCGGCTCGGCGCGGGCCCAGCTCGATGCGTCCGAGGCCGCCGCGCACGGGTACGGTCAGCGCCGTCCCGCCCTCCTCCTCGCCCGCGGCCACCCGGGTCCCGTCGGCCAGCTCCACGGCCGCCCACCTGGCCTCCAGCCCGTCGCGGACGGCGGCGGCGAGCCGTCCGAGCTGCTCGACGGGCTCGGGCGTGGCCGCCAGCGCGGTGCCGAGCCCGGACAGCACCTCGTCGACGGTGGGCCGCAGATCGAAGATCAGGTGCAGGCGGGAGCCCCGCAGGCCGAACCGGATGTCGAGCAGCCGGTACCGGACGATCCCCACCAGGACGGCGGCCGGCAGCGCCGTCATCAACGCGAAGACGCCGATCAACGCGGCACCCCACAGCCGCGTGCTCAGCACGTACAGAAGCAGCACGCCAGCGAGGAGCTGGACGGCGGCGCCCGCGACCATCCAGGCGTACTGGCCGCGCTCGGCCGGCTCACTGCGCCGCCAGCGGACCACGAGCCCGGCGAGGACCACGACGGCTGTCAGGAAGACGAGGAGCTGACCCAGCGCGCTGGCCAGGGACGCCCAGATCAAGGCGGCGGACAGCTCGGCGGGCAGCTCTCCCGGCCGGGCGGGATCGGTCACGAACAACCCGTATCCCACCGTGTGCATGGCGATCGCGATCCCGCCGAACCAGCCCACGGGCCGCCAGCGGCGGGACGGCAGGCGGCCGTCGGGAAAGAGCAGTGGGACGAAGATCCAGGTCAGGCCGTAGTACATGGCGTAGAGCGCGGACATCCAGACGACGACCGGCCCGGCGTAATGGAACCTGATGGCCAGGCCGGAGCCCAGCGTGCCGAGGCCGAGGCAGGCGGCGGCGGCCAGGAACAGCCAGCCGTAGCGCAGGTCGGCGCGGCGGACGACGAGCAGCCAGCCCAGCGCGGGCAGCACCACGCCGAGGACGGCGTAGGCCCACTCCTGCGGCGCGATGCCCGTCCGGGACTCCATCAGCGCGCCCGCGAGGGCGCCTCCGGCCCCGATCGTCGCCAGCGACCCGGCGAGCAGCCTGGAACTCATGAACCACCATCGTCTGGGGGAACCGAAAGGGCGTCTATGAGGTTATCCGCACATTTCATGCGGCTACCCTCACCTGCGAGAACGGTGGCCCATATGGTGGGCGCGGGCCCGGCCGCGGCTGTTGGCTGGGGTCATGTCTCACCACAAGTTCGCGGTTCCGGCCACGGCCGGGGTCAGGTCTCACCACAGGTTCCCGGTTCCGGCCACGGCCGGGGTCAGGTCTCACCGCAGGTTCCCCGTTCTGGCGACGGCCGTCATGGCGGCGGCGGTGACCGCCTGCGCGGCGCAGCCCGTCCCCGCCCTCGCCACGGTCACGGCCGCCACCACGTCCACCCCCGCCGCCCGCGCGGCGGCGGAGATCCCCGACACCCCCGCCGGCAGGCAGCTCACCTGGCTGCTGGACGCCGTCAACCGGCTGCCGGTCGGCGACGCCGAGCTGGCCGGGCACTTCGCGCCGAGCTTCCTCGAACGCATCCCCCCGGCGCAGGTCAACCAGGCGCTGGCCGGGTTCGGGGGCATGCGGCTGGACAGGCTGGACCAGGCCCAGGAGCGGTCGCTGTCGGCCACCGTCACGGCGGCCGGCAAGGCGTTCACCCTCGCGCTCAGCGTGGACGGCACCGACAGGATCGACTACATCCAGTTCAGCGGCGTCGCACCGGCGAGCTGGTCGGAGCTGGACCAGCGGCTGCGCCAGGTCGCGCCGCGCGCCGGCTTCCTGGCCGCCGAGCTGACCGGCGACGGCCGCTGCCGCCCGGTGCACGCGGTGGCCGGCGCGAAGACCTTCCCGCTCGGCTCGATGTTCAAGCTGTACGTGCTGGGCGCGGTGGCCGAGCGCATCAGGAGCGGCGCGTTCGGCTGGGACACCCGGCTCACGATCCGGCCGGAGCTGAAGAGCCTGCCGAGCGGCGAGCTCCAGGACCGCCCGGACAACAGCCAGGTGACGGTGCTGGAGGCGGCCCGGCTGATGATCTCCATCAGCGACAACACCGCCGCCGACCTGCTGATCGACAAGGCCGGCCGCCGGACGGTCGAGCGGGTCATGCGCTCGTGGGGCGGCGACCGGCGCAACGTGCCGTTCCTGACGACCAGGGAGCTGTTCGTGCTCAAGGGCGCCGACCACCCCCGGTACGCCGAGCGGTACCTGTCGCTCGGCACGTCCGCGCGCCGCGACTACCTGGCCCGGGTCGTGGACAAGGTGCCGGTGTCGAAGGTGCGGGCCTGGAGCGAGCCGCGCGAGCTGGACCGGCTGGAGTGGTTCGCCACGCCCGCCCAGGTCTGCCGGGCCTACGGCGAGCTGGCCCGGCTGAAGGACGCCCGCGTCGGCGAGGTGTTGTCGATCACCGACGCGGGGTTGCGGCTGGACAAGGCGCAGTGGCCCGTGGTGTGGCACAAGGGCGGCTCGGAGCCGGGCCTGGTGGCCATGAGCTTCCTCGCCCGTACGGCCGGCGGCCGGACGTACGTGGTGTCCACGACCGCCGTGAACCCGTCCGCGCCGCTCCAGCAGGGGCCGGTGGCCCAGGAGCTGCTGACGCTGACGCGGGGGGCGTTCACGCTCGTGACGTCCTCATAGGGCGGCGTGGGCGAGGTCGACGAACAGGGCCGAGGACCAGCCGAAGCCGGTCGTGGCGCGGCCCGCCCGCCGTCCCGTGAGGGGGTTCCAGTACTCGTACAGACCGCCGCCGTCGCGCACCATGGCCAGGGTGCGCGCGGCGAGCTCGTCGGCGACGTCCGGACGGCCGGAGCGGCGCAGGCCGTCGATCAGCAGGTAGTTGACGTTCAGCCAGACCGGGCCGCGCCACATGGCGTCGGGGTCGAAGCGCGGGTCGTCGAAGGCCACCGTGGGGACCGGACGTTCGGCCCAGAAGGAGGGCGAGGTCAGGTCCTGGACCAGCCGGTCCGCGATCTCGGCCGGGAGGCGGCCGGTGAGCAGCGGCATGAGGTCGAGCGGCGTGCGCACGTCGGCGTCGGCAGCTCCGGCGACCTTGGTGACGAAGCGGTGGCCGTTCCAGCGGCGTTCGACCATGCGGTCCACGAGTTCCTGGGCCCTGGCCCGCCACCCGCCGGCGTCCTTGCCGAGCACGGTGGCGATGTCGCCCAGGCGGTCGTACTGGAGGGCCAGGTAGGAGTTCAGGTCCGGGGGCTCGGCGCGCGGGCCGCCGTCCCAGATCGGGCTGTCGTCCAGGCCCGACGAGTACGGGTGCAGGTACTCGGCCAGGCCGTCGCCGTCCGGGTCGGAGTGGGCGAACCACCATTCCTGCGACCTGACCAGCGGCTCGTAGACCTCGGCCAGGAAGGCGGGATCGGGGTCCACCTCGTGGATCTTCCACACGGCCCACGCGGTGAGCGGCGGCTTGGTGACGGGCACGACGTGCCGGATCGGCTCGCCGCCGACGTGCTGGGCGAGCCGGGCCAGGTCGGAGCGCGGCAGGTCGGTGGTCTCGGCGAGCACTCCGTGGTCGTGCACGACGTCGGGGATCAGGCCGTCGGGCCGCTGGTTGTCGAGCAGGATGCGGATCTGCTCCCTGGCCAGGGCGGGGTCGGCGTGCCTGAGGGCGATGGCGTGGAAGTAGGAGTCCCAGTTCCACAGGCCGACGTAGCCGTACTTGGAGGGGACGAGGGACTCCCTGCCCTGGATGCGTACCAGGTTGACCGCCAGCGTCCACCAGGCCTGCTCGGCGCGTTCGCGCAGCTCGGCGGGGACGGCGGGCATCCGGGCGAACCAGGCGGCCCAGCGTTCGGCGGCCCGGGCCAGGACCTCGGCCCCGTCGCGGACGGTCGGCTCGCCGGCGAGGGTGACACAGCCGTCGATGGCGGTCTCGCCGCCGTCCCAGACGGCCCGGGCGCCCTCGCCGACCGCGACGAGGGTGCCGGGGTCGGCGAAGGCCAGGGTCACGTCGCCGTCGAGCTCCACCCGGTCGGGCAGGGCCCGGCGTACGCGCAGCTCCCGGGAGCCGGCGTAGAACCGCAGGCCGGCGCGGACGGTCGTGTCGTCGAGCCGGGTCTCGTAGAGCGCCTCGGCGACGCGCAGCGAGCCGTCGTCGGCCGCCATGACGAGCAACCGCGAGCCGCGCTCGGTGAAGGGGCGTTCGCGCAGGTCCAGCACTTACTTTCCTCCCAGGCCGGAGGCGGCCATCGAGTTGATGATCTTCCGCTGCCCGATCAGGAACGCGATCAGCGTCGGCACCACGGCGATCGCCGAGGCCGCCAGGATCTGCCCGTAGTCGGTCGCGCCGTGCTGCTGGGCGAACTGGCTGAGCAGCAGCGGGACGGTGAACAGCTCCGGCGTGTTCAGGAAGATCAGCGGGAACAGGAACGAGTTCCAGGACGCCAGGAACACGATGATGCCGAGCGCGCCGAGCCCCGGCCGGATGTTGGGCAGCACGATGCTCCAGAAGCACCGCCACCGGCCCGCGCCGTCGATCCTGGCCGCCTCCTCCAGCTCGATCGGCACCGCCCTGATGAACTGGCGCAGCAGGAACACCGCGAACGGGTTCGCGATCGTCGGGACGATCAGCGACAGGTGGGAGTCGATCCAGCCGAACTTGGCCAGCATCAGGTACAGCGGCACGATCGTCACCTGCGACGGCACCATCTGCGTGGCCAGGAACAGCACGAACAGCACGCCCGAGCCTCTGAACCTGATCCGGGCGAAGGCGTAGGCGGCCATCGCCGAGGTGAGCAGGGTGAGCACCACGTTCAGGGCGGCGATGTAGAAGCTGTTCCAGTACGCCAGCCCGAACGGCATGGTCGACAGCGCGTCGGGATAGTTCTGCCAGGTCCAGGGGTCCGGCAGCCAGGCGGTCGGGTCGTTGATCATCTGCCGCACGCCCTTGGCGGAGGTGAACAACATCCACACGAACGGGAACAGCATGAGCAGCCCGCCGACCGTGAGCGCGGCGTGCAGACCGATCTGCCGTGATCTCATGCGTACCGCCTCACGAGTCGTAGTGGACGAAGCGCTTCTGCGCGGCGAACTGGACCAGCGTCACGAGCAGCGTCAGCACCAGCAGGATCAGGGCGGCCGCGCTGCTCGGCCCGAACTCGAACTTCTTGAAGCCGAGATCGAAGATGTGGTACACGATCGTGCGCGCGCCCTCGTTGTCCTTCGGGTCCACCAGCACGTAGATCTGGTCGAACGCCTGGAACGAGCTGATCACCGCGACCACGCTGGAGAAGAAGATGGTGGGCGACAGCAGCGGCAGCGTGACCGACCGGAAGATCCGGAAGGGGCTCGCGCCGTCGATCCTGGCAGCCTCGACGACCTGCGGCGGGATGGTCTGCAGCCCGGCCATGAAGATCACCACGTTGAGGCCGAGCGAGGACCAGATCGTCACCACGGCGATGGCCACGATGACCCAGCCGGGGTCGAGCAGCCAGTCGGGGCCGCTGACGCCGAACCAGCGCCGGAGCGAGGTGTTCAGCACGCCGTTCTCGTCGCCGGCCAGGATGACCTGCCACATCAGGGCGACGGCCACCGAGCTGGTGACGACCGGCATGAAGTACACGACCCGGTAGACGTTGCTGCCCTTGATGCTGTTCAGGGCCACCGCGATCAGCACCGCGAGGGCGAGCCCGAACGGCACGGTCAGCAGCGCCAGCTTGACCGTGTTCCACACCGCGCGGCCGAACAGCGGGTCGGTGAGCTGGGCGGCGAAGTTGGACAGCCCGGCCCACGACTTCTCGCCGAGCCCGTCCCAGTTCATGAAGGCCAGCACCACGGCGAACCCGAGCGGGATCACCAGGAACACCACCAGCGCGCCGACCTGCGGCGCGAGGAAGATCGCGGCCCACCAGCCGTCGCGGTCGCGCAGCTTCTTGGCGGGCCGCGCGGCGGTCTTGCCGCGCGGCCCGGCGAGCACGGCCATCCGCTAGCCCAGCTTGCCGTCGACGAGGGTCTGCAGCTCGGTCATGCCCTGCTCGAAGCCGAGCTTGCCCTGCCAGACCTTCATCAGGTGCTCGTTGATCGAGGCGGTCAGGCCGGGCACCGCGACCTCTTCGGGATAGTTCGCGAAGCCGGTGTCACGCACGTCGAGGAAGGTCTGGGCGTGCGCGGGGTAGTTGCCGGCCAGCACGACCTGCTCGGCGCCCTTGATCGAGGGCACCGCGCCGCCGTCCTTGAGCCGCATGAGCTGGCCCTCCTTGCTGACGAATTCCGTCAGGAAGGTGAAGGCCTCCTTGGGCTGCTTGGTGCCCTTGTTGAGCGACAGGTAGGAGGCCGCCACGGCGCCGGGCATCGGCTCGCCGGTCTCGGACGGGAACGGGACGATGTCGTAGTTGTCCAGCTCGCCGCCCTTCTTGACGATGTCGATCACCCAGCGGCCGCCGGCGTAGAAGCCGACCTTGTGCTTGATGAGCTGGGTGTTCCCGCTGTTGCTCGCGGGCTGCAGGTCCGCGCTCAGGAACGTCTTGTCCTGGTAGCCCTTGGCCAGGGTCTCCAGCGCCTTGCGGGACTTGGGGTCGGTGGTGGCGACGAACTTGCCGCCGTCCCAGACCTTGCCGCCGAAGCCGGAGATGACCGAGTACGTGGATCCGTACCAGTTCCAGTAGACGGACCCGCCCAGGCCCGCGGCCTTGAGCTTGGCGTTCATGTCCAGGTACTTGGCCATGGTCCACTGCTTGGACGCGTTGAGGGTGGCCGGGTCCTCGGTGATGCCGGCGGCCTTCAGGGCCTTCTTGTCGTACCAGAGGACCTCGGGGTTGGTGTCGTTCGGGACGCCGTAGATCTGGCCGTCCTTCTTGGCGCCGCCGTACACGCCCTCGAAGAAGTCCTCGGGCTTGCTCTTGGAGTCGGGGCCCGCGAGCTGGTCGTTGAGCGGCTGGACGACCCCGGCGGAGACGAACTTGCCGATGTTGTCGTCGCCCACGAAGAACACGTCGGGGGCGGTGCCGCTGGTGAGCTGGGCGAGCAGCTTGGGGTGGTAGTCCTCGTACTTGGCGACGGACTCCAGCTTGAGCTTGATGTTCGGGTGGCGCTGCTCGAAGTCCTTGGTGAAGGACTCGTAGAGCTTGACGTCCTCGGCCGATCCCCAGGTGGACCAGCGGACGGTGACCTGCCCCGCGGCGGCGTTCCCGCTCACGCCTGGAACATTCCCGCCACCGCCGCTGCAGGCGGTGGCGGCGGTGGCGAGCAGACCCAGTACGGCCAGCGCACGCTTCATGATGGGCTCCTTCAGGGGGTGGTGCTGTTGGGGGCTACGCGAGCCCGCCGCCGTCGACGACGAGAGCGGATCCGGTGACGTAACTGGCGGCGTCGCTCGCCAGGAAGAGGACGGCCTGGGCGATCTCCTCGGGGCTGCCGGAGCGGCCCATCGGCCGGTCGGCGGCGTCGGCCTCGAAGGCGGCCCAGTCCTCGTTGAGCTGGCGGGCCTCGTCCCGCAGCATCGGGGTGTTCGTGTCGCCGGGGTTGACGGAGTTCACCCGGATCCCGGCCTTGGCGTGGTCGATCGCCAGCGCCCTGGTCATGTTGACGACGGCCGCCTTGGAGGCGCAGTAGGAGATCGCGTTCCCACCGCCCTTGAGCCCCCAGCCGGAGCCGGTGTTGACGATCGAGCCGCCCTCGGTCATGAGCGGGATCGCGTGCTTGCACATCAGGAACACCGAGCGCACGTTGACCGCCATCACGCGGTCCCACTCGTCCACGTCGAGGTCGAGCGCGGTGGTGCGGCGGATGATGCCCGCGTTGTTGAACAGCACGTGCAGGCCGCCGTAGGTGTCCACGGCCGTGCGGGCGATGCGCCGGCAGTCCTCCTCCGCGGACACGTCCCCCTGGACGGCGACCGCGGACGCCCCCGCCTGCGTGATCGCCTTGGCCGTCTCCTCGGCCCCCGCGCCGTCGATGTCGGCGACGACGACCTGGGCGCCCGCCTCGGCGAAGAGCACCGCCGTCGCCCGGCCGATGCCGGAGGCACCGCCGGTGACGATCGCGACCTTGCCATCGAGCCTGTTCATCCGTAGAACTCCTCACTTGCCGCACAAATGCGATAAATCGTGCTTTCGCGGTATCCGGTGATCACCCGTACGTGCCCGGCCAGCTTCCGGTCCAGTTCCTGGTCCCCGCTGTCGGCCAGCAGCGGCCGCCCCCCGAGCCCGGCCAGCTTCTGCTGCGTGGCCAGCACGACCAGCCGGTCGCCACCGCCGCCCCCGAGCACCTCGTCGAGCACCCGGGGCGAGACCTGCTGGTTGCCGCGGCCGAGCACGAAGCCCTGGCCGCCGATCACCGACAGCACGATGACCGATTCCCGGCCGCGTACCAGCTCGAACAGCTCCCCTTCGGTCACGTCGGCGGCCACCAGGTCGGCGCCGCCGTCCGCGCGGGCCTCGACCACGTCCACGCCGAGCAGCGTGGTGGCGAGCCCGAGCTCCCTGCCCACGGCCGCCGTGGTGGCGCCGGGGCCGAGCACGTAGCGCGCCCCCGGCCGCAGCCGGGCCGCGACCGCGCGGGCGATGCCCTCGACCGTGGCCGGAGCCGCGTCCGAGGAGCCCGCCTTGCGCCCCGACAGAGCCGCGCGACCTGCCGGGACGCGCAGGCTACCGTAGAGCCGGGGGCTGACGAGCCCCCGGCGGTAGCGCTCCTCGTCCAGGTCCACCACTTCGGCCTCGACGGTCTCCGGCCGGGCCAGGAAGTCGGCCGCGACGAACCCGGCGGTGGCCGGGCTGAGCGCGAAGCAGCCCGAGTACACCTTGACCCCGGCCGGTATGCCCAGCACGGGCGGCGCCTGGCCGCCCAGCTCCCGCGCGGCGTCGAGCACGTCGCGGGCCGTGCCGTCGCCGCCGGCGAACAGCAGCAGGTCCACGTCCGCCAGCGCGGCGACGGCCGCCCGCGTGTCGGCCGCGGTGGTCGCGTCCTGGACGCCGGAGGGCACCAGCTCGTACGGGACCGCGGCGGCGCGAGCGCTGTCCTCGCCCATCGCCCCCGCCACGGTCACCAGCCGGACCCCGGGACGGCGGGCCAGCAGCGTGGCGACGGCCTGCGCGGCCCGCCGCCCGGCCTTGGGCTCGGCGCCCTTGGCCAGGGCCGCGCGCTGCACGTCGGCGCCGTCGCTGCCCTTGAGCCCCACGGACCCGCCCAGCCCGGCGACCGGGTTGACGACCAGCCCGATCACGCCGTTCCCTCCGGACGCCATGGCTCAGCCGCCCGCGGCCAGGTGCTTGCGCACGTACGCGCGCCAGGTCGGCGCCCACTGCTTGGGGTCGTCGAGCGGCGTCGGGTCGATCTTGTGGATCGTCTGGTTGTAGGGCGCGCCCTTGACGAACTCCGGGTCCCGCCGCGCCTCCGAGGCGACGTGCTCCAGGATCGCCGCGTACTCGTCCAGGTCCTCCCGCGAGTACGACTCCGTCGGCTCCAGCGTGAACGGCTCCGGCACCAGGTAAGGGTGATGGCTGGTCCAGTAGTGGACGCCGAAGTCGGCGGCGCGCACGCCGATCTCCTCCGAGTGCACCCCCGTCTCCTCCGACAGCTCCTGCCAGGAGTAGCGGACCTGCTCGATCCGGCGCTGGTTCCACGGCGCCGAGGCCCCGGGGATCTGCAGCACCTTGTGCATCAGGTAGTTGTTGTTCAGCGCCGCCGTCTCGGCCACCTCGCGCAACCCCTGCGCGCCCAGGGTCATGATCCAGGCGTAGGCGCGCACGATGTTCGGGGTGACGCCGAGGAACGGCCGGATCTTGCCGACGGTCTGCGCGGGCGTCTCCAGCCCGTACGCGTCGCCGTCGAAGGAGACCACGGGCCCGGGCAGGAACGGCTCCAGCTCCGGCGAGACGCCGCAGGCGCCGGCCGCCGGGCCGCCGCAGGCATGCGGCGTGGAGAACGTCTTGTGCAGGTTGAAGTGGCACAGGTCGAACCCGGCGTCGCGGGCCCGGGTGATGCCGAGGATGCCGTTGGCGTTGGCCTGGTCGTAGCAGGCCAGGCCGCCGACCTCGTGCACCAGGTCCACGAACTCCTTGATCCTGGAGTTGTAGATGCCGGTGTCCTCGGGGTTGGTGATCATCAGGGCGGCCGTGCGCGGGCCGACGGCGGCGCGCAGCGCCTCCAGGTCGGGCAGGCCGTTGGCGTCCGGCATGAGGGTGATGACCTCGTACCCGGCGACCTTGGCGCAGGCCGCGTTCGAGGGGTGCGAGAACATCGTGGTGATGACCTGGTCCCGGTGGCTCTCGCCGCGGGCGGCGTGGTAGGCCCTGATCATGGCGATGTTGGCGTAGATGGCCGCCGAGCCCGAACCGGGCTGGAGGGACACGCGTGACATCCCGGAGATCTCGGCCAGCATGCGCTCCAGCCGCCAGTAGATCTCCAGCACGCCCTGCACGGTGTCCTCGTGCTGCAGCGGGTGCAGCTCGGCGATCGCGTTGGCGAACTGGTCGTTGACCTTCGGGCTGTACTTCATCGTGCAGGTGCCCTGGCCGATGTCGATGTTGAGGTCGACGCCCAGGTTCTCCTGCGACAGCCGCAGGTAGTGCCGCACCACGTGCGGCTGCGACATCTCGGGCAGCTTCGGCGGGGTGACCCGGCCGACGCCCTCGGGCAGCTCGACCTTCGGCGCGCCCGGCTCGGGCACGGCTATGCCGCGGCGGCCGGGGCTGGACAGCTCGAAGATGATCGGCTCGTCCCAGCGTGCCTGGTGGAAGCGGCGCAGCGGCGGCTTGGGCGCCACCGGCAGCTCCGCGAAGGACTCGGCTCCGTGCCCGCTCATGCCTGCACAACCTCCTGTACGGCTGCCGCGAGCCGGTCGATGTCCTCGATGGTGTGGCGCTCGGTCACGCAGACCAGCACCGTGCGCTCGTCCAGCGGCACGCCGCCGTAGATGCCGCGCTCGCGCAGCCCGGCGAGCAGCGCCGCGGAGTCGGGCACCTCGATCGCGAACTCGCGGAAGTGCACCGAGCCCCCGTGCCGGACGGTGACCGACCGGGCCAGGGCGTCCATGGCGTACCGGGTGCGGGCCAGGACGGTCTCGCCGAGCTCCTTCATGCCCTGCGGGCCCATCAGCGCGAGGTAGACCCCGGCCGTGATGCCCCACAGCGCGGCGGCGGTGCCCACCCATTCCTTGCCCTCTTCGCGCAGGGCGAAGGAGGTGCGGTCGTAGAAGACGTCGCCGAAGCCGTACTCGCCGGGGACCTTCGTCGGCGCGATGCCGAACAGGCGCGAGGGGAACTCGGCGACCAGCGGCTCGTGGTCCTGGGTGGCGATGTAGCCGGCGTGGCCGCCGCCGTAGTTCTGGTGGATGCCGAGCGACTGGATGTCGCCGCAGACGATGTCGGCGCCGTAGGAGGCGGGCGGGGCCAGCACGCCCAGGGAGATGGGGTCGGCACTGACGACCAGCAGCGCGCCGGCGGCGTGCGCGAGGTCGGCCAGCTCCCGGCCGCGGGTCTCGACGACGCCGTAGACGTTCGGGGTCTCCAGGTAGATCGCGGCGTAGGAGTCGTCGAGCGCGACCTCGCCGATCTGCCCGTCCTCGGCCACCGGGGCCAGCTCGATGGTGATGTCGGGGGCCAGGAAGTCACGCAGCTTGCTCAGCTTGTCGGCGCCGATCGCCCCGGTGACCAGCACCTTCGACCGCTTGGTGTAGCGGCAGGCCATGCGCAGCGCGGTGCCGGACGCCTGGAAGCCGTCGTAGGTGGGGACGTTGACGACGTCCATCTCCAGCAGCTCGCCCATCATGCTGACGTACTCGAACAGGGCCTGGAAGCGGCCGTGGTCCTCGTACGGCTCGCCCGCGTACGCGGTCAGGAACTCGCTCCTGGAGTTGACCTCGTCGCAGACGGCGGGCACGTGGTGCGGGTAGCAGCCGTGGCCGAGGAAGCTGAGCGCCTCCTCGGTGTCGACGGTCCGGGCGAACAGGCCCTTCATGTGGCGCACCAGGTCACGCTCGGCGGTGAACGGCGCCGGAAGGTCGAGCGGCCGGTCCAGCCGCAGCTCCGCGGGGATGTCGGCGTAGAACTCCTCGACGCTCGACGCGCCGACCGCCGCGAGCATCTCGGCTCGCACGCGCGGCTCGGCGTTGGGTATGTACGGGTGCGTCACTTCTCTCCTTCGATCCTGAGCACGACGGCGTCGCGAGGGGCCAGCTCGATGCCGCCCCGCAGTTCGGCCCCGGTGAGCAGGTCCGTCCCCGGATGCGGGAGCGTGACCGGCTGCGGGGCGGTGGTGTGGTTGAGGAGGAACAGGTGGCCGCCCCTCCTGACGGCCTCCACGCCCTGCGGCACGTCGATGCGCTCGATGCCGTCCAGCAGCGGCTCCAGCACCGGCGTCACGTCGTCGAGCAGGCAGCCGACGTAGGTGACCGCGCCCTTGCGGGTGACGGCGGGCAGGCCGTCCAGGTCGCCGCCCTCGAACAGGGCGACGGGCTCGGCGCCCTCCAGCCTGATCCACTCGGCCCAGGTGCGGGCGTCGCCCAGACCGGTCCGCTGGACGTCCCCGTCGGCGAGCGGCCAGAACTCCTCCACGGCGATGCCGAGCAGGTCGGCCAGCGGGCCGGGGGCGCCGCCGTTGTGCACCTGGTCGCTCTCGTCCACCACGCCGCTGAACGGGCCCACGACGAGCCTGCCCTCGTACGCCTCCAGCGCCTTGGCCTGCTCGGCGGTGCACATGTAGAGGTTCGGGGCGATGACCAGGTCGTACGACGACAGGTCCCGGCCGGGCGGCGCGAGGTCGACGGCGATGCCCCTGGCGTGCAGCGGGGCGTACCAGGCGAGCAGCAGCTCCTTGAGCTTGAGCCGGTTGGACGGCATGGACTCGGGCGCCTCCAGGCCCCACCAGCTCGACCAGTCGAGCAGCAGCGCCACCTGGGCGCGGGTCTCGCCTCCCGCGACCTCCGACAGGCGCCGCAGGTCCTCGCCGAGCGCCAGGGTCTCGTGCCAGCCGCGGGTCCGCGTCCCGCCGTGCGGCAACATCGCCGAGTGGAACTTCTCGGGGCCGTACTTGGCCTGCCGCCACTGGAAGAACATCACGCCGTCGGAGCCGTGTGCGAGCGCCTGAAGGCTGTGCAGGCGCATCATGCCCGGCGGCTTGGGGACGTTCACCTCGCGCCAGGACACCGCGGACGGCGCGGACTCCAGCAGCAGCCAGGGCCCCTGCCGCAGCGAGCGCATGAGGTCGTAGCTGAGCGCCACCTGCACGTGCGAGCCGGGATCGGCGGGGTCGGGGTAGGCGTCGTCGCTCACGAAGTCCTCGGCCTCGGCCCACTTCCAGTAGTCGAGGCCGTGCAGGATGCTCATGAAGTTCGTGGTGACCGGGACGCTCGGTGTGATCGCGCGCAGCGCCGCCTTCTCGGCCAGGAACAGCTCCAGGAGCGCGTCGCTGCAGAAGCGCCGCCAGTCGAGGAGCTGGGCGGGGTTGACCGGGCCGGGCGCCGTCCTGGGCGGCTCGACCTGGTCGAAGCTGGTGTAGTGCTGGCCCCAGCAGGAGGTGCCCCAGGCGGCGTTGAGGGCGTCGACGGTGCCGTACCGGTCTTCCAGCCAACGGCGGAAGTGGGCGGCGGACTCGGGGCAGAAGCACTCCAGCGTGTGGTCGGCGTACTCGTTGCCGATGTGCCACATGGCCAGCGCCGGGTGGTCGCCGTAACGCTCGGCCATCGCGGTGGCCATCCGTACGGCGTGCTCGCGGTAGACCGGCGAGCTCGGGCAGTAGCCCTGCCGGGAGCCGAACTCCAGCCGCACGCCGTCGGCGTTGACCGGCATCATCTCGGGGTGCTGGCGCACCAGCCACGGCGGCGGCGTCGCGGTCGCGGTGGCCAGGTCGGCGGCGACGCCGTGCTCGTGCAACAGGTCCAGCACCCGGTCGAGCCACGCGAAGTCGTACGCCCCCCGCGCGGGCTCCAGGCGCGACCAGGAGAACACCGCGACGGTCGCCATGTTGACCCCGGCCTCGGCCATGAGCCGCACGTCCTCGGCCCACACCTCCTCCGGCCACTGCTCCGGGTTGTAGTCCCCGCCGAACAGCAGCCCCGGCATCCGGGTCAGCCCCACTCGAACTCCTCGATCATGCAATGTAATATTTTGTATGCCGAATTCATAGTGCAGTATTTTGCATCACGTCAAGGGTTAAGATTCGGTTGACCTGAACGAGAGGGAGTCCCCCATGCCGATCGAGCGGCGACCGTTGCGCGAGCAGATCAGGGAAGAACTGCTGAGCCGGCTCGATCGAGGTGACTTCGCCGCCGGGACCGACATCAACGAGGCCTCCCTAGCCGCCGACCTGGGCGTCAGCCGTACCCCTCTGCGCGAGGCACTGATCACCCTGGCGGGCGAGGGCGTGCTGGAGAGCACCCAGGGGCGCGGGTTCCGGTTCGCCCCGGTGAGCCGGCGCGAGTTCCGCGAGCTGTGCGAGATCGTGGCCGCCCTGGAGTCGCTGGCCCTCGACTGCTCCGACCCGGCCCACCTGCGCTCGATCGCCCCCGACCTGCTGAAGCTGGCCCAGGACTTCCCCGACAACGTGGCCGAGCAGCAGATCATCGAACGTCACGACGACGAGTGGCACGACCTGCTGCTGAGCGGCTGCCGCAACGAGCGCCTGCTCGACCTCATCACCAGCGTCAAGGCCGGCATGCGCCGCTACGCCCACCTGATCGCCGGCGACGACGCGCCCCTGGAGCGCGAGGCCGCCGAGCACCGCCGGATCGCCGAGTTCCTGCAGGCCGACGAGCCGGCCAAGGCCGCCCAGGCATTGCGCGACAACTGGATCAACGGCATGGAGCGGATGATGTCCCGCATCCCGTAGCCCCACGGAATAGTTGAAAACTAAACTTGGTTGCATGGGGCAGATCCCGCTGGAAGGAGCGCGACATGCCCGCCGTAACCGTTGAGAACCCGCTCACCCTCCCCCGCGTGCCCGCGCCCGTGGCGGGAGTGCCGGAGCGGAAGGTGCTCGCCGTCGAGACCGCGCCCAGCGGGTTCGAGGGTGAGGGCTTCCCCGTGCGCCGCGCCCTTGCGGCGATCAAGCTCGAATACCTCGACCCGTTCGTCATGATGGACCAGATGGGCGAGGTCGACTACGCGGCCGGCGAGCCCAAGGGCACGCCCTGGCATCCGCACCGCGGCTTCGAGACCGTCACGTACATGATCGACGGCGTCATGGAGCACCTCGACTCCAACGGCGGCGGCGGCACGATCACCAACGGCGACACCCAGTGGATGACGGCCGCGTCCGGAATCCTGCACAAGGAGGCGCCGCCGGAGTGGCTGGTCCAGAAGGGCGGCCTGTTCCACGGCATCCAGCTCTGGGTCAACCTGCCGGGCGCCAAGAAGATGATCGCGCCGAAGTACCAGGACATCGGGCGTTCCAGCGTCGCGCTGCTGAGCAGCCACGACGGCGGCGCGCTGGTCCGGCTGATCGCGGGCGAGCTGGCCGGCAACACCGGCCCCGGCAGCACGCAGACGCCGATCACGCTGCTGCACGCCACCATCACCCCGGGCGCGCGGCTGAGCCTGCCGTGGCGCAAGGACTACAACGCCCTGGTCTACGCCCTCTCCGGCCGCGGCACGGTCGGCGCCGAGCGGCGTCCGCTGCACGGCGGGCAGCTCGCGGTCTTCGACGGCTTCGGCAACCGGCCGGGCCGGACCACCCTGGGCGAGACCATCACGATCGAGGCCAAGGACACGCTCGACGTGATCGTCCTGGGCGGTGAGCCGATCGGCGAGCCCGTGGCGCACCACGGCCCGTTCGTCATGAACACCCGCGCCGAGCTGGTCCAGGCGTTCGAGGACTTCCAGGCGGGCCGCCTCGGCACGATCCCGGCCGAGCACGCCCAGTCCTGACCGTCCTCCCCGAAGGCCCGTGCGTCGCGCACGGGCCTTCGCGTTTTCTGGTAGACATTCATTGTGAAGGACGTACATAAATTCGACCAGGAGCCGGACGGCTCCCTCTTCGACCCGCGGGCCAGGGCGGCCATGAGTGAGTTCGTCGGCGGCGACACCGCGCCGTTCGAGGCGGCCGCCGCCGTGCGGACGGCGTACCAGGCCGTGGAGCGCATGCGCGCACACGGCAGCGAGGGGCGCGGGCTCAGCTCCGGCGCGATGGACGTCCTGCTGCGCCTCGGCGCGGCAGGAGCCGGAGGCGGCATCAGCATCGGCGACCTGGCCCAGGCCGCCGGGGTCAGCTCGCGCAACGTCACCGGACTGGTGGACACCCTGGAACGCGACGGCCTGGCGCGGCGGGTCCAGGACAGCCGCGACCGGCGCTCGGTGCTGGCCGTGATCACCGACGAGGGCCGGGCGTGGATCGAGGCGTTCCGCACGCCGTCGCAGATGGCGATGCGGGCGATGTTCCAGGGGTTCACGGCCGCCGACCTGACCGCGCTGCGGCACCTGTGCCTGCGCCTGGCCGACAACCAGCAGCGACTCTCGGCGCACCTGGAGGGGCGATGACCGGCACCCGCGAGGTGGTCAGGGCCTACCACGAGGCCAGGCTCCGCGCCGACGTACCGGCCGCGGCGGCGCTGATCGGCGAGGAGTTCTCCTTCAGGAGCCCGTTCGTCTCCTCGACCGACCCCACCGGCCACCTGGCCGGCATCGAGGCCCTGATGAGCGTGGTGACCGGCGTCGACCTGATCAGCGAGCTGTACGGCGACTCGGCGGCGACCCTCGTCTACGACCTGCACACCGCCACGCCGGTCGGCACCCAGCGCACCGCCGAGCACTTCACCCTCGGCCCGGACGGGCGGATCCGGTCCATCATGCTGATCTTCGACTCCGCGCCCTGGCGGCCGATGGAGGCGGCGATCAGGTGAGCGGCAGGGCGGCGGCGGTCTGGCGCCAGATCCTGCCGTCCCTGACGACCAGCGTCCCGAACGTCGTGACCCGGTTCCCGCCGACGGTCATGACCGCGTTGTAGAAGATCACGTCCCCCTCGATCCGGAGCGACGTGATCTCCTCCACCCGCGGCCCGGCCGCCAGGTAGGCGGTGAACAGCTCGCGGATCTCGGCGGCGCCCCTGGCCGCGCGGTCGAACCGGACGACCACCGCCTCGTCGTGGTACTGGGCGAGCAGGGCCTCCAGGTCGCCGTCGGCGATGGCGGCGAGCTGGCGGTCGAACACTTCCTGGGTCACGATGTGCCTTCCGGGGAGGGGCGCAGCAGGTCGTAACCCACCTGGGCGGCGCCGAACAGCAGGACGAGCGGGAGCGCCGCCGCGACGGGCAGCGCGGAGGAGGCGAGCGTGAGCACGGCGGCGGCCAGCCGGACGACGCCCGCCCGGCGGTCGGCCGAGCACAGGTGCTGGAGGCCGAGCACGGCGAAGACCACGGCGGCCGGCACCCCGACGGCCCAGCTCGTCCCCGACGGGTGCATGAGCGCGTGCTCGATCCCGATGCCGAACGCCACCAGGCCCATCGAGAGCGGCAGGTGCGAGTACACCCACACCTGCCCGGCCAGCTTGGTGCGCAGCACGACGGACTCGTCGACGTGGTCGAAGTACAACCACCAGAAGGCCATCGCGATGGCCACCCCGGCCAGGGCGATCAGCAGCACGGACGGGGTGACGTCGTGCCCCTTGAGCCCGGTGACCACGGCCGCGACCACCTCGCCGAGCACGATCACGACGAACAGCCCGAACCGCTCCGGCAGGTGCTCGCTCTGCGGCGGCAGCTTGCTCTGGTGGCCCCGGCTGAGCAGCGGGGTCGCCAGGTCGATCACCAGCGCCACGGCCCACATCGCGTACCGCTGCGGCGGATCGACGGCGAGGGAGGCCAGCCAGATGACCGCGGCGACGGTGAACCCGGCCGCGTACCGCACGGTGAGCGGCCGGGCCTCGGGCACGTGCCGGCCGGCCCTGAGGTAGGCGACGACGAGCAGGATCCGGGCCGCCGCGTAGGAGAGCGCGAACAGGGCCGAGCGCTGCTCGATGTCGCTGACGCTGGCCGCCATCGTGGCCACCGCGAGGATCTGCGGCAACGCGAGCAGGCGATGGCTGACGTCGTCGGTGTCGAACCGGTTGGCATAGAAGACGTAACCCGCCCAGGACCACCAGACCGGCACGAACAGGCCGACGAAGGTGAGGACGCGGCCGGCGTCGGCGCCGCCGGCGAGCACGTCGGCCAGCTCGGCGACCGCCACGACGAAGACGAGGTCGTAGAGTAGCTCCAGCCAGGTGGCCCGGCGGTGCACCTGCTCGAACAACCGTAAGCGGGGCGGCTGCCATCGGCGGCTAGTCAACGCGGGACCTCCACAATATGTAATTGTGTAATTATGCACGCCTTTCGGCTAGTGCAGTGTCAGGCAGGCCACCCGAGGGCCCGCCTCGCCCGCGTGGGCGCCGCTCTTCGTGGTGGGCCGGGCGTGGATGACCAGCGACTTCGGCAGGGCGGCGGGGTCGAGACTCCAGGAGTGACGGGCCGTCGAGCGGCCCGCGCCCGACCCGTCGGTGGTGACGTCGAGCCAGATCTCGCTGGCCGGGTCGGCGTGGCCGGGGTTGTGCTGGTAGTGGCCGCCGGCGGCGTCGGGGTCGGCGCCGCAGGGCGCGGTGTGCAGGTGGGCGCCGTAGTGGTGGCGGGGCAGGAAGCCCTCCACGACCAGCGAGGTGCGGGTCGTGCCGCCGCTGGACTCGGCCGTGAGGCTGGCCTGCGCGCCCTCGGGAGCCAGGCGGCGGTCGTAGGCGATCGCCGCGGTGTCACCCGAGGTGAACTCACCGCCGCCGCTCAGTTCCGGCAGCCCCGACGGGCTCGGTTTCGCGACCTCCTGCAGCGGCGCCGGTGGCCCCGCGCAGGCGGCCGTCGTGAGCAGGACGAGCAGAAGTGCGGGAACGCGCATGAGGGACCCCCGGATGTGCTGGCGAAGGCCCCTCACTCTAACGAGTAGCCGTACGACTACGAAGCGTGTTCGGCGAATCTCACTTCAGCGCGCCCGAGCTCAACCCGGACTGGATCTGCCGCTGGAAGATGATGTAGATGACCATCACCGGCAGGATGGTCATGCTCAGCGCGGCGAACAGGCCCGGCCAATCCGCCTCGTAGCCGGCCCTGGTGGAGATCCTGGCGATGCCGAGCGTGAGCGGCCACTTCTCCGGCGCGCCGCCCATGAGCGCCAGCGGCAGCAGGTACTGGTTCCACTGCCCCAGGACGTTGAAGATCGTGATGCTGACCAGGCCGGGCTTGGCCATCGGGACCATGATCTGGAAGAACGTCCGGGTGTGCGAGGCGCCGTCGATCAGGGCCGCCTCGGCGACCGCCTCGGGCAGCGTGCGGAAGAACGCGGCCAGGAAGAAGATCGTGAAGGGCAGCGAGTACGCGATGTAGACGATGATCAGGCCGATGTGCGAGTCGAGCAGCCCGAACTGCTTGACGACGAAGAACAGCGGCCCGAGCGCCAGGAAGATGGGGAAGGCGAGCCCGGCGACGAAGTAGTAGTAGATCAGCTTGCCGCCGACGAAGCTGTAGCGGCCCAGCACGTACGCCGCCATCGAGCCGAACAACATCGTGCCCGCCGTGCCGAAGAACACGACGATGACCGTGTTGAGCATGTACTGCCCGACGTGCGCCTTGTCCCAGGCCCGCCCCCAGGCGTCCAGCCGCAGCGCCCCGGGGAGCTGGAGCGGGTCGCCGAAGATCTCGGTGTTGGTCTTGAACGAGGCCAGGAACGTCCACAGCAGCGGCAGGATGATCAGCAGGGCCCAGACGGCCAGGGCCACGTGCGAGAGCCCGCTCAGCACGCCGGGCCGCGGCCTGCCCGCTCCACGCGAAGCCATCAGAGCTCAACCCTTTCACGCCTGGTCGTACGGAGCGTCAGCACGGCGAACGTCACTGTCAGGAAGAACAGCACGACGCCCATCGCCGAGGCGTAGCCGACCTTGTGGTAGTCGAAGGCGGTCTTGTAGATGGTGATGGGCAGGATGGTGGTGGCCCCGTCCGGCTCGCCCCGGTCGCCCGCCAGCACCTGGATCAGCGCGAAGCCGTCGAAGGCGGCGATCCCCAGGTAGATCCAGCCGACCTGGAGGGTGTCGCGCAGCAGCGGCAGCGTGATGGAGAAGAACAGCCGCATCCGGCCGGCGCCGTCGATGGAGGCGGCCTCGAAGTAGTCCTTGGGGATGGCGGCCATGCCCGCGGAGAACAGCACCACGTAGAAGCCGACCGCCTGCCAGACCATCACCGCGATGATCGACCAGAGCGCCAGGCCCGGCTCGGTGAGCCAGCCGATCGGCTCGGAGAGCCCGAGCCTGGCCAGCGTGCCGTTGATCACGCCGTCCTCGTCGGGACGGTAGATGGCCTGGAACAGCACGCCGACCACGGCCACGGCGAGAACCTGGGGGAAGAAGAACACCACCCGGTAGAAATTCGACCCCCAGACCCCGCGCATTCCCGCGCCGCGGGTGCCGCCGCCGAGATTCAGCAGGAACGACAGGAACAGCGCGATGACGATCGTCAGGAGCGGCAGCACCAGCAGGAGAATTCCGTGATTGCGCAGGGCCTGCCAGAAATTGTCGTCGTCGAACAACCGGCCGAAATTGTCCAGCCCCACGAATCGGACGACCGAGCTGACGCCGTTCCAGCTCGTCAGGGAGAGCTGGAACGCCTGAACATATGGGCTGATCACGAAGACCGTGTAAAGCGTGACCGGGACGGCCAGGAACCCGATGACGAATCCGTACTTGCGCAACCGCTCCATGTGCTCAGGCGCTCCGCGTCTGCTTGGTGATGGAGTCGTCCTTCTTGACGTCGTCGGCCTTCTTCTGCATGCGCGTGCAGAATTCGTCAGGGGTGATGCGGCCGGACATCAGGACGTTGGTCTGCTCCCAGCCGTAGTCGAACAGCTCCTTGTACCAGCCCTCGAAGCGGGCGTCGGTGATGATGTTCTCGCCGGCCGCGTCCTGCGCCTTGGATGCGCTGACCAGGCCGGGCGGGAACTCGGAGCTGTCGGCGGCGCCGGTCACCACCGTGAGGTTGCTGGTCTTCTTGGTGAAGCCCGCCGCGCCCTCCTTCGACAACATGATCCGCAGGTACTCCAGGCCGCCCTGCGGGTTCTTGCCCTTCGCCGCGACGACGAAGTTCTCACCCACGCCGACCTGGATCGCGCCGTACGGCATCTTGTCGGAGGCGGTGACGTCGGGGATGGGGGCCAGGGCGTACTCGAAGTCGAGCGGGATGTCCTTGGTCATCTCGTTCTCCAGCCAGGAGCCGCACGGGTAGAACAGCACCTTGTTCTGAAGCTGCTTGACCTGGGTCTGGGTGTGGTCGAGGCCCAGGTACGCCTTGTCGCCGTACTTCTGCTGGATGTCCAGCCACGCGGTGACCGCCTGCTTGACCGCCTCGCTCGTCCAGGCGTTGTCGACGAGGTTGTCGATGTCGATGATGACCTGGTTGCCGCCGATCTTGGCGGCCGTGTACAGGACGTTCCAGAGCTGGTAGTACGGGCCCTTCTTGCCGGGGTAGGCGAAGAGCGCGATGCCCTCCTTCTTGGCCGCCTCGCCGAGCGCCGTGAACTCGGCCCAGGTCTTCGGCACGCTCCACCCCTTGGCGGCGAACAGCTTGGCGTTGTACCACAGCGCCCGGTGGGACACGGTGTAGTTGAGCACCAGGTCCTTGCCGTCGAGCTTGCCGTTCTGCAGCACGAGCGGCGTGATCGTGTCGCGGACCTTCTTGGACGGGTCGTCGAAGGAGGGCGCGTCGTAGAGCGGGGTCAGGTCGGCCAGGTGGCCCTCGGTGGCCAGCGCGGCCAGGTCGAGCGCCTCGGGGCCGGAGTTGTTGATCACGTCGGGCATGTCGTTGCCGACGATGCGCGGCCGGAGCTGGGTGCCGATCTGCTGGGTGGCGGTGTGCTTGATCGTGACGCCGGCGTGGGCCGTCTTGTACAGCTCCTCGTGCAGGTCCTTGGCGTAGGAGTCGCCGTAGCCGCCGCTGAAGATGACCACTTCGAGCGGCTTCTTGACGTCGACGCCGAAGGGGTTCTTGGGGTCCGCCGACGCCGCGATCGACGTGGCGGGCGCCGCCGTGGGCTGGTCGCCGCCACCGCCGCTGGTCGCGCAGGCGCTCAGCAGGCTCGCGCCGGGCCCGGCCACGAGCGCGGTCATGCCGATACGGCGGAGCAGCTGACGCCGAGTGATCTCGCCCGGGTGGGTCATGGGGGCTCCCGAAGAGGATTCAGTTAGGAAAGTTTCCTAAACGTTTGCCCGAACGTACGAACGCCCGCCGACACGCGTCAAGAGGGCGCAATCGAGACGTGACCTTGCCGTGATCCCTTGCCTAGAACGACGTTCTAAAAGCAAGGTTGGTCACATGATTATCGAGTACGCGGACCGGGTGTGGCGCGCCGAGTCTGACGACAGCATCGTGGACACCGGCATGGAGGGCAAGGGCGTCCAGGCCGTGACGGAGGGTGTCGGCTGGTGGTCGGGGTTCGGCAACGCGATCGCCTTCGAGACCGAGGGCGAGCTGCTGCTCTTCGACACCGGCGGACCATGGGCCGCCGCCCGCCTGCACGAGGACGTACGCCGCTGGTCCCGGGCGCCGCTGACCACCGCATTCTACTCCCACGGGCATGTGGATCACGTCTTCGGCACCGGGCCGTTCGAGGAGTCGGGCCCTCGGGCCACCGTGTACGCGCATCAGGCGGTGGTCGATCGGTTCGACCGGTACGTGCTGACAAATGGTTACAACACGGTGATCAACCAGCGGCAGTTCCAGAACACCCGCCTCCGCTGGCCCACCGACTACCGGCGGCCCGACGTCACCTACACCGACGCGCTGACCGTACGGCGCGGCGGGCTGACCTTCGACCTGCTGCACGCCAAGGGCGAGACCGACGACGCCACCATCGGCTACGTGCGCGAACACCGGCTGCTGCTGCCCGGCGACCTGTTCATCTGGGTGACGCCCAACTGCGGAAACCCCCAGAAGGTGCAGCGATACCCGCGCGAGTGGGTGCACGCGCTGCGCCTGATGGCGGCCCTCGACGCCGAGATCATGCTGCCCAGCCACGGCGCCCCGATCTTCGGCGCCGACCGGGTGCGGCAGGCGTTGCTGGAGACGGCCGAATGGCTGGAGTCGATCATCACGCAGACGCTCGACCTGCTCAACGCGGGCGCCCGGCTCGACGAGATCGTGCATGCGGTGAAGCCGTCCGAGCATTATTCCGACCGCCCTTATCTGCGGGCGCGTTATGACGAGCCGGAATTCGTCGTACGCAATCTCTGGCGCCTTTACGGCGGCTGGTACGACGGCAATCCGGCCAATCTCAAACCGGCTCCCGACGCGGTTCTGGCCAAATCCGTGGCGGAACTCGCGGGCGGGGCGCAAGCGCTCGCCGACGCGGCGCTCAAGGCCCTTTCCGAGGGGGACGAACGGCTCGCCGGACATCTCGCGGAAATGGCCGCCCTGGCGGCTCCTGACGATGCGGGTGTGCACCGGGTCAGGGCCCAGGTTTTCGCGGCCCGGGCGGCCGGTGAACAGTCACTGATGGCAAAGGGCATTTTCACCTGGGCCGCCACGGAATCGTCGAACCGGGCCGGTTAGCGGAAGCGCTACGACGTCGGGCCGCTCAGCGACGGGTCACTCGTTCTCGATCCACCAGGGGCTCGGCATCGGAGCGGGCCGCGACCTGGGCAGGGAGTCCCGGGGGACCTCGGGTCCCGCCTTCACGTTCAGCTGGACGGTGTCCGACGCGATCAGCATCACTCTGTCGGCCGTCCAGTCGTCCTTGACGTACTGGGCGTCGACGCCGTACCCCCTGCCGGTGCCGTCGGCCTTCATCCACATCACCACGTACTCGATCTTCAGCCCCCGCCGCGCCAGCTCGGCCCGGATCTCCCCGACGCTCTTGCCGCGTACCTCCAGCCCGTCGGGAACCGGTTCCGGGACTCCCGGCGGGGCAATGACGGCGTACCGTTCGCCCGGCGCGGCCGGACGGCCGATCCCGAAGACGATCCTGCCCTTGTAGCCGGTGGGCATGGAGACCGTGCCGCACCAGACCGACGCACAGGTCCCGGCTTTTGTGACGATCACGCCGGTGCCCGGCGGGAAGCTCCCGGGGGTGGCGGGGCCGAACAGCATGCCCGCGTACTGAGAGGCGACCGGGATCTTGCGTACCTGCGCGTCCAGGCCGACGGCCTTGAACGCCTCGGTGAAGGCGGCCGAGTCGGCCTCGGGGTCGGTGATGGCGACGTCGATGAAGTCGTCACCGGTCTTGAGGGTGACGGCGGCGTTGGCGTACTCGGTGGCCGGGCCGGCGACCGGCAGCGTGACGGCGAGCACGGCGGCCAGCCCGGCGGCCACGGCCCCCAGCACGAACGTCCTGCGCAGCGCCCGGCGGCGCGGCCTCCGGACGGGCCCGCGCTCCTCCGACATGATCGACCGCATGAGCGCCCGCGCCCCCGCGCCGGACGCCTGCCCCACGGGCTCCCCCGCGAGCTCCTCGTCGCCCACGCGGGCGAGATCGGCGATGTTCACAATGAGCTCCCTTCCAGGGCCACGGCGTGCGGGTGTTCGAACCCGGCCTCGGTCAAACGGCGGGCGAAGCGCCGGCGGGCTCGATAGAGCCGGACCCGTACGGCATTGCGCGTTATGCCCAAGGTCGTTGCGATCTGGCCGGTGTCCAGCTTCTCCCAGGCGACCAGGGTGAGCAGTTCGCGGTCGTCGTCGGAGAGCAGGCGGAACGCCCGGGCCAGCGGCGACAGGTCCTCGGCGGACGGCCCGGCGACCACGGGCGCGGCGGCCAGTTCCGCGCGCAACGCCTCGGTACGCCGCTCGTGGCGGCGCTCACCCCGCCGGTGGTTGGCCAGCACCTTCCTGGCCACGCCGTACAGCCAGAGCCGGGCCTCCTCCCCGCGCGGCACCTCCTCGATGCGCCGCCACGCGATCACGAACGTCTCGGCCACGACGTCGGCCGCGTCGTCGGGGTCGGGACATCGGCGTAACGCGTAGCCGAGCAGGGGTCTGTAGGAGGACGCATAGATCTCCTCGAACCGGCTCTCGGGATCGGCTCCCATCCGGTCTCCTTACGTGAGTGTCAACAACACTCACCCCATGTCCGGATTTTTGGCAGCATTACAGCTCTTTGCGGGAGGAGTCGGTTTTGACGGTGAATCGCATCGTAGGCGTCGGTGTGCTGCTCACGGACCCGGACGGGCGCGTGCTGCTCGGCGAGCGGGTGACGGCGGCGGTCACCATGCTGCGGGGCGCCGACGCTCCGCAGGTGACCGAGCCGCACGTCTTCCGCTCATGGCAGTGGTTCGCCTTGGACCGGTTGCCGTCCCCACTGTTCCCGGCGACCGCCCTCGTGCTGGCCGTCCCGGCTTCCGGCTCCCGCGACGGGCTCTACCGGATCACGCCACCCGCCGCCCGGCCGTGATCCCGCTCGTCAGGAGAAGACCTCCTGGAGAGATCGTCCGGCGTTCGCGCGCACGGTCCAGGCCACGAGGTGGTCGACCTCGGCGCAGGCGTCGATCCGCTCACGGACGTCGTCAGGCACCTCGACCCCACGCTCGGCCAACAGACACTTGAGCACACTTCACCTGGAGCGGGTGTACCTGGGCACCCGCTGCCAAGGGCGTCAGCCGTCCGAATCGTCGAACACGTCACGGGCGGACTGAACGCTGCTCGCGCGAACAGTCCAGTGCATGAGCAGGTCGACGTCCGTACAGGCATCGATGCGCGCGCGGACGTCCTGGGGGACATCGATGCCACGCGCGTCCAGCAGGTACAGCACGATTCTCCGTGCGGTCTCGTGACTGCCCGCTGTGTGGCCCACTGCGTGCCCCCGGCCGAAGTGTTGGTGGGCGAACCGGCTGTGGAGCGGCCATTCGGTGGACGCCATGATCTCCTCCAAGATGTCTTTGACCTCGGGCGCGGACATGCTGCAAGCGTATTCACTGTACTTCGGAGCGTGATCGCCGCCGGTCTCCACCAGCGCCGTCGCGAACGCCTCGATGACCTTCCGCTCACGTCCGTGGATCATGACGGACATGACCGCGAGTTCCAGGTGGGCGGCGGCCTCTTGCGGGTCGGTGATGGCCGGTACGTCGTCGGGGCCCAGCACGTACGCCTGGAGGCGGTAGCCGGTGAGCCCGGTGTCGATCGGCTGGGAGTAGTAGGCGGCGGCTCTCCGGTCGGGACAGACGACCAGGACTGTCACGTCGCAGCGCAGCATCAGCCACTGCGCGGCGGCGTGACGGGCCAGTTGCCTCGGGTCTTTGGACTTGTCCTGCTGGATCTCCACGATGATGGCGTGCGCGGGGCTCTGGGGAGGGCCGAGCACGATGCCGAGGTCTGGTTCGATGTCGTCGGAGGGCCTGGTGTTGAACAGGCGGTCCTCCTGCCGGACCAGCGAGGTGGAGGGTAGGTCGACGCCCATGAGGTCACGCAGGATCTCCACCGCCACTTGAGGCCGGTCGGCGAACATCTGTCTGAGAGCGTCATGTCGGGGGGACGGCATGACACTTGTTGTCACATGGTGAGCGCGCAGTGTGACCATCGCTCAAGAGAAGCGGTCGTCCGGGGCTGCGAGCGGGACGCAGGCGCTGCTGCGGGTGGTGGTCGGCCGGGGAAGCACGACGACGAGAGGGCTCGAACGACGGCCGGAGCACCTGAGGGGCCGGAGGGCCGTTCGCGGCGGCGCTCCTGAGGCTCGCGTCCGGCAACCGGGAAGCGCCGTCCGGTGTGGGGTTCCGTGCGCCCACCCGGTAACCAGGTAACGGGTGGGCCGCGGCTGGAGGGTCAGGCGAAGTGGGTGCGGGTTTCGGTGAAGGCTTGGTCGGTGGCTTCCAGGGCTCGGGCCACGTCCTCCTCCGTGTGGGCCGCCGACATGAACCAGTTGTGCCAGGGGTGCAGGTACACCCCGTGCCGCAGGCAGGCGTCGCTCCAGTACAGGGCCGTGGACAGGTCGGCGTCGCCGTCGAAGCTGAGCCACGGGATGGTCACCGGGCCGGTCTGGTTCACGACGAACCCGTGGGACTTGGCCTGGGCGTACAGGCCCTCCCTGAGCTGGGTGCCGGCGCGTTCCATGGCGGCGATGCCGTCCGTGTCGCGCAGGGTCTCGATGGTGGCCTTGGCCGCGGCCATCGCCACCGCCGAGAACCAGAACGAGCCGGTCGTGTAGAGGGTCTGCGCGGCGCCGCGCAGGGCGTCGGTGCCGGTGACGGCGGCGATCGGGTAACCGTTGGCCATGGCCTTGGACCAGGCGGTCAGGTCCGGACGGACCCCGTACGGCTCCCACGACCCCCGCAGGTCGATGCGGAACCCGGCCCGCACGTCGTCGATCACCAGGGCCGCCCCGAGGCGGTCGGCCAGGGCGCGGGCGCCGCGTGCGAACGCGGGCTCGACCAGCTCCTGGTCCTCGAAGGAGTCGTGCTTGAAGGGGGTGCAGATGATCGCCGCGACGTCGCCCTCGACGGTGGCGGCGGCGGCCTCCAGGGACTCCAGCGAGTTGTAGGAGAACTCGACCAGGTCCGCGCGCTCGTTCGGGGTGGTGCCGGCGGTCGAGGGCGTGCACCAGGGGTCGGCGCCGTGGTACGCGCCGTGCGCCATCAGCACCTTCGTCCGCCCGGTGGCGGCGCGGGCGACCATGAGCGCCTGGGTGGTGGCGTCGGTGCCGTTCTTGGAGAACATCGCCCAGTCGGCGCTCGGCACGGTGTCGACCAGCAGCTCGGCCAGCTCGACCATGATCGGTCCGGGGCCGTTGAGGCAGTCGCCGAGCGCGAGTTGCCGGGCGGCGGCCTCCTCCACGCGCGGGTGCCGGTGCCCGAGCACGACCGGGCCCCAGCTGCACATGAGGTCGATGTACTCGCGCCCGTCCACGTCCCATTGGCGGCAGCCCTCGCCGCGCTGGAAGAACTGGGGGTAGCCGGGGGCGAAGATGGCCGCGTTGAGGTGCCCGTACATGCCGCCGGGGACGACCTTCAGCGCGCGCTCGCGGAGTTCGGCGTCTGTCATGCGAGAGTCCTTAGGGTGGAGTCGAGGTCGGTGAGGCCCGCGTCGGAGCCGAGGCCGGTGGCCACGCGGGCCGCCGCGGCGGTGCCCCAGCGGGCGGCCTCCAGCACGTCGCGGCCGTGCAGGAGCCCGGTCAGGAAACCGGCGCAGTACGCGTCCCCGCACCCGGTCGTGTCGGCGACCTCCGTCTTCAGCGCCGGCACCCGCTCGGGACCGCCGTCGGAGGTCAGCACGAGGCTGCCGGCCGCGCCGAGGGTGACGAGCACGCCCTTCGGGCCGTCGGCGAGCAGGGTCGCGGCGGCGGTGTCCACGTCGGCGTCGCCGGTCATGAGCAGGGCCTGCGACTCGTTGGGCAGCACGTAGTCCACGTGGGGCAGGAACGCGCGGGCCATCGCCAGCAGGTCGGGCAGCTCCGACAGCAGGTCCATCGTGACGATCGTGCCCGCGGCCCGCACCTCGTCGAGGAGGGCGAAGAAGGCGGGGTCGCCCAGGCCGAAGGTGACGTCCATGCCGCCCAGGTGGATGGCCCGCGCGCGGCGCAGCACGTCGGGGTCCAGGTCGGCGAGGGTGACGCCGAGGTTGGCGCCGGGCACGTGGAAGCTGGGCCGGCCGCCGTCGGGGCGGATGGGCAGGATCGAGGCGGCGGTCTGTTCGCCGGCCCTGCGGACCAGGCGGGTGGCGTCCACGCCGCGCTTGGCGAGGACGGCCTGCAGGAAGTCGCCGAGCTCGTCGTCCCCGATCGCGCCCATGGTGATCACGTCGTTGCCGAGTTTGACCAGGTCGACGGCGGTTCCGGCGGCGGCGCCGGCGGCCGTGAGGCGGATCTGCTCGACGAGTACGGTGTCCTGGCCCTCGGGGATGTGCTCGACGGGCCTGGCGAGGATGTCGACGATGTGCACGCCGACAGTGGCGACGGTCATGGTCTAAATAGACAGACGTCCGAATAAAAAGTCAATATGGTAGGAGTCGCCGCGACAAGAGGGGGATCCGATGCCGAAGATCGTCGATCACGATGAGCGCAGGGCCGAGGTCCTGTCGGCGGCCCGCAGGGTGATCGTCAGGGACGGCATCGACGCCGCCACCACCAGGGCCATCGCCAAGGAGGCCGGCTACTCCAACGGGGTGCTCGCGCACTACTTCGCCGACAAGGACGAGATCCTGCTGTCGGCGCTGCGCCAGTCGCACCAGCGCATCAGGGCGCGGCTGACGCGCAAGGTCGAGGGCGTCACCGGCCTGGCGGCCCTGCGCGAGCTGCTGCTGGACAACCTCCCGCTGGACGCCGACCGCACCCAGGAGAGCCGCCTGGAGGTCAGCTTCTGGAGCCGCAGCCTGGCCTCCGAACGGCTGGCCGAGGTCCAGACCGCCGAGGCCGACGAGCTGCGCGCCGCCGTACGGGAGCTGCTCGGCCAGGCCCGCGCGGCCGGCGAGCTGCGCGCGGACGGCAGCCTCGACGACCTCGCCGAACACCTGCTCGCCCTGGTCGACGGCCTGAGCCTGCACCTGCTCCTCTACCCGGGCCGGCTCACCCGCGTCGACCTCGAACGCCTCATGCTCCGGGCCCTCGACCGCCTCTGAGGCGAAAAGCACCCAAAAACGTCGCTGGAAGTATTTCGGACGACCGACTACTCTGCCGTCGCATGAGCCTCCGCGAGCAGTTGTGCGAGTACGGCAGGCGCGCCGTCGAGCTGGGCCTGGTCATCGGCACCTCGGGCAACCTGAGCGTGCGCCGGGGCGACCAGGTGGCGGTCACCCCCTCCGGTGTGGCGCTCGACCGGCTGACCCCGGAGGCGTGCCCGATCGTGGACATGGAGGGTTACCTGGTCGAGGGCGAGCTGCAGCCGTCGTCGGAGACCCCCATGCACCTGGCCGTCTACCAGGCGACGGGCACTCAGGCGATCGTGCACACGCATTCGGTGTTCGGGACGGTCGTGGCCACGACGATGACGGAGCTGCCGCCGGTCCACTACAACGCGCTGCTGCTGGGCGGCGTGGTCAAGGTGGCCGAGTACGCCACGTACGGCACGCCGGAACTGGCCGCCAATGTGCGGGCGGCGCTGGAGGGCAGGCAGGCCGCCCTGATGGCCAACCACGGCGGGGTGACCATCGGGGCGACGATGGAGCAGGCGTTCGAGGCCACCCGCCTGCTGGAGTGGCTGTGCGAGGTCTACGTGCGCGGGCTCGCCGTGGGCAAGCCCGCGGTCCTGACCGACGAGCAGCTCGCCGCCGTCGTGGAGCGCGCGGCCAACCCGCCGGTGTTCCCGCGCCGCCCGAGCTAGCCCCGGGAGCGCGAGCGGGCCGGTCAGGCCAGCGCGGCCTGTTCGGCCAGGCCCAGGGGCAGGCCGCCGGACCCGGCGATCCGGTCGTGGAACTCGCGCAGCGACCCCGTGAACGACTCGCGGATGCGGTCGATCTCGATGGCCCCCGTCAGGTACGACGGCGCCTGCGTCGGCCAGGCGCAGTAGCGGTTCACCTCGCCCCGGGCGGTGCCGGGCGACAGCGACGCCTTGGTGGCCATGAACGTCTCGGCCTCCTCGATCGACATGTCCTCGCAGTGCAGCGCGGTGTCGACGATGATCCGGGCGGCGCGGAAGAGGCGGAAGTCCAGGTGGGCCAGCTCGGTGGCGGGGGTGTCGAAGTAGCCCTGCTCGTGCAGCACCTTCTCGACGTACAGGGCCCAGCCCTCGGTGAAGTACGGCGTCCTGAAGACCTTGCGGACCGTACGCGGGTTGTCCGCCATGTACGACAGGTGCCAGTGGTGGCCGGGGTAGGCCTCGTGCACGGCGATCGAGGGCATCTGGGCGCGCGCGTTGGTCCGCAGGCGCTGGCGTACCTGCTCCTCGGTGAAGTCGTCAGGGGTGAAGGGGACGAAGAAGATGCCCCTGCGCGAGCTGCTGAGCGGCGGCGGCGACAGGTAGTGGGCGACGTACAGCACCGGGCGGGCGTACTCGGCCGACGGCAGGACCTCGCACTCCTCCCCCTCGGCGAAGGTGACGAGCCCGCGCTCGCGGACGAACTCACGGGCCCGCCGGGTCTCGGCCTCGTACTCTGACCGCATGGCCTCCAGGGTGGGCGGGTGGTCGTCCATGAGGGACTCCATCGCGGCCCGCCAGTCCTCGGTGCCGTTGAGGCCGAGGGCGACCCGGCGCATCCGGGCGTCCAGGTCGCTCCAGGCGGCCCTGCCCTTGGCGTGCAGCTCGGCGGCGCCGTAGGTGAGCATCTCGCGCTCGCGCAGCAGGGTGGAGTAGAGCTTCTCCCCCATCCGCCAGGTGCCGCCGCACTGGAAGCCTTCGAGGAAGGCGACCATCGCGTCGAACGCGTCGGCGGCGGGTTCGGCGGCCTTGGCCAGCCGGGCGCGCAGGGCCTCGTCGGCGACCATCGCGGGGAGCGTGCGGGTGAGGAAGTTGCGGCCGGTACGGGCCTGGCCGAGCCCCCGCGTGACCAGCAGCGGCGCGGCGAGGTCGGGGTCCAGGTTGGCCTGGCAGGCGGCCAGCACGCCGGGCACCTCGGCCAGGCGCGAGACGGCGGCGGCGACGAGCTCGGCCTCCGGCTTGAGCCGCTGCTGGAAGGCGTTGAACAACGATCCGAAGACGGCCGAGAGGTAGAGGCCCGGGTTGCGCCGCCACTCGGGCCAGGATTCGAGCGCGACCGAGCCTCTCAGCTGGGACAGGACCAGGTCTCTGTCGATGGCGTCGTCCAGCGAGTCGGCCGGGGACTTGGAGAGGCGTTCGATCCAGCGGATCTCCTCCCGGGCGCGGTTCTCCCAGGCGGAGGCGGTGAAATCGCCGAGGGTGTGGTCGTAGCCGTCGGCTCCCAATTGGCTGGCGACGACGGGACGGTCGGAAAAGTACCAGTTGAGAAACTCGTCCACCTACGCACCATATCCTGACGTTCATGCCCCTGCAGATCACTGGCGCGCTAGGCGACCCCGACCTCATCCGGCTCCCCTGGGACGTCCCGCTGGCCGACTGGCCCAAGCATCATCTGGTCGATCTGCCGCGCGGCATCTCCCGCCACGTCGTACGGTTCGCCCGGCTCTCCGGCAAGGTCTACGCGATCAAGGAGATCAGCGAGCGGTACGCCAGGCGGGAGTACCAGCTCCTGTGGGACCTGGCCCGGCTGGACGCCCCGGCCGTGGAGCCCGTGGCGTACGTGACCGGCCGCGACGACGACCTGGACGCCGCGCTGATCACCCGCCATCTGCAGTTCTCGCTCCCCTACCGCGCCGTGATGTCGGGCACCCTGCGCCCCGACACGCTCACCCGCCTGCTCGACGCGCTGGCCGTGCTGCTGGTGCGCCTGCATTTGAACGGCTTCTACTGGGGCGACTGCTCGCTGTCCAACACGCTGTTCCGCCGGGACGCCGGCGCCTTCGCCGCCTACCTGGTGGACGCCGAGACCGGCGAGATGCACCCGATGATCAGCGAGGGCCAGCGGCTGACCGACATCGACGTCGCCCACACCAACATCTTCGGCGAGATGCTCGACCTGGAGGCCGGCGGGCTGCTGCACCCGTCGATCGACCCCATGGAGACCGCGGAGGACATCGTCACCCGCTACCACCGCCTGTGGGCCGAGATCACCGACAGCGAGATCATCGACGAGGTCGACTGGCACCGCGTGGAGCAGCGCATCCGCCGCCTGAACCTGCTCGGCTTCGACGTGGCCGAGATGATGGTGCGGCGCAAGGTCGGCACCGGCCGGCTGATCGTGCGGCCGAAGGTGGTGGACGCCGGCCACCACCAGCGCCGGCTGATCAGGCTGACCGGGCTCGACGTGGAGGAGAACCAGGCGCGGCGGCTGCTCAACGACCTGGACGGCTACCGGGTCGCCAAGGGCCTGCGCCACGAGGACGAGGCCATCGTGGCGCACCGCTGGCTCGCCGAGGTCTTCCACCCCACGGTCGACGACATCCCCGCGGAGCTGCGCGGCAAGCTGGAGCCCGCGCAGCTCTTCCACGAGATCCTCGACCACCGCTGGTACCTGTCGGAGACGGCGGGCGGCGACGTCGGGCTGGCCACGGCGGTGAAGTCGTACGTGGACAACGTGCTGGTGCACAAGCCCGACGAGAAGGCGCTGCTGCCCGACGACCAGGACGAGGACGATCAGTAGGCGACGGTGATGCGGGTGCGCGGGTGGGCGTTCTCCGCCAGTTCGTCGGCGATCGCCACCGCGTAGTCCTCGGCCGTGATGAAGCTGCGGCCGTCGGCGTCGCTGAGCAGGTCGTCGTGGCCGATCCGGTAGACCCCGGTGCGCTCGCCCGGCGCGATCTCGGCGGCGGGTGAGACGTAGGTCCAGTTCAGGTCGGTCACCTCGCGGTAGAGCCCGAGCACCGTCCGCGCGGCCCTGGCCTCCTTCTTGTAGATCTCCGGGAAGCCGGGCGTGTCGACGAGGTCGAGGCCGGGGCCGGCCTTGAGGCTGCCCGCGCCGCCCACGACCACCACGCGGCTCACCCCGGCGGTCCGCAGGCCGTCGATGAGCGCGCGGTTGGCGGCCAGGAACGGCGGCTCGGGCTCGGTGCCGTCGCGCGGCGGGGCGATGGCGCAGACGACGGCGTCGTAGCCCTCGGCGAGCGTGGCGGCGTCGTGGACGTCGCCCTTGACGGGACCGCGGCGGCTGACACCGGTGACGTCGTGGCCGCGGCCGGTGAGTTCGGTGACGATGCGCTGGCCGATCATGCCGGTCGCGCCGAACACGAGGATCTTCATGAGAAGCACAGTATCCAATGGATACTGGTTACTTCATCGTGCTATAAGTACCTTATGGATACCGGTGATGCCTTCGACCCGAACTGCCCGACCCGGCTGGTCCTCGACCGGATCGGCGACAAGTGGTCGGTGCTGGTGCTGCTCAGCCTCAGCGACGGGCCGATGCGCTTCACCGTGCTGCGGGGGCGGATCGGCGGGGTGACGCCGAAGGTCCTCACGCAGACGCTGCGGGCCATGGAGCTGGACGGGCTGATCACCCGCGAGGTCTTCGCCGAGGTGCCACCGCGGGTGGAGTACGCGCTGACCGACCTCGGACGCTCGCTGCACACGCCGATCTCGGTGGTGGCGCGGTGGGCCGAGGAGAACGTTTCCGAAATCATCCGCCATCGTGAAAAAGTCTCGTGAATTGATCTTATTTCCGCACTAGTGATGCTTTTCTTCGCCCTGGCCGTATAAAAACGTATCTCCTGGTAAAACGCGTCCCTTCTGATCTCTTGTGACCCCCTACGCTTTCCCCGTCCCACGACGGAGGGAGGCTCGCGGTGCTGGGAGTGGACACGTGCCTGGCGGAGGTCATGTCGATACCGGGCGCGCTCGACGCCATGCTGGTCGACGGCACCAGCGGCATGGCGGTCGCCTTCAGCAGCGCGTCCGGCGTGGACGCCGACAGGTCCGCCGCCGCGCTGACCGAGGCGCTGCGCGCCACCACCGACGGGCTGACCCGGACGTGTCCCGGCGAGATCGTGCGCATCGACGACATGCTCGTCACCACCGACCGGGGGCACCACCTGCTCCGGCTGCTGGAGACGGTCTTCGAGGGGCCGCTGGTCATCTACGTCCGCCTCGACCTGGAGCGCTCGAACCTGGCCCTGGCCCGTTACCGCCTGCGGGCCATCTCCGACCTGCTGACCACCTGAGCCATGGCCGCGCTCGACTCGCTCCTGTCCGGACTCGCCCGCGAACGCGCGACGGGCGCCCTCCGCCTGGGCAGGAACGGCACGATCTACCTGTCGGGAGGGCGCGTGACGTACATGGAGTGCGCCCAGGCGCCGGGCGTCGAGCGGCTGTTCGCGGCCCGTGGGCGGATGTCGGAGTCGGCCCTGCGCGCCCTCCAGGCCGACGGCGGCCGCACCCGGCTGCTCCAGGAGGGCCCGGTCACCCTGGCCGAGCTCCAGTACGCGGTGCTCGGCGTGGTCCAGGACGCCGCCTTCTTCCTGCTGCCGGTGACCGGCGTGCGGCCGAAGTTCCGGCCCGGGGAGGAGCACTGGCTGGGCGGGCAGTGGTTCTTCGACGTCCCGGAGCTGGTGCGCGAATCCGCCCGCCGCCGCGAGCAGCTCGCCGGCATCTGGCCCTCCGCCGACGTGGACACCCAGCCCGTACGGCCGATCCCGCGCCTTCCCGGGCACGGGGTGACGCTCAGCCAGGTGCAGTGGGAGGTCGTCGTACGGGCCGACCAGAAGGCCACCCCGCTGGAGCTGGCCCGGCAGCTCGGCCGGTCGGGCTACTCGGTGCTGCTGGCCGTCAGGAAGCTGGCCGCCGCCGGCCTGCTCGTCCCGCCGGACCCGGTACGGCCCGCGCAGCCCCGGCGCCACCCCGACCACGGGGAGGCGCTGCCCAAACGGGTGCCGAGCCCGGTGGCCGTCCCCGCCGGCGACGGGCGGACGGGGACGGCCGCCGGGCCGGTGCCGACGGGCGACCCGACCGATCTGACGCTGCTGCGGCGGCTGAAGAAGGCGCTGGAGGAGATGCCGTGAGGTTCCCCTCACGACGCAGGAGGAGGCCACCCGTGGAGCTACGGCAAGAGGTCCTGGCGGAGATGGAGCTCCTGCGCGGACGCACCCCTGACGTCACCGGCAGCGTCGCCTGCACCGTGGACGGCCTGCGGATCGCCGGCGACCTCGACGGCGACACCGGCGAACAGGTGGCGGCGCTGTCGGCGGCGCTGCTCGCGATGAGCAGCCGGATGCTGACCATGGCGGGCCGCGGGACGTTCGAGGAGACCCTCGTGTCCGGCACCGCCGGGTTCGTGGCCCTCTACGCCGCGGGCCCCACGATCGTCCTCACGGTCCTGGCGGGACCCGGCGCCAACGTCGGGCTCCTGCGGCTGGAGGGCAGGAAGACGGCGGCCTCCGTGGCCGCCGTGGCACGCAAGCACTGACCATCCCACCGAAGCGGAGGAAAGCATGGCAGGCATGGACGTCTCCCTCAAGGAGATGATGAGCATCGACGGCACGATCGGAGCGGCGATCGTCGACCACGGCAGCGGCATGGCGCTCGGCACGCTCGGCGGCTCGAAGGAGCTGGACCTCCAGGTCGCGGCGGCGGGCAACACCGAGGTCATCAAGGCCAAACTGCGCACGATGGACTCGCTGGGCCTCAAGGACGGCATCGAGGACATCCTCATCACGCTGACCGCGCAGTACCACATCATCCGCCCGCTCACCGGCCGCAGCGGCAAGGGCCTGTTCCTCTACCTCGCCCTCGACCGCAACCGGGCCAACCTGGCCCTGGCCCGGCACATGCTCAAGGTCATCGAGGAGAAGCTGGAGCTCTGACCGGCCCGCTCACGGCTCCGTGGCGACCTCCGGGCGTACGGCGGCCGCGGAGCCGGTGTGGGCGCTGATCTCGGCGATGATCTCGGGCCAGAGGGGGCGGGGCAGGTCGTGGCCCATGCCGGGGTAGGTGACCAGGCGGGCGCCCGGGATGGCGGCGGCGGTGGCCCGGCCGCCGGCGATCGGCACGAGCTGGTCGTCCTCGCCGTGGATGACCAGCGCGGGCGCCCTCAGCCCGCCCAGTGCCGCCGTACGGTCGCCGGAGGCCATGATGGCGGCCAGCTGGCGGGCCGTGCCGGCCGGGTCGTGGCAGCGGTCGAAGGCCAGCCCGGCCAGCCTGCCGACGCGTTCGCGGTCCAGCTCGTAGCCGGGCGACCCGATGACGGACCAGGTCGCCAGGGCGCCGGCAACGACCGACTCGCGATCGGTCGCGGGCTTGGCGAACAGCACCGCGGCGGCCGCCTCGGTCGGCGGGGCCGCCTGGGGGCTGGGCGTGGACATGATCGAGGTCAGGCTCAGCACGCGCGCGGGATGCCGGATGGCCAGCGCCTGGGCGACCATCCCGCCCATCGAGGCGCCGACGACGTGCGCGGCGGGCAGGCCCAGGACGTCCATGAGCCCGGCGCTGTCGTCGGCCAGGTCGTCCAGCACGTACGGCGAGGGCGCTCCCCATGGGGGAACGCCCTAGTCGTGGAGGTGCGTGGACAGGCCCGCGTCGCGGTTGTCGAACCTGACGACGTGGTGCCCCCGCTCGGCCAGGAGTTCGCAGAACTCGTCGTCCCAGTGGATGAGCTGGGCGCCGAGTCCCATGATGAGCAGCAGGGGCCTGCCCGCGGGTGAGCCGAAGCTCTCGTAGGCGATCTCGATGCCGTTGGCGGCTGCGCGCTGGATCACAGCGACCAGAATGTCATTCTGGTCGTCCGACGTAAAGGCCGGAATGTCCGTGGGTCAGTCGTTGAGGAGCTTGCGCAGGCGCTCGCCGCCGAGCACCACGCCGCCACCGGCCAGGACCAGCACGCCGGCCATGACGGTGCCGCCCATCGCGACGGTCTTCCCGACGTTGCCCTGACCGCCGGCGGAGGTTGCCGCGTCGTCGGCGGGCGCCTCGGCCAGGACCTTGGGGGGCTCGGCCGGGTTGGCGTCGTACCTGCTCCAGGCGCCACTGGAGAAGGCCACGGGGTAGTTCTTCTTGCCCTTGCCGTCGCCCCACTTGGTGATGACGTAGTCGATCTTGATGTGGCCCTGGCCGCCGTTGCCGTCCACGCCGAGGGTGTCGGAGTTGAAGGTGCCGCCGGTCAGCTCGGCGAAGGTCTTGGCGTCGAGGTCGAGCATGACGCCGCGGTTGGAGGGCTCGCCGGGGCCGCGGTCGCCCACGAAGAACGGCATCTTCTTGCCGTTGTAGGTCACGTAACCCTCGGTCATGAGGGGCCAGCTGGGACTGGCGGCCAGGCCCTTCTGCATGGGCTTGCCGCTGGCGGGAAGACCGGTGTCGCCGGCGCGGCCGGAGGAGTCGTCCCAGAAGTACGAAGCCTTGGTGGATCCCTTGAGCAGGATCTTCTGGTCGTCGCCGGTGTCGGCGTGGGCGCCGGTGGCGGAGATCGTCAGCGCGCCCATGGCGGACACGGACAACAGGGCGAGAGAGCGCAGGCCAAATCGAGACATGAAGCAGTGAAGTCCTTCGCGAGGGGACAGGGGGAACGCGCGTGACTACGGTGCGTAACCGGGCAGAGCGCCGAAAGGGTGGTTACGCGGCGCGTGGGGGAAAGTCGGGGAAGAGACCGCTCAGCAGGCGGTCGTCACTACACTGTCCGGGGGTACGACGAGGTGGTACATGCGTGAAGTCCTCTCCATCTCGCCTACCGGGTTAGCTGACGGGTTCGGGCGTGGAGATGCCCTACCGGCACAGGGCCGGATTCACCCCAATGAGATGGGTCCCCGGTTCCCGACAAGTCGGGATTCGGCGCCAGCTGTCGCCCCTCTCCTGGTAGGGACTACGCCACCAGCTGGTAATTGGTTAAGACGGTACCCAGAGATTCGGACAAATACAAACGAATCGTCATGAACCGGGTAAAGATCTACCTGTCGAGGTAAAGAGAAAGGGGGCACGGCATGCCGTACCCCCAGCTAAATTCGACCTTTCAGCCGCCGCTCTTGCGCCTGAAGGATCTTTTACTCGAGGCCGGGCCGTGCGCCCCGTGGATCTTCGACGGGTCCACGCCCCTGCCACCCGCGGCCGAGTCGGCCTGCTGCCCGCGCTTGCGTTCCAACGCCTCCCGGAACTTGCGCTTCATCTCGTCCTCGGGAGTCTCGCTGACTTCCGGCTCCGGTGTTTCCGCCATGAGGACCTCCTGGTATTGGGGACATCCACAGCTTCGCATGACGCCGCTTACGACGCGAAACCGGCCTCCACTCTGCTCTCCGGCGACGGCGTCTGCTCCAGCCGCCTGCCGGGCATCATGACCAGCGCGACCAGGGCGATCACCGCGCCCGCCACGCCCAGCGACGGGATCACCACGGCCGCCGCCGAGGCGTGCGCGGCCGCGAGCCCGTGCACGGGCGCGTCCGTGGTGATGACCGACGTGTACGCGGTGCCGGCCAGCGCCAGCGCCACCGAGCCGCCGATCTGCCGGAAGAAGGTGAGGTTGGCCGAGGCGGTGCCGATGTACTGCGGCGCGACGGCCTGCTGCACGGCCACGGTCAACCCCGACAACATCGGCCCCATGCCGAGCCCGATGAGCACCATCCACCCGGCCAGCAGCAGGCCGTCGGTGCGCAGGGTCAGGTTCAGGCAGAGCAGGCTGCCGGCCACCAGCAGGAACGGCGCCCCCACCAGCCACGGCTTGTACGTGCGCGTCCTGGACATCAGCGTCCCCATGAGCGCGCTGCCCGCCACCATGGCCAGCGTCATCGGGTAGATCCTCAGCCCGGACTCGGTGGCGCTGACGTTCAGCGCCTGCTGGAAGTAGCGCGGCAGGAACACCACACCGGCGTACATGCAGAAGGCCGTGAAGAACGAGGTCGCGTTGACCAGCGTGTACGTGCGGTCCCGGAACAGGTGCATCGGCATGATCGGGCTCGCCGCCCGCAGCTCGACCAGCACGAACACGGCCAGCAGGACCAGGGCCAGCAGGATCGGCCCGGCCACGGGCAGGGAGGTCCAGGAGTTGCCGTCCAGGCCCTTCTCGGTGAGGCCGAGCAGCAGCGCGCTGATGGCCACGCTGAACACCGCGATGCCCAGGTAGTCCGGCCGCCCCCCGCCGCCGGTGCCCGGACGGAACGGCAGCCGCAGCGCCACGATCGCGATCAGCACGATCCCGAGCGGCACGTTCACGTAGAAGGCCCACCGCCAGCTCGCGTGGTCGGTGAACAGCCCGCCCAGGAACGGCCCGGCCAGGTACGTCAACGCCATCACGCCACCGAGCGCACCCTGCACCCGGGCGCCGTTCCGGCCGGGCGGGAACATCTCCATCACCAGGGCCAGCGAGAGCGGCAGCAGCGCGCCCGCGCCCAGCCCCTGCACGGCCCGGAACACGATGAGCTGGGTCATGTCCTGCGCCAGGCCGCACAGCGCCGATCCGACGACGAACACCGACATCCCGACGAGCAGCAGCGGCTTCCTGCCGTGCTGGTCGGACAGCCGGCCGTACAGCGGCACGGTGACGGTGGAGGTGAGCAGGTAGGCCGTGACCACCCACGTGTACAGCCGCGTGCCGCCCAGCTCGCCGGTGATGCGGGGCAGCGCGGTGCCGACGATCGTCTGGTCGAGCATCGCCAGGAACATCCCGCCGAGCACCGCCAGCAGCACCAATCCATTGCCCTTGGCCTTCATGTCATTAGTCACAGGTAGAGAGTGATAGGTAAGAGCTGACATGTCAAGCCTTTGCTATGCTGGCGGGCATGTCCCTGCGGATCGCCCTTCTCGGGCTGCTCTCCGGCGTCGGCCCGGCCAGCGGCTACGACCTGGCCAAGAAGTTCGAGCACTCGCTCAACCACGTCTGGCAGGCCGGGCACACGCAGATCTATCCCGAGCTGGTCAAGATGGCCGCCGACGGCCTGGTGACGGTCGAGCACGAGGGCGCGCGGGGCCGCAAGATCTACGCCATCACCCCCGAAGGCCGCGCGCTGCTCACCGACTGGCTGGTCGGCCACGACCCGTCGGCGACCGTGCGCAGCGAGACCGCCCTCCAGGCGTTCCTGTTGCCCCTGCTGGACACCGAGCAGGCCATCGCCGTGGTCGAGCGCATCAAGGCCCACTTCGTGGCCCGCCTCGCCGTGCTCGACTGCGTCCCTGAGGGCAGGCTCGGCAACTACGCGCTCACCCTCGGCCTCCGCCAGGTCCGCTCCGGCGTCGCCTGGGCCGACGAGACCCTGGCCGCCCTGCGGCGCGAAGGGTAAAACGGAACTCTTCGGTTCCTGGTGTTGCGTTGGAGCAGCCCCGGATATACACCCAGGCATGATGGTCTACCTCCCAGTACGGCGATGAGCCTCCTGGGTCGTGACCTGGCGATCGACCTCGGCGCGGCCAGCACGAGGATCTATGCCAAGGGCAAGGGCATCGTGCTCGACGAGCCCTCGGCCGTCATGCGCGACAGGGAGACGGGCAAGGTCCTCGGCTACGGCGCCGAGGCCGCGGACGCCGTGGACGTCACGGACGGCGAGACGTACTGGCCGATCAGCGACGGCCTGCCCCAGGACGGCGAGCTCGCCCGGCGCATGATCAGGCACTTCCTGCGCAAGGTGCACCGGCACCCCTTCCCCCGGCCGCGTCTGGTCATGGCCGTGCCCGACGAGTTCACGCCGATCGAGCGGGTGGCGCTGCGCGACGCCGGGTTCGAGGCGGAGGCCCGCGGCATCCTGCTGGTCAAGCATGCGATCGCCGCGGCGCTCGGCGCGGGCCTGCAGGTGCGCGACGGCACCGGGCACATGGTCGTCGACATCGGCCGCGACGCCGCCAGGGTCGCCGTGCTCTCCTGCGGGGCCGTGGTCGCCGCCGGAACCGTGCGCGGCGGCGGGAACGCCGTCACCCGCGCCGTCGCCCGCCTGGTCGAGGACGAGCACGGCCTGCTGGCCGACGACCGGCAGGCCGAGTCGGCCAAGCTGCACGCGACCCGGGAGCCGGCCGGGAACGTGCTGATCCACGGCAGGGACTCCGGCACCGGCGAGGAGCGCGCGGTCGCGCTGCCCGCCGCCCGGGTCCGCGAGGCCGCCGTGCAATCGGTCGAGCGCATCGTGCGGGCCGCCGAGTACACCATGGAACGTTGCCCTCCCGAGCTGACCGCCGACCTGGGCGAGCGGGGCATGGTGCTGGTCGGCGGCGGCGCGCTGCTGCCCGGCCTGCGGCGGCGGATGCAGGAGGGCCTGTCCATGCCGGTCCGGCGCGCGGAGCGGCCCAGCGACTCGGTGGCGCTGGGCCTCGGCCGCTGTGTGGAGGACCTGGGGCTGATCGCCAAGCTGAGGCGCCGGTGAACGACCTGTTCGACCTGGGGGTCTCGCTCGCCGACAAGACCGTCAGGACGATCGCGGTCTACGTGACGATCGCCGTCCTGCTCCGCATAGCCGGAAAACGCGGCATCGCGCAGCTCAACAACTTCGACTTCGTGGTCATGCTGCTGATGAGCAACGTCGTGCAGAACGCGATCATCGGCCCGGACAACTCGCTGATCGGCGGCCTGGTCGGCGTGGTGATCCTGGTGGCGGTCAACGCGCTCGTGGTGCGGTGGGCGGCGACCGTGCCCGCGGTCGGCAGGATGTTCGAGGGCGCCCCGGTCGTCCTGGCCCGCGACGGGCACTTCATCCCCTCCGCGCTGCGCCGGATGGGCGTACGGCAGGCCGACCTCAACGTGATGCTCCAGCTCAGAGGCGCCGACAGCGTCGCCGACACCGAAGTGGTACGCCTGGAGCCCGGCGGCTCGCTGCTGGTCCGCCTGCGCCCCGAGGAGGAGGACGTGGAACGCGGCGACCTGGAGGAGCTGTACCGGCGCCTCGACCGCATCGAACGCAAGCTGGACGACCTGAAAAGCGGGCCCTCCTGAGAATGGCGGCCGAACGACCCTTTGATATCGATCATTAATGGTGCGTTAATCGCCCTGCGCCCGGAATTGATCTCCGATATCGTCCTGATGTGCGCCTGGCTGGTCGCTCGGTCGTGATGTCCGCGGTGCTGATCTGCGTCGCGGTCGCGGCAGCCTGTACCTCCGGCCGCCAGTTCTCCTTCGAGGAGGCGGCCAGGCAGCTCACCGCCGACACCGACACCCTGCTCACCAGCGCCGCGCTGCGCGTGGCGCCGGACCACCGCTCCGACGAGACCGAAGACCGCTCGTGCGTGCCCGGCCAGGTGCGCCGGCTCGTCCGGGCCGAGGGCGAGGCCGCCGACGCCCCCGACGGCCTGCTGGACACCCTCCAGGACATGGGCTACGACCGGATCGTGGAGGACCTCGACCTGCGTGACGAGAGCCCCGAGGTCTCCGTCGTGCGCAACCCCCGGACGAACCTGACGTTCGAGCTCACCGTCCTCGACGGGCCGAACGTCAGGATCGTCGGCAGGACGACCTGCTACGTCCCGCAGGAGGACGCCCGCTCCTGACGCCTCAGGGCGCCGACAGCGCCTCCGTCGGCGACAGCCGCGAGGCGCGCACGGCCGGGTAGAGCCCCGCCACCGCGCCGATGAGCAGCGTGGCCACCAGGCCCCCGACGGTCGCCCAGCCGGGCACCACGGCGGGCCACTCGCGGGAGAAGGCGTAGCCGACGGTGACGCCGGCCCCCAGCAGGATGCCGCCCACGCCGCCCAGCGCGGACAGCAGCAGCGACTCGGCGAGGAACTGGGTGCGGATCTGGCCACGCGTCGCGCCGAGCGAACGGCGCAGGCCGATCTCGGCGCGGCGTTCCAGCACCGAGATGACCATCGTGTTGGCCACGCCGACGCCGCCCACGATCAGGGCCACCGCGCCGACGCCGAGCAGCAGCCCGGCGAAGGCCTGGCTGGTCGCCTGCTTGGCGGCCAGCGCGTCCGACGGGCGGGACACGTCCACCTCGTTGGGCGCCTCGGGGTTGGCCGTGCCGGCCAGCACCGACCGTACGGACTCCAGCCTCGTCTCCTGCGAGCGGGTGTAGAGCGTGGTCGGGTGCCCGTCGAAGTCCAGCCTGGACTCCGCGACCGGCCAGCCGACCAGGGCCGCGCTGTCCAGCTCCTCGGCCAGGGGCACCGGGTCGAGCACGCCGACCACCGTGAACCGGATGCCGCCGATCACCACCTGCGTGTCCGGAGTGACCGCGCCGATGCCGAGCCGCCGGGCGGCGACCGAGCCGAGCACGGCGGCCGGGTAGCGCTCGGTGGCCGCGTTGAGCCAGGTGCCGCTGCGGACCGTCGCGCCCACGGTCGGCAGCAGATCGAGACGGGCGGCGGCGGTGCCCAGGCCGTTGGTCTGAGGCGCGGGGATCTCCTCGCTCCGGTAGACCTTGGCCTCCGGCACCCTGCCCGTGGACGAGACCGTCTCCACCGGGCCGATGCGCTCGATCATCGCCTCGGCGTCCATGGGCATCTGGGCCGCCTCGCCCATCAGCGTGGTGCCGGAGGAGACGGTGAGCAGGTTCGTGCCCAGCGCGGACAGCGTACGGTCCAGCTCGGCGCTGGAGGAGGACGAGATCCCGACCACGCCGATCATCGCGGCGATGCCGATCGCGATGCCCAGCGCCGACAGGAACGCCCGCAGCGGGCGGGTGCGCAGGCCGACCGCGCCCACGCGCATCACGTCGCGCGGGCGCATCTTGGCCGGGGAGAGCCGGGGGCGCTCCAGCGTGGCCATCACGCCACCTCGGATTCGACGGACTCCCGCACACGCACCCCGCGCTCCCCGCGCGCCCCGGAGCCGGGGGCCGAGTCGGAGCGGGAGGCCGTGTCCGGGCTTGAGGCCGAGTCCGGGCTTGAGGCCGAGTCGGCGACGATCCGGCCGTCCCGCATGCTCACCTGGCGGGGCAGGCCGGCGGCGATCTCCCGGTCGTGGGTGATGATCACGATGGTGGTGCCGCTCCCGTTCAGTTCGTGCAGCAGGTCCATCACGCCGGTGCCCGAGACCGAGTCCAGCGCGCCGGTGGGCTCGTCGGCCAGCAGCAGCGGCGGGTCGCCGGCCACCGCCCTGGCGATGGCCACGCGCTGCCGCTCGCCGCCGGACAGCTCGTGCGGCTCGTGGTCGACGCGGTGCGCGAGGCCGACGCGGCGCAGCGCCGTCGCGGCCCTGCGGCGGCGTTCGGGCAGGGGCAGGCCGGTGTAGATCAGGCCGTCGGCCACGTTGTCCAGGGCGGAGACCTTGGCGGCCAGGTGGAAGTGCTGGAAGACGAAGCCGATCGTGGTGGCGCGCAGGGCGGAGAGCTGGTTGTCCGACAGCTTGGAGACGTCGTAGCCGTCGATCTCGACGCGGCCCGCCGACGGGCGGTCGAGGGTGCCGACGATGTTGAGCATCGTGGACTTGCCCGAGCCCGACGGGCCGACGATGGCGACCAGCTCGCCGTGCCGGATCTCCAGCGACACCGAGTCCAGCGCGGCCACCCCGCCGGGGTATCTCCTGGAGACGCCGGTGAGCGCGATCATGGGCCACCTCATCCCGTGGTCCGCGGCGGGCGTGCCCGAAGGGGGCGGGGAGGGGGTAGTGGTGTGGGTCATTTCGGGATTCCGACCGTCATGCCGTCGGTGAGACCGTCGCCGGAGATCTCGACGCGGCCCCCCGCGAACAGCCCGGTCTTCACCGCCACATATCGCGACTTGCCACCTTCGACCACCTCCACCCCGAACCCGCCCTCCTGCAACGCCACCAGCGCCGACACCGGCACGGTCAGCACGTCCTTCCGCCGGTCGGCGGTGAACGTCACCTTCACCGCCGCCTTGTCGAGCCCCTTGGCGGCCTTGGCGTTGCCCAGCGAGATCAGCACCTCCAGGCGGGTCTCCGGATCGGCGTTCTGCCCCTCCCCCGGCTCGATGATCGTGGCGACCTCGGTGATCCGGCCGGTCACGTCCTTGCCGCCGGGCAGCGCGACCGAGACCTTGGTGCCCTTCCTGGCCATCCGCTGGTCCTCGGCCGCCAGCTTCGCCGTGACGACCTTCTTCGTGCCCGTGTAGGTGAGGATCTTCTGCCCCGGTGCCGTGGGCTGGCCCCGCTCGGCCTCCAGGCTCTCCACCCGGACCTTGCCGGGAGCGAAGACGACCCGTCCCAGCTCCACCACGCCGGTCTCGTCCAGGCCGCGGTCCTCCTGCCACTCCCTCACCGCCTGGGCGGTGTCGTAGGTGTACTCGTCGTCCACGGTGAAGCCGTCGTAGCCGAGTTTGCGCAGGTTGCGTTCCAGGTTCTCGACGTCCCTGCCCTCGGCGCCGATCCTCAGGTCGCGGTAGGCGGGGGTGGTGCCGTACAGGAGCATGACCGGCTTGTTGTCCAGGCGGAACAGGGACCGGCCGCGGGTGATCTGGTCGCCGCTGTCGGGGAGCCAGGTGACCGTGCCCGGCTTCCTGGCCGTGGCCGTGGTGACCGGGCCGTAGCCGAGTTCGCCGTCGGCGTCCCTGGTGTCGTTCAGCGTCTGCCGGGTGACCGGGGCGGTGGCCGGGGGCAGCGTGGCGGCCGACGTGGCGGGGGCGGCGCCGCCGTTCAGCAGGCCGCCGGGGTTGACCGCCAGGACCGCCGCCCCCGCGGCGGCGGCGACCCCGATGAGGACGACGATCGTCCGGCCGCCGCGGCGGCGGCGCGGACGCGGTGAGGGGGCGTCCGGCTCGGCCCTCTCGTCGATGGTGGCCCTCCCCATCAAGAGCCTCCCTGTCCCCCGCCGATGTTCATCCGGCACTTCTCCTGCGCGGACTTGAAGTCGGGGTCCTCGGCGACCTCGCGGTTGATGCGCACCATGCCGCCCTCGGGATCGGGGAACGCCTCCACGCCGTTGTCACGCATGCACTGCGCCTGCTTGCGCATGTTCTCGGCCTGCTTGGGGTCGCCGCCCTTGCCCGACGTCATGCCCTCCGGCTGGAACTGCTTGCAGGCCTCCATGGCCTTCTGGACCTTCTCCGGGCCGCCGGAGCTCTTGTCGAACTTCATCTCCATCCGGCCGTCCGGGCCGGGGTCGGGCATGTCCAGGCCCTGTTCGCGCAGGCAGGTGGTGTACTTGACGGCCTGCTCGCTGCGGTCCGTGGTGGCCGAGGCGCCGGCTGACGGCCGGGCGCCGGTGCCGGTCACCGACGCCACGTCCGATCCGCTCTCCTGGGCACCGCACGCCGTCAGGAACAGCGCGGCCGCGGCCAGCGCCATGAGGGGTCGTCCTCGCATGAATGCTCTCCTCCGTCGGATCCGATGGCCTTCGAGGGGAGATGCAATACGCGGCCGTGTTTCTCCAGCGTTTCCATCCCGACTTATCCCGATCAAATGCCACCCGCGTCACAATCGAGCCGGAGGTATGGAATGCGGGTGCTGGTGGTGGAGGACGAGCGCATGCTCGCCGGCGCGATCGCCGAGTGGTTACGCGAGGAGACCCACGCGGTCGATCTCGCCCACGACGGCGAGGCGGCGCTGGAACGGATCGCGGTCAACGACTACGACGTGGTCGTGCTGGACCGCGACCTGCCACGCGTGCACGGCGACGACGTGTGCAGGGAGCTGGTCGCCTCCGACTCCGACGCGCGGGTGCTGATGCTCACGGCCGCCGCCCAGCTCGACGACCGGGTGAGCGGGCTGTCCATGGGCGCCGACGACTACCTGACCAAGCCGTTCGCCCTCCCGGAGCTGGCGGCGCGCGTCCTGGCGCTGGGACGGCGCTCACGTCCGGCCACTCCCCCGGTGCTGCGCCGGGCCGGGATCACGCTGGATCCGGCGCGCAGGGAGGTGTTCCGGAACGGGCGGTTCGTCCCGCTGTCGAAGAAGGAGTTCGCCCTACTGGCCGAGCTGATGCGGGCGCAGGGCACGGTCGTCTCGGCCGAGCATCTACTGGAGAAGGCGTGGGACGAGCACGCCGACCCGTTCACCGGCGTGGTGCGGCTGACGATACTCAAGCTGCGCCGCAAGCTCGCCGACCCGCCGGTGGTGGAGACCGTGCCGGGAGTGGGGTACCGCATCCCATGAGACGTCCGCACCCCACCCTGAGGCTGCGCCTCACGCTCGTGTACGGCGCGCTCTTCCTGGTGGCGGGGCTGGCCCTGCTGGGCGTCACGTACCTGCTGTTCAACCAGCAGCTCTCGCAGTCGTTCGAGAGCCGGTTCACGACCAGTGACGGCATCCGCAAGAACGTCATCTTCCTCAAGCAGGACGGCGTCGAGCTGGTCGGCCCCGCCGCCGTCAAGTGGATGCGGCAGCAGGAGGAGGGGGTGCGCGAGGCCGCCGTGACCTCGCTGCTCACCCAGGGCGCGATCGCCCTCACCGTCGTGTGCGGGACCGCCGTCGGGCTGGGCTGGGTGGTGGCCGGACGCGTGCTGGCCCCGCTGCACCTGGTGACCGAGACCGCGCGCCGCATCGCCGCCGCCCCGATGGCCGAACGCGGCCTGCACGAACGGATCGCGCTCCACGGCCCCCCGGACGAGGTCAAGACGCTGGCCGACACCTTCGACACGATGGTGGAACGGCTGGACCACTCCTTCGACGGCCAGCGCAGGTTCGTCGCCAACGCCTCGCACGAGTTGCGCACGCCCCTGACGCTCAACCGGGCGCTGGTGGAGCTGGCCATGCACCGGCGTACCGCCTCCGACGACGTCAAGGAGCTGGGCGAGAGCCTGTTGCAGATCAACACCCGCCACGAACGGCTCATCGCGGGCCTGCTGCTGCTGGCCCGCTCCGAGCAGGAGATCGCCGACCGTTCCCCGGTGGACCTCGCCGACGTCGTCACCCACGTGGTCGCCCAGACCGCGCGCGACGCCGAGGAGGCGAAGGTCGTGGTGAAGGAGGACGCCGCTCCGGCGCCGACCGTGGGTGACGCGCTGCTGCTCGAACGGCTGGTGCACAACCTGGTGGAGAACGGCGTCCGGCACAACCTCGACGACGGCACCGGCTGGGTGCGGGTGTCGAGCCGGACGGTCCCCGGCGGGCTGGTCCAGGTGGAGGTGGGCAACAGCGGGCCGAGCGTGCCGCCCTACGACGTGCCGCTGCTGTTCAAGCCGTTCCACCGGCACGGCGCCGAGCGGGTGGTCACGGGGATGAGCGCGGGGCTCGGGCTGTCGATCGTGCGCTCGGTGGCCGTCGCGCACGGAGGCGACGTGACGGCCCGGCCCCGCGAGGGCGGCGGTTTGATCGTTACGGCGACGCTGCCGGCTGCTCGCGCAACTTGACTACAAATCCTGATATTGGTCGCTATCGTAAGTAACTTCGTTCATTTCAGTATCAGGAGTCACTTCTCTCATGGCGCACGTCGAACCGCTGCGGGAGGGTGACCCGGCGGTCGTGGGGGCGTACCGGCTGCTCGGGCTGCTGGGCGCGGGCGGCCAGGGGACCGTCTACCTCGGGCGGGCGCCCGACGGGCGGACGGTGGCGGTCAAGGTGCTGCGCCACGGCGCCGGGCCGGACGAGCGGTTCGCCAAGGAGATCGAGGCGGCGCGGCGGGTGGAGCCGTTCTGCATCGCGCAGGTGCTCGACGCGTCCCCGGGGCCGCAGCCGTACATCGTGACCGAGTACGTCGAAGGGCCCTCGTTGCAGCAGGCGGGCCGCCACACGGGGGCCGACCTGCAACGGCTCGCCGTCGCCACGGCCACGGCGCTGGCCGCCATCCACCAGGCGGGCGTCGTGCACCGGGACTTCAAGCCCGCCAACGTGCTGCTCGGCCCAGGCGGGCCGCGGGTGATCGACTTCGGCATCGCCCGTGCCGCGGACGCGTCGGCCACCATGACGAGCGGCATCGTGGGCACGCCCGCGTACATGGCGCCCGAACAGCTCGCGGGACAGATGGTCGGGCCGCCGGCGGACGTGTTCGCGTGGGCCGCGGTAGTGGTGTGGGCGGGCACCGGGACGCCGCCGTTCGGCCAGGACACGCTGCCCGCGATCATCAACCGGATCTTGAACAACGAGCCGCAGCTCGGCGACCTGCCCCGGCCGCTGCGCTCGATCGTGTACGACTGCCTGGCCAAGGACCCGGCGGCCCGTCCGACGATGCGCGACGTCCTCCTCCGCCTCCTCGGCGGCGACGCCCCCACCCCTGCCCACCCCTCCCAGCTCCAGGGACCACGGCACCCCACCCCGTCCGGCGCCATGGGACAGGGACCACCGCCGGGCCCCGCTCCGGTCGGGGCCATAGGGCACGGGCCCCCCGGAGCCGGTCCGGTCGGCGCCATGGGGCACCCCGCGCCACCGGGAGCCGGTCCGGTCGGGGGCGTGGGGCAGGGGCCGGCGCCGTTCCCCGGCCCGGGGGGACGGCGGCACGGGCGCGGGCGGGGGGTGGTGCCGCTGGCCGCCGGGTTGTCGGTGGTCGTGGCCGCGGCGCTCGTGGGCGGGGTCGTCTGGCTCGCCCCCTGGTCGCACCTCCCCGGCCTGTCCGCGCTCACGGCCCCCTCCGCCACCCCGACGCCTCCCACCCCCACCCCCACCCCCCGGAAGTCGCAGCGGAAGAGCACCCCGAAACCCGCCACCACCAAGAAACCGACCTCCCGCCCCACCACCCGCCGCCCTACGGAGTCAGCCACCCCCCGCCCCACCGTCACCCGCACCACGACACGTCCGACTCCCACCCCCACCCGCACCACCAAGAAGCCGGTCACCACCGCCAGGGCCAGCGTCGGGGAGATCACCCTGTCCGGCGGCCCCGGACAGTCCGCCGGAAGCGGCTGCTACATGCCCCCCTTGCACTTCCAGGGCCGCGTGGAGTCCACCAAGCGCGAGATCTGGGTCTCCTACGCCTGGCTGATCGACGGCAGGAGCGTCGAGCGCAGCAGATCCTGGGTCTCCGAGGACGACTACAGCGCCTACATCACCGCCGGCCAGTACATGCTGAAGGCCGGCCCCCACACCGTCACCCTCCGGGTCACCGCCCCCAGCGCCGCGACCAAGAGCGTGTCCCTGACCATCTGCACGATGGACGACTGATGACGATGCCGCCGGCCATCGGCCCGTACCGGCTGGTCAGGCAGCTCGGCGAGGGCGGCCAGGGCGCCGTGTACCTGGCCGAGGCCCCCGACGGCGCCCAGGTCGCGATCAAGGTCCTGCACGAGGGCGCGACCGGCGACGGCCGCTTCGCCAAGGAGGTCGCCGCCGCGCGGCGGGTGGAGCCGTTCTGCGTCGCGCAGGTGCTGGACGCCTCGCTGGGCGGGCGGCCGTACATCGTGACCGAGTACGTCGAAGGGCCCTCGTTGCAGCAGGCGGGCCGCCATGCGGGGGCCGACCTGCAACGGCTCGCCGTCGCGACCGCGACCGCGCTGGCCGCGATCCACCGGGCGGGCGTCGTCCATCGCGACTTCAAGCCCGCCAACGTCCTGCTGGGACGCGACGGGCCGCGGGTCATCGACTTCGGCATCGCCCGCGCCGCCGACGCCTCCGCCACGGTCACCAGCAGCATCCTGGGCACGCCGTCGTACATGGCTCCCGAGCAGTTCGCGGGCGCCACCGTCGGCCCCGCAACCGACGTCTTCGCCTGGGCCTGCGTCATGGTGTACGCCGCCACCGGCGTCCCGCCGTTCGGCAACGACTCGGTGCCCGCCGTACTCGGCCGCATCCAGTACGGCGAGCCGCACCTCGCCGGCGTGCCCGAGCCGCTGCGCTCCATCGTGGCCGCCTGCCTGGCCAAGCACCCCGACGCCCGCCCCACCATGCAGGACGTGCTCTTCCAGCTCATAGGCGGCCCCCGCCCCGCGCCGCCGCCCTCCCCCGGCCACCCGGCCCTCCCCCAGGTCTGGACCGGCCCCTCCGGCCGTCCGCCCGGCGGCCCCACGCACCCCTCCGCCCACGGGCACCCCCGCCACCCGCCGGGCGGGTGGGCCGGGCTCGCGCTGCTGGCAGGCGGCGTGGCGCTCGTCCTCACGGCCGCCACCGCGACGGCCGCCTGGGTGTGGTGGCCCACCGCCCCGGGCCGGGACACCACGAACACCACGAACGCCGCCGCACCCCCCACCACGCACGTCCCCGACAGCCGCAGGTCCGGCACCCGCCGATCGACCACCCGCAAGCCCGCGAAACCCACCAGGTCCCCGCAACCCCCCACCACCAGGCCGACGCCCACCACCAAGCCGACGACCGCCAGGCCGACCTCCACCACCAGGCCGACGACCTCCACCAGGCCGACGACCCCCGCCGAGGGCGGCGTGACCTCGGCGGCCCTGACCTACCAGGGCATCCGCGTGGGCGACTGCTGGCGCTACGACCTCAACGTCTACGCCGACGTGACCGCCACCGTCGGCTACGACTACCAGTGGCTCGTCAACGGCCAGAGCCAGGGCAGAAAGGTGGCCACCGCCTCGACCAGGCCCGTCCTGCCCTCGATCACCTGGAAGGGCAAGGGCAGCTACACCGTGGTGTTCCGCGTCCTCACCCCCACCAGCCTCCGCCGCAGCGCCACCGTGAACATCTGCGACGTCGACAAAGGCTGGTAGCGGCCCCCGTCCGGTGGCCGGCCGGTCAGCCGAGTTGCGCGGCCGTGCGGAGTGAGCGGTAGAGCAGGCGCGGGTCGCCCAGGTGGTGGCGCAGCAGTTTCTCCAGGCCACCGATCGGGACCAGGTTCTGGGGGGCGCGCGGGTCCTTGTAGTCGACCCCGGCCAGCGCCGGCAGGGCCAGCGTGACCGCGTCGGCCAGCTCCACGACCTGCGCCGGGTCGAGGTCGGCGCTGGCCTCGCAACGCGCGATCCCGGCCCACGGCGCCGACGACTGCACCGGGAGCCGCAGGTACCAGGCGTGCCTGCGCCAGCTCGTGCCCATGAGGAACACCGGCGTACGCTGCCCCGGCGTGAGCGCGGCGACCACGGCCGACTGCGGCGGCGGCAGGTACGCCGCGTGGTGCGTCTTGATGTAGCCGATCGTGCGCGGCAGATGGGTACGCCCCCGCAGCGGCCCGTCGACCAGCAGCAGGTCGTCGCCCAGCGACCGGTGGCGGACCGCGAGGTCCACCTCCAGCTGGGTGACCTGGCGTTGCAGGGCGAGCGACAGCTCCTCGAAGCTGGAGTCGGCGGCCTTGTGCGGCCGGTAGGAGGCGTGCGCGGTCTTGACCTCGGGCGCGTACGGCGAGGCCGAGATGAGCGCCCTGTCGACCTCGATCGCGGCCAGCTCGGCCCCCTCACGCCCGCAGCGCACGATCCCGGCGGCGTAGGAGGCGGCGATCCCGGGGACGGGCATCGGCAGGTCGGAGTCGTGCACCCACACGCGGGCGTCGATCCGGCGTACGCCGTCGGCCACCAGCAGCGTCTCGGGGACGGCGGCGCCGGGGCCCGGCGTGACCGGCTTCCAGTCGGCGGCCGGCCGCTCGACGTCGAGGACCAGCTCGGCACTGGTGGCGCCCAGCTCGGACAGGGCCTCGACGGCGACCGCGGCGGCGTAGCCCGGGTCCCAGGGGTCGACGGTGAAGCCCGACGCCCCCTGGACCCCCGACGTCATTGCCCCACCTTCCGGACGTGCGAGCCCTTGGCGTCGCGCAGCACCTCGAACCGGGCGGGCACCCGGTCGGCCAGCGCCGGGACGTGGGTGACGACGCCGATCATGCGTTCCTGCCCGGCGGCCAGACGTTCGAGGGTGGTGGCGACGGTGTCGAGGGTGGCGGGGTCGAGCGTGCCGAAGCCCTCGTCCAGGAAGATCGAGTCGAGCCCTCTGGCGACGGCCCCCGACAGCGCCAGGGCCAGGGACAGCGCGGCCTGGAAGGTCTCGCCGCCGGACAGCGTGCGGGCGCTGCGCCGCAGGCCCGCCTCGCCGTGGTCGATGACCTCGATGTCGCCGGTGCGTTCGCCGAGCGCCAGCTCGTACTGGCCGTCGGACAGCTCCATCAGCGTCTCGGACGCCGTGGCGACCAGCACGGCCAGGGCCTCGGCGCACAACCACCGCTCGAAGGCGTTGGCCCGCAGGCGCAGCGCCAGCTCGTGGGCGACCTTGGCCTCGTGCTCCTTCTCCGCGACGGCGGTCTCCAGCTCGGCGGCCCGCCTGCGTTCCTCGCGGACCCGTTCGAGGGCGCCGTCGGCCCGCGCGACCGCGCCGGCGACGGCCGCGCCGAGCTGGTCGGGGGTGGCGTTGCGCGGGACGGTGACGCCGTGCTCGGCCAGGCGTTCGGTCAGCTTGTGGCGTTCGGCGGCGAGCCTGGCGGTGGCCTGGGCGAGCTCCTGCTCGCGCTCGGTCAGGGCGGCGCGGGCGGCCTCGGCGGCCCTGTCGCGCCAGCCGAGCAGCTCGGTCCAGGCGCGGTGGAGGTCGTCGCGGGTGAGCGGCGGCGGCGCGTCGCCGGAGGGCGCGAGCACGAGCAGCCGGTCGCGGGTGGCCCCGAGGGTCTGCCAGGCGCTCTCGGCCTGCCGTTCGACCTGCTCGGCGGCGGTACGGGCGCGTTCGAGCTTCTTGCGCGCGTTGCGCACGGCCGTACGGGCCTCGGTGGCCAGGGCCTCGGCCTTGGCGATGGCGGCCAGGCGGCCTTCGATCTCGTTGCGGTCGCCGGGGGCGGGCAGCCCGGCCAGCTCGGCGTCGATCCTGCCGGACTGGGTGGCCAGCATCGACGCCGACGTCTCGGCCTTGGCCAGGGCGGCCCGGCCACGGCTCGCGTGGTCGCGGGCGGCGGCCAGGGCGCGGTCGGCGGCGCCGAGATCGGCGGGCGTCTCGTGGCGGGGCAGCTCGGCGAGCGGACGCAGGCAGACCGGGCACGGCTCCCCCACGGCCAGCCGGTGGGTCAGGCCGGCTGCGGTGTGGGCGTCGCGCAGCCGCTCGCGTTCGTGTTCTGCGTCGGTCAGCGCGCGTTCGGCGTCGGCGACCGCGGGCGTGAGGCGGTCGAGTTCCGTGGCGGCCTCGGCCGCCGCCTTCCGGGCGTCGGCGGCCTGGGCGGTGAGGCGTTCGCGGGCGTCGAGCGCGGCCAGCGCCGCCACCGGCTCGGCGCGGTCGCCGAGCGCGGCCAGCGTCTCGAACGCCTCGTGCTCGTCAGCCTCCACGGCCGCCGCCTCGGCCTCCAGCGCGGTGATGGCGTCGGCGGCCTCGCGGCGGGCCGAGGCCAGCGTCGGCACCGCGGGCGGCATGCGCAGCGCGGCCAGCGCCGACTGCCGCTCGGCCACCGACGCGCGTTCCTGCTCGGCCCGGCCGATGTCGGACTCGCGGGAGCGCAGCAGGTCGAGGTCGGTGTCGATGGTGCCGGCCAGCCGGTGCAGCGCGGCCAGCCGGTCGGCCAGCTCGCGTTCGGCCTCGTCGGACGCGCCGGCCAGCTTGGCGAGCTGGTCGCGGGCGAAGGCGGCGGCGTTGCGCGCGGCCTCCTCGTCGCGGGCGGCCCGCTGCCTGATCAGCTCGTAGACGTCGGCGTCGAGGAGCTGCACCAGCAGGTCCTGGCGCTCGCGCGGCGCGGCGTGCAGGAACTCGGCGAACCGCCCCTGCGGCAGCACCACGCACTGGGTGAAGAACTTGTACTCCAGGCCGGTCACCCGCTGCACTTCGGGCGTGACGTTCTCGCCCTCGGCCAGCGGCTTCAGCACCATCTCGTACGCCTCGCCGAGCGGGGCCGCCGGGTCCAGCTCGTCGATCCTGGCCTCTTTGGTGCGCACGGTGCCCTTGGCGTCGCGGACCAGCGAGCGCACCACCCCGTAGCGCCGCCGGTCGCTCTCGAACACCAGCGCCACCTTGCCCGAGCTCGCCGACGGCGCCAGGGCGTGCGCGATGACGTTCTCCTTGCCCCAGCGCGGGACGGTGCCGTACAGGGCGAAGCAGATGGCGTCGATGATCGTGCTCTTGCCCGCCCCGGTGGGGCCGACCAGGGCGAAGTACTCGGTGTCGGAGAAGTCGACGACGGCCGGCTCGCGGAAGCTGCCGAAGTGGTCGAGGTGCAGCAGCAGGGGACGCATCAGCCGGTCACCTCGTCGTAGAGCCGGTCGAACAGGGCGGCGACCTGGTCGTCGTGGCGGCCGGTCGCGGTCAGGTACTCGCGGAACAGCTCGCGCGGGCTGCGCGCGGCCGACCCCGTACGCCGCACCGCCGGCACCGGCCGGAACCGCTCGTCGAGGACGACGTCGACCGAGCCGGGCAGCAGGTCGCGCACCTGGTCGGACAGGCCGACGCGGGGTTTCTCCTCCACGATCACCTTGAGCCAGTCGTCGCCCGCCTCCAGGCCCTCAAGCTGCTCCAGCGTGCCCCGCACCGTACGCAGCCTGCGCGCCGAGGCGAACGCCAGCTCGCGCACCACGGCGGGCCTCCCGGGCGTGACCTCCACCAGCAGCGCGCCGGGCGTGTTGCCCTCCTCGCCGAAGTCGACGGCCAGCGGCGAGCCGCTGTACCAGATCGGGCACGGGCCGGGGATCTGCTGCCTGCGGTGGAGGTGGCCGAGCGCGGCGTACTGGGTGGAGACCGGGAAGGCGTTGGGCTCGAAGTAGTAGGAGAAGATCGACTGGGCCTCGCGCTCGCCGCCGCCGAACGCGCCGCCCGGCAGGGTGCCGTGGGTGGTGATCAGGTTGACGGTGTCGCTCTGGAAGCCCGCGGTCAGCGCGCCGACCAGCTCGGAGATGCGGGTGGCGTAGTCGCGGTTGTGGTCGGCGGCGGTGCCGGTGAGCACCTCCGCGGCGCGTACGACATAGCGGTGGGACAGGAACGGCAGCACCCCCAGCCGCACCGGCTCCCCCGAGCGCGCCGTGAAGGCCAGCGTGCCGCCCGCGTCGGGACGGCGGAAGACGCCCACCACGTGCATGCCGAGCTTGCCCAGCACAGGGCGGTAGACCTCGAAGAGCTGCGGGTTGTCGTGGTTGCCGGCCAGCACCACCACGTCACGGCCGTCGCCGCGCAGCGCCATGAGCGCGTTGAGCACCAGCGACTGCGCCTCGGGCGTCGGCGCCGAGGTGTCGAACAGGTCGCCGGCCACCACGACCGCGTCGACGTCGTGGGTGCGGGCCGCCGCGACCAGCTCGCGCAGCACGGCCCGGTGCTCGTCCATGCGGGAGCGGCCCTTGAGCACCTTGCCCACGTGCCAGTCCGCGGTGTGCAGGAATTTCACCGAGCTCCCTTCAGAACGGCGGAATGTCGTCTTCGACGCCCGGCAACCCCTGGAACGGATCGGCGGCCGACGAACTCGCCCGGGACGCCGCCTCGGCCGGACGGGTCGCCCAGGCGGGGAACGGGAACGCGACGGCCAGCGGCACCGGGATCTCCGGCTGGGCGACGAACATGGTGCCCGGTTTGGCGATCGTGGCGCGTTCCCTGACGGCCGGGGGCAGCCAGCCGTACTCGGAGCGGGCGGCCTCGGCCGGGTCGAGCCGGCCCGCGACGCGTACAGCGCTGTTGGACACGATGCGGCGTTCCACCTCGGAGGCGGTCTGCTGGGCGCCGATGAGGATCACGCCGAGTGAACGGCCGCGCTCGGCCACGTCGAGCAGGATCTCCTTGATCGGGGAGTCACCCTCGCGCGGCGCGTACTTGTTCAGCTCGTCGAGCACCACGAACAGCAGCGGCTTGGCCGTGCCCGAGGTCTCCTTGCGGTGGAACTCGCCGCGCAGCACGACGCCCACCACGAACCGCTGGGCGCGTTCGGGCAGGTTGTGCAGGTCGACGATGGTGACCTGGGCGTCGGACGTGCGCACCGAGTGGGCCCGGAAGAACGGCAGGTCGCCGCGGACGATCGGGGACAGCGGCTTGACCGCGCTGCGCAGCCTGCGCAGGAAGGCGTTGACCGTGCCGAGCGGGGTCTGGGCGCCGGTCCACTCGATGCGGGTGGCCTCGTCCTGCAACTGGTCGGACAGGAGCTCGACCAGGTCGCCGAAGGTACGGCAGGCGGTGCCCCTGATCATGACCGCGCCGCCGTCGCCCACCGGCTCGGCCCACGACTTCAGCCGGGCCGCGACCTGGCCCACCAGCAGGGAGTATCCGGCGCGCTCGTCGTCGGCGTCGGCGAAGACGAACCGCAGCAGCTCCTCCTCGCACAGCTCGACCAGCGTCCAGAAGAACGAGCTGACGCCCTGGGTGCGCGCGGACACGTGCGGCACGCCGTTGGGGTCGCCGGGCCGCGGCGGCGCGAACACGTGCACGCTGCCGAACGGCTGGGCGGGCAGCCCGAGCCGGGCGTACGCGGCCCGCGCCCCGTCGTCGAGCCGGACGTTGTCGTGGTCGAGGAAGAGCAGGTCCTCGCCCTTGACGGAGAAGATCAGGGCCTTGGTGTTGGCCGACTCGGCGTCGAGCACGCCCGAGTTGAAGATCGAGTAGAGCAGGAACGTGGCGAAGGACGTCTTGGTGGCCACGCCGGAGACGCCGGAGATCGACACGTGCGCGCCGCGGGTGCCGTCGAGGAAGTCGAAGTTGACGTAGAGCGGCAGGCCGTCGCGGCCCGTGCCCATGGGGACCCGGCGGTCCATCACGTCGAAGTAGAGCGCCTGGTCGCGGTCGCCGGCCCCGGCCAGGAAGACCTGGGAGCCCGGCAGCGGCGGCACGAACACCTCGGGCTCGACCCTGGTGACCCGCACCTCGGCCACCTCGACCACGGCCGCGGGCAGCGCGCCCTCGGCGATGAGGAACACGTCGGAGTCGTAGGCGGCGCCCTCGTGCCTGGCCTCGACCGTCGTCACCACGCCCGCGACCAGCACCGGGCCGTGGCCGGGCACCTCGCGCCTGGTGACCACGACGTCGTCGAGCTGCAACACCTTGCCGGGCTCCAGCCCGACCCAGAACGACAGCGGCGAGGCGGCCTGGGTGCCCAGGACCCGGCCGACCGCCTCACCGGACGCCGCCGCAGCAGGAGACGTCTCGCGGCTCGCAGCCCCGTTGACCGTCACGAATCCCTCCACCACCAGACATGCCCTTCCAAAGGAGAGTAGTCGGGGCCCGGGGATGCGTCCGGCTCATCGACGCCTTCGCCGCGCCGCGTCAGAGCGCGAAGGCCGCCTTGGTCCAGGCGTGCTGGGCGTCGAGCACCTCGCCCAGCAGGCCGGCCAGCGTGGCGTCGGGCTCCTCCGCGGGCCGCCTCGGCCCGATGCGGCCGCCCTCGGCGCTCCGACCGGCCACCAGCAGCACCCTCGCGCCCTCGCGGTCGACCGCCAGGGCCGCCGCGGGCTCCCACGCGCCCTCCCGGTGCGCCGCGGCGGGCCTGCGCGGCCCCTCCCGGTACGCCGGAGGTCTCCACGCGCCCTCGCCCTCGGCGGGCGCGAGGGCATGCGCGGGGGCGACCACCACCAGCGCGTCGACCCGCATCGCCGTCGCCACCCGCCGCCGCGACTCGTCGAAGGCGTCCTCGGGCGGGACGGGCTGGGCCCGCATCGACTCGGCCATCATGCGCAGCAACGCGGGCAGGCCGAGCCCGCCCGGCTGCGCCAGCTCGTACTGCAGGTAGCCGACCAGCGGGAACGGCGGGTCGGGGAGGGTGTTGTAGCCGAGGAACAGCCTCGGCCACCCGGCCGACTCGGAGGGGCCGGTCAGCGCGCCGTGAGCCACCCGCCCCAGCTCGCCGGCCCCGTGGTGGGGCAGGCCATTGACTGACCGCAACATCGCCATGCACGAATTGTTGCAGACCGATTACCTTCAGTTGCGCGTTCTCCACGAGAGCCCGGGGCCTCCGCCGTCCAGCGTGATCATCTTGATGGGAGCCATGGATACCAGCCGGGTCCGACAGAACCGGCGCCGCACAGCACCTGCCACTGATCCTGCCCCTGGCCGTCCTGCTGTTCGCCACGCCCGCGCCCGAGAGCGGCACGGTGGCGGCGTACACGTGCAAGACCGCCGGTACGAACGAGACGCAGATCGTCAAGATGGACATCAAGCTCACTGTGCCCGCCACCGCATCCGTGGGCCGGCAGATGATCATCGGCTGGCGCGGCTCGTACGTCGAGGGCGCCGAACTGCGCGCCCCCGCCACCGGCCTGACCGGCGAGATCAAGCTGTACGCCTACGCCGCCGTCAGCGGCATCGACCGGCTGACCTCGGCGACGGGCGTCGGCAGCCCCGGCCTGATCGTCCCGGGAGCGGTCATCCCCCTCCCCCGGGACACGGTCGAGCTGCGGACCACGCCCCGGCATCCGGGGACCGGCACGGTCCGGCCCGCGTCCGTCAACTTCGGGCCGACCCCGCAGCAGCGCCTGATCGAGTGCGAACTCCAGGACAAGGACGCGCCGGCGTCGTACCCCCTGACCGTCACCACCGCTCCGGGCGCCACCGACGCCACAGACACTCCGGCCCCCGAAAGCACGCCCCCGGCCGAGACCCCGGAGAAGACGCCCGCCGCGACGCCGACGGGCGGCGCGGACACCGGCGGCGGGGGCGAGGCGGGCCCCGACGGGCGGGCGCTGGTGCTGGCCGGCTCGCTGGTCCTCGCCGCCGCCCTCACCGGCTTACGCCTCCGCCGCCCGTCCCGCCCGTAGATGATCCGCGCCCGGTATGTGACTCGGCCGTACGGGCCGGGCCACGTGTCACGCGTGGAGGTACGTGCTCCTATGATCCGATGCGTGGCCAAGTACTTCGACCTGCACCCTGACAATCCCCAGCCTCGCCTGATCGGCCAGGTGGTCGAGACCCTGCATGCCGACGGGCTGATCGCGTACCCGACGGACTCGTGCTACGCGCTGGGGTGCCGGCTGGGCAACAAGGACGGCCTCGACCGGATCAGAGAGATCCGGCACCTCGGCAGCGATCATCACTTCACCCTGGTCTGCAAGGACTTCGCGCAGTTCGGCCAGTTCGTTCATGTGAGCAACGCGGTGTTCCGGCTGGTCAAGGCGGCGACTCCGGGCGGGTACACGTTCATCCTGCCGGCGACCAAGGAGGTGCCGCGGCGGTTGCTGCATCCCCGGAAGAAGACCGTCGGCGTCCGGATCCCCGATCACGTCGTCACCCAGGCGCTGCTGGCCGAGCTCGGCGAACCGCTGGTGTCGAGCACGCTGATCCTGCCCGGCGAGACCGAGCCCTCGACGCAGGGCTGGGAGATCAAGGAGAGCCTCGACCACATGGTGGACGCCGTCATCGATTCGGGGGAATGCGGCGCCACGCCGACGACCGTCGTGGACCTCTCACAGGATGCGCCCGAGATCCTTCGTCGCGGCACCGGAGACCCGTCCCTCTTCGAATAGGCGGCAGACGGCCCACCCGGCCGGCCACCCCTTCGGGAGGCCGGCCGTGCCCGCTCTCACCCTGGACGGCCGGGAGCGGTGACCAGGGCGCTCTGTCCCGGTGCGACCTGCGTGACCACGGCGGGGGCGTCCGGGAAGCGGGCCTCCCAGCGGTAGGTGGTGTCGCTGGAGGTGTTGGTGAGCGTGGTGGCGGTCCTGCCGTCGTGCCGGACGGTGATCGTCCCGTCGCCCAAGGGGATGCCCGAGACCTCGGCCCAGGCGATGTCGTCGGGCAGGTGGGACAGCGTGGTCAAGGCGTTCACGTCGGGTGTGACGCCGAGCAGGCCCTCGACGACCTGGCTGACGAGCGTGAAGGACACCTCCGGGTAGTCGCCGTTGAGGCCGCCCGCGACGTGCGGTTCCGCACGCCGGTCGAAGACGTGCCGCATCCAGCGCCAGGCGGCCGCGTTCCTGTCGTGACGGAAGAAGGTGTCGGGCAGGTACGTGTAGGCCTCGATGTTGCGGGGACGCTCGGGGCCGGCGGCTTGGCCGTCGATGAAGTCGAGGTAGGCCTCGTTGCGCGGACCTGGCTCGATGAGGTCCTTGAGCGGCATGAACCAGCTGTTCTCACAGCCCCATCCGGTGACGGGGACGCCGTCCACGGTGTAGCCGCGCACCAGGTCCGCGGGGTTCTCGCCGACACTCCAGACCTCGTTGAAGTGTCGCCTCAGCTCGGCGGCCCGGCAGGCGAAGTCCTCGCCGTCCAGGCCGCGGGCCCGGCTCAGGGCGCTCATCGCCAGGTATGCCTGATACCGGGAGCCGACGGAGTCTCCCGCCTCCGCCAGGTGCTCGCCGGCCAGCTCGTTGTAGCTGGCCACGCCCTGGAAGATCCCCCTTCCGGTGGCACGCGGCACGATCTCCGTCACCGCGTTGCGGTAGTAGGACCACAGCACGGGATCCTCGACGTAGGCGCGGTCCCAGGTCCATCGGTAGGCGGTCCCGGCCTTCTCCACCAGCTCGTACACCGCGGGCAGCTCGCGGACGAAGGAGTCGGGGCCGCGGTAGTCGATGGACAGGTAGGAGCCGTCGAAGTTGAACGCCCACACCGGGTGGAAGCCGTGCTCGGGGGTGGCCGAGGCGGCGAAGCAGCGCAGCATGGTGAGGTTGGCCTCGGCCATGCCGAGCAGGTGCGCGCCGACGATCTGGTGGGCGAAGTCGCGGGCGTAGAAGCCGCTGCGGTGTGCGTAACCCGCCCAGTAGGAGGGCAGGTAGCGGCTCTGTCCCGTCCCCGCGGGCCGGTGCTCGTCGACGTCGACGGGGCCCCACGAGCCGCCCTCGTGCCGCAGGCGCAGCGCCCTCGCCCGGGCCCACTCGAACATCGCGACCAGCTCGGAGCTGGCCGAGCCGATGCGCATCATGGGCCGATGCTGGGACGGATCACCAGCTCCCCGGGCAGCAGCAGCCCCGCCTGAGGGGTCGCGCCGTCCTCCACCGTCCGGATCAGACGGCCGATCAGCGCCCGCGCGATGCGCTGGAGCGGCAGCCGTACCGTGGTCAGGGCGGGATGGAGGAACGCGGTGAGGGGAAGGTCGTCGAAGGCGGCCAGAGCGAGATCGGCGCCGATCTCGATGCCCTCCTCCCTGGCCGCGGCGTAGACGCCGAGCGCGAGCCAGTCACCGGCGGCCACGACGGCCGTCGGGCGGTTGCGGCCGCGCAGCAGCTCACGGGTGACCGTGACGAGCTCCGCGGGGCCGTCGCCCGGCGCGGAGAACTCCTGCCCCACCAGGCCGTGCCTGCGGACGCCGGCGCGGAAGCCGTCTCTGCGGTCCTCCATCCACGGTTGCGCGCCGACGGAGGCCAGGAAGGCCACGCGCCGATGCCCCCTGGCGGCCAGCAGCCCGACCAGCTCGATGACCGCCTGAACGCTGTCGACGTCCACCCACGACTGCGGCTGGTCCGGCATCGTCCTGCCGAACGCGGCGAACGGGAACCCCGCCGCGGTCAGGTGCGCGACCCTGGGGTCGTCACGCATCACGTCCGACAGCAGGAAGGCGTCCACGGTGCGGGCCGCGATCACCTCGTCCAGTGCCTGCTCCTGACTCTGGCCCGGGCGCGGCCGCAGCAGCAGGATCCGGTAGCCGACCTCACCGGCCGAGGCCACCACGGCCTCCAGGAACCCGCCCATCAGCGGGTTGGGGTTGGCGGGGTCGTCCACCGGCGTCGGGTAGGCGATTATGCGCCTGGTGCCCGACTTGAGGCTGCGCGCCGACTGGTCGGGCCGGTAGCCGAGCTCCTCGATCAGCCGGGTCACCCGTTCCAGCGTCTCCGGCTTGAGCCGCTGGGGGGCGTTGAGCGCGTTGGAGATCGTCTGGCGGGACACGCCCGCCGCGCGGGCGACGTCCTCGATGGTGATCCCACGGCGTGCCGCCACTCAGTCTCTCCTCACCGTCAGCAGGCCCCCCACGGGTACCTCGACCACGCTCGCGCCGGAGGTGAAGCGCAGCTCGCTCTCGCTCACGAGCCGCCCGCCGCAGTCGCGGACCTCGGCCGTCGCGACACCCCGCCCGTGCAGGACGACGCGGGTGTCGGGGGCGGCGTTGGCCACGAGCAGCTCTGCGATCTCCGGCACGTCCACAGGCAGGGCAGCGTACCGGGCCACGACCTCGTTCTCCTCACTGTAGGCCCGCACCAGCGGGTATCCGTGCTCGACCCCGTGCGGTTCCAGCACGCCGAGCTGCAGCGTGGCGAGGTGGCGCCGGAAGACGCCCAGCCAGAACCGGATGGCGGCGAGCTGGTCGGGCCGCTGGGCCGCCAGGTCCACGGAGATCTGCGGCACCGAGAAGAGCACGTTGATCAGGTGCACCGCGACCTGCTCGGCGGACTCGTCCGGATGCCAGAGGATCATGTCCGAGTGCACGGCCTGAGGTCCGGCGGTCAGCCGCAGGTCGATCGTCCGCTGCCGGTTCTCCTGCGGGCTGAGCGGGCAGTCCACCGCCCTGACCATGTTCGCGTACGGCCACAGACCCGGGCTCGTGTACGGCTGGCGGTGCTCGATCAGCACGTCCGGCTTCGCCGCCCGGAGCCTGACGTCGAGCTCGCGCAGCAGCTCCGCCACCCCTTCGTCGGTACCGAAACGGTCGATGAAGTCGATCTTCAGGCCGTCCGCGCCCCACTCCTCCACCGCTCGCGCCAGCTTGTCGACGAGGAACGCGCGCACCTCGGGGTGACGCGGGTCGAGGACGGCCGCGTCCATGTGGTCGAGGTAGCGCAGGAACTTCCCCTCGAAACGCTCGAACGCGGCGTTGTCCTTGCCCACGAACGGCAGCGCGTACCACAGCAGGTAGGCCATGCCGTCGCTCTGGACCCGCTGGATGTGCTGCCCGATGTCGGAGATGTTGGGCTCCCAGTCGCCGCAGAAGGCGTACCCCCGCGACCGGTCGGCCGTCTGCCACCCGTCGTCCACGATCATCGTGGCGCAGCCCAGCTCCTTCGCCAGACGGGCCTGGAGCTCCACCGACTCCCGCGAGACCTCCTGGTGCATGCTGTACCAGGTCGAGTACACGGGCAGCCTGGCCTGACGCGGCGTGGGCGGCAGGTCGCGGCCCTCCTGCCACCATCCGGCGACCTCGGTCAGCGCCGCGGAGAACTGCCGATCCGACAGGTCCAGCCGTATCCGCAGCCCCTCGCCCTGCACGGTGAAGACGAACTCGCCGGTCTCCTCGATCACGCCGCCGGTGAAGCTGCCGGTCACCGAGGCCAGGGCCACTGTGCACAGGTTGGCCCCCGCCGTGCCGACGAGGCTGACGACGGGCGCGCCGGAGATCAGCCCGGCCGCCGTCGGAGAGCTCCAGATCGGCGGGATCCAGCGGGTGCCCGAGCCCGGCGTCCAGAAGGCCGCGGCGTTGACGCACGGCAGTTTCCACTGCGCCGCGTTCCCTTCGGGGGCGTCGATCAGCCAGACGTCCGGCGCGACCGGGGTGACCGTGATCGCCTCCGTACCGGCTATCGCCACCTCGACCTCGCCCGCGCGGACGACGGTCGTCTCCCCGAGGGCGTGCGGCTCCCAGATCTGCATGGTCAACCTTTCGTGGCCCCGGCCAGCAGGCCGGAGATGAACTGTTTCTGAAGGATGAGGAAGAGGATCATCATGGGCAGCGCGGAGATCGCGGTGCCCACCATCACCTGGCCGAAGTCGGTCCTGGCCAGCCCCTGGAGGGTGGCCAGCGCGACCGGCAGGGTGAACATCTCGGGCGTGCGCAGCGCGATCAGCGGCCACAGGAAGTCGTTCCACGCGCCGAGGAACAGGAAGACCGCCAACGCCGCGAGCGCGGGCCGCATGACCGGCACCACCACCCGCCACAGCACCCGGAGCTCCCCCGCCCCGTCCACGCGCGCCGCGTCGAGCAACTCGTCGGGTACGGCCTGCAGCGACTGCCGGATGAGGAAGATCCCGAACGGAACGGTCAGGTTCGGCAGGATGAGCGCCGGGAAGGTGTCGATCAGCCCGAGGTCGTTCATCATCTCGAAGATCGGGATGATGGTGACGCCGCCCGGGATCACCAGCGTCGACAGCAGCAGGACGAAGAAGACGTTCCTGCCACGGAACTCGAACTTGGCGAACGCGTAGCCCGCCAGCAACGCCACGACCAGCGCGATCGACGTCTGGACGGCCGCCACGAGCAGCGTGTTCCCCAGCACGTGGAGCAGGCCGATGGACTCCTCCAGCTTCGCGGTGTTCGCTCCGAGCTGGTCGCCCGGCGAGAACGTGGGCGTGGCGCCGAAGATGTCGGCGTTGGCGTGCGTGGCCGCCATGGTCAGCCAGTAGAACGGGCCGACGCACAGGGCGAAGCACGCGGCGAGCGCGAAGGTCAGCAGCCAGCCCTTCATTTCCTGCCTCCGGTGAGCTTGAGCTGCACCAGCCCGAAGCCGGCCACGATCAGCGTGAGCGCGTAGGCGATCGCCGAGGCGTAACCGAAGTCGAAGTAGCGGAAGCCGTTCTGGTACAGGTAGAGGGAGATCGTCAGGGTGGAGTTGTCCGGGCCGCCGCCGGTGAGCACGAACGGCTCGTCGAACAGTTGCAGCGTGCCGATCGCCGACAGCACGATCGTCAGCAGCAGGATCGGCCGCAGTTGCGGGACGGTGATCGACCAGAAGCGGCGGACCGCTCCCGCGCCGTCGACCATCGCCGCCTCGTACAGCTCCTTCGCGATGCTCTGCAGCCCGGCCAGGTAGATCACCGCGTTGTAGCCGCAGTAGTGCCAGGTCAGCGCGATGACGATGGCGATTCGCGCCCAGAAGGGGCTGCCCAGCCAGTCGATCGGGCTGACGCCGAAGAGGCCGAGCAGCCAATTCAGCAGGCCGGAGTCCTTGCTGAGGATCACCGAGAACATCACGCCGTAGGCGACCAGGCCGGTCAGCGAGGGCATGAAGACGCCGAGCCGCCACAGGGCGCGCAGCCGTACGAGCTTGGAGTTGAGGCCCAGCGCCAGCAGCAGCGCGAGGATCAGCATGATCGGGACCTGGACGACGAGGATCAGCGCCGTGTTCCCCAACGACGTCCAGAACAGCGGGTCGTTCACCAGCCTGACGTAGTTGTCCAGTCCGGCGAAGGAACGCGCCGCCCCGGCGCCGGTCGTCAGGCTGATGTAGGCCGCCGCCAGGATCGGATAGGCCTTGAAGCAGACGAAGCCGAGCAGCGCGGGCAGCACCAGGAAGTACGGAACGTTTCTCCTGGTGAGCAGGCGGGCGGTCATCCCGCGAGCTTCCTGCCGGACTGCTGGGACAACTGCTGGGCCGCCTGGCTCAGCGCGGCGGCCGGGTCGGCGCCCTTCAGCAGGACCTGGGTCTGCGCGTCACTGGCGATCTTCAGCGCGCGGGCGTAGTCGCCGGAGTAGTAGGTGGCGTCCGCGCCCTCGCCCAGCGCGTCCACGAAGGTCTTGAGCGCGGGCTGCCCGCCGTAGTAGTCCGTCCTGGCGGTGAACCGCGGGTCGGCGTAGGCGGCGGTCAGAGCGGGGAAGACCCCGCCGTCCTCGAACATCTTGTTGATGACCTCGGGCCTGGTCAGCGCGTACTCAAGGAACTTGAACGCCTCCGCCTTGTGCGGGCTGGTTCCGGAGACCGACAGGTACGTGGAGTTGACGATCGCGGTGCGCTTGCCGCCCGGCACGACGGCCGGCGGCTGCATGACGCGCCAGAGCCCCTTCTGCTTCGGCCACGTCTCGGGGATGTAGCCGACCCCCCAAGCCGCCCATGGCAGCACCGCGACCTTGTCCTCGCTGATCAGCTTCTTCCGCGTCCCCTCGCCGGAGGTGTCGGCGACGATCCCGGCGTCGTTCATCTTCTTGATCAGGGTCATCGCCTGCACGGCGGGCGCCGAGGAGAGCGTGACCGCTCCCTGACGGTCGAAGTAGAAGGCGCCCTGCTGCTGCAGCAGCGACTGGAAGAGGTCCATGTCCACGCTGCCGGCCGCCGGCTTGTTCAGGCCGATCAGATAGGCGCCCGTCTTCTCCTTGAGCTTCTTGCCGGCCTCGATCGCGTCGTCCCAGGTCCTGATCGCCGCGGCGTCGATGCCTGCCTTGTCGAACAGGTCCGAACGGTAGAAGAACCCGACCGGGTTGACCTCCCACGGCATCGCGTACGCCTTGCCGTCCTTGCCGGTGACCGTCGGCCACAGGCCCTCGGCGAAGGCGTCCTTGTACTTGTCGGCGCCCAGCTCGCTCAGGTCCGCCAGCCCGCCGGGGAACTTCTCCATGTATCCGGGCAGGTAGTCGATGCCGATGTGCAGGACGTCCCCCAGGCCCTTGCCTCCCGCGGCCATCCCCACCGTGATCTTCTCCCAGATCGCGGGGTTCCCGACCACCTGGACGTCGATCTTGATGCCGGGGTTCGCCTGCTCGAAGTCCTTGGCCACCGAGGCCAGCCCGTCGGAGGCGGGCTTCCAGCTCCAGACCGTGATCTTCACGGGACCGGCGGACTTCTGGTCGCTCCCGCCCCCGCCGCCGCAAGCCGTGACGGCCAGAGCGAGAGTCGCGGAGACGACCATGACGAGAGGTCGGTTCATGACGATTCCTTTCTCGGGGGGTGCAGGGCGGCGGCCAGACGCTGTACGGCCTCGCCCGAGGTGGTGGCGTGGGGCGAGAGACGGATCCACTCGCCCCGCAGAGTCGTGGTGAGCCCGGCGGCGGTCAGCGCGGCATGGACGGCCGCCGGATCCTGGCCGGGCATCGTGAAGGACCCGATGCCGCTCCACACCGCGGCGCCACGTCCGGGGCCGGGCCTGGCGCCGGGCGGCGCCGGCCCGCTGGCGCCGGCGGGCGCGTCCAGCAGCACCCGTGCCCCGGCGGCGCGGGCCGTGTCGAGCAGCTCACCCAGCCGATCGGCCGTCCTGCGGCCGATCTCCGCGACGCCGGCCTCCAGGACCAGCTCGATCGCGACGCCCAGGGCGGCGACGCCGGAATAGTCGGGATTGGTCATCGTGTGCGCGGCCGCTCCCGCGAGCGGCGGCCGGGGCGCGGGCCCCGCCAGCGGGCCCTCGACCCCCGACCACCCGCCGAGCCCCGGCGCCATCAGCCCGGCGACGCGGTCGCGGGCCAGGAAGAGCGCCGCCCCCCATCCGGCGCGCAGCCACTTCTGCCCGCCGGAGACCAGCACGTCGGCGGCCTCCACCTCCAGCGGCACGGCGCCCAGCCCCTGGATCGCGTCCACGACCAGCACGCGTCCCGGCCCGAGCACCTCCTTCAGCGCGCCCAGCGGCGCCGGGTAGCCGGTGAGCGCGTCGACCGCGCTGACCGCGAGTGCCCGCACCGACGCGTCCAGGTGCTCGGCCAGCACCTGGGGGGTGAGGCGCACTTCGTCGATCCACCGCACCCGGAGCCCGCCGCGCCCCTCGAACCGCAGCCAGGGGTAGACGTTCGCGGGGAACTCACCCCGGGGCAGCAGCACCACGCCCTCTCCGGGCAGCGCGGCGGCGGCGGCGAACAGCCCGTGGCTGGTGGAGGAGACGAACGCCACTTCGTGCTCGGCCGCCCGCAGCAGCCGCGCCGCCGCCGAGCGCGTCCGCGCCGCCTGCTCCTCGAACCAGGCCAGCGGCATGTCGCCGACGCGGCGGTGGGCCGACTCGGCCAGGACCGCCGCGACCGCGCGGGAGAGCGGCCCCAGCCGGGCGAAGTCGAGGTAGCCGGATGGCGCGGCACAAATTTGAACGTTCATATCCTCTGGAGGCTTATCTAGGCATGACGAAGGGGGGAGTGTGCGGCTGACCGGGGATAACAGGGCTCAGCAATATGAACGTTCATATTACGCAGCTTCCTCATGGCCGCAAGCAAAGATTGCATAACGGGCCCGGGGAGGCAGGCGACTCACACCTTCAGCGGTTCGACCAGAGCCACGAGGAAAACGAGAAAGCCCCAGCTCAGCGTACTGAACTGGGGCTTTCGTGCGGTGCGCCGCCAGGGACTCGAACCCCGGACCCGCTGATTAAGAGTCAGCTGCTCTAACCAACTGAGCTAGCGGCGCTTGCAGAGAGGAATATACCGGTGATCCGCATGTTGGTCGAATCGACCTCGGATGGACTCCTGCCGCTAGAATAAAGTTCGGCCTGCAGACAGGGAGCATCGATGTTCGACTCGCCCGCCGACGTGACGGCGCGGCTCGCCGCCGTGGACTACCTCTCCGACGACGCCATCTCCACCTCGGTGTTCCTCGCCGCCGCGCTGGGCAAGCCGCTGCTGGTCGAAGGGCCCGCCGGCGTGGGCAAGACGCAGCTCGCCAAGGCCGTGGCCCAGGCGACCGGGTCCGAGCTGGTCCGCCTCCAGTGTTACGAGGGGCTCGACGAGGCCCGCGCGCTGTACGAGTGGAACTACAAGAAGCAGCTGCTCCGCATCCAGGCGACCAGCGCCGACGACGACATCTTCACCGAGGAGTTCCTGCTGGAACGCCCCCTGCTGAAGGCGATCAGGTCGGCCGACCCCACCGTGCTGCTGATCGACGAGACCGACAAGGCCGATGTCGAGGTCGAGGGGCTGCTGCTGGAGCTGCTGTCCGACTTCCAGGTCACCATCCCCGAGCTGGGCACGATCGCCGCCACCCGCAAACCGTTCGTGCTGCTCACCTCCAACGCCACCCGCGAGCTGTCCGAGGCGCTCAAGCGGCGCTGCCTCTACCTGCACATCGAGTACCCGACGCCGGAGCGGGAGCGCGACATCGTGCTCGCGCAGGTGCCGACCATCCGGGCCGACCTGGCCGAGCAGCTCGCCAGGACGGTCGCGACCATGCGGGCGCTGGAGCTGAAGAAGGCGCCGTCGGTCGCCGAGACCGTCGACTGGGCCAACACGCTGCTGGCCCTCGGCCGGGAGGAGCTGGACGAGGCGACGGTGGCCGGGACGCTGGGCGTGGTGCTCAAGCACGCCTCCGACCAGACGCGGGCGATCAAGGAGCTGGGGCTGCCGGATGCCTGAGCGCATGTCGCTGGTGGACCGGCATGTCGGGTTCGTGCACGCGCTGCGCGAGGCGGGCCTGCCGGTGTCGCTCGCCGAGGGGCTCGACGCGGCCCGCGCGCTGCGGGTGATCGACCTGAGCGAGCGCGAGTCGCTGCGCGCCGCCTACGCTGCCACGCTGGTCAAGAAGCCGGCCTACCGTCCCGGCTTCGACGTGCTGTTCGACCTGTGGTTCCCGTCGTCCACGACCGGTATGCACGCCCCGCGCCCCGGCGACGCAGGGCTCGACCCGCGGACGGCCCCGGTGACCGAGCTGCGCGACCGCCTGGCCGGGCTGCTCACCGGCAGCACGGACGCCGAGCTGCGGGAGTTCGCCCAGGCCATGGTCGAGCGGTTCGGCCGCCAGCAGACCACCGGGCCCGGCCGCCAGAACTGGTTCTCCTACAGCGTCCTGCGCGCCCTGTCCCCCGAGACGCTGATGGCCCGCATCCTGGCGAACGTGCTGGCCGGGCAGGAACGCGGCGGGCTGGCCGAGAAGACCGTGCGGCAGCGCGTCAACGGCAACATCCGGCGGTTCGAGGAGGCCGTGGCCACCGACGTGCGCCGCCGCATCGCCGAGGACTCGGGCATCGAGCGCATCGCCCGCTCGGCCGTGCGCCCGCCGCTCGACCAGATCGACTTCCTCCGCATCACCAGGGCCGACCTGGCCAGGCTGCGCAAGGAGGTCTACCCGCTGGCCAGGCGGCTGGCCGCGCGGCTGACGATCAAGCACAGGAAGGGGCGCAGGGGGCGGCTGGACTTCCGGCGGACCGTGCGGGCCTCGCTGCAGAGCGGCGGCGTGCCGCTGACCACGCACTTCAAGCCGCCCCGGCCGCACAAACCCGAGCTGGTCATCCTCTGCGACACCAGCGACTCGGTATCGTCGTTCGCCCACTTCACGCTGCTGCTGACGTACGCGCTGCGGGAGCAGTTCACGAAGGTGCGGGCGTTCGGGTTCGTGGACCGGGTGGACGAGATCACCCGCTTCTTCGTGCCCGGCGCGGACGTCGTGGAGGCCATGACGAGGCTGGCGGACGAGGCCGACATGGTGCGCTTCGGCCGGACGAACTACGGCCACGCCCTGGAAGGCTTCGCCGAACGCCATGCCGACGCCATCGGCCCGCGGACCTCGCTGCTGATCCTCGGCGACGCCCGCTCCAACTACCAGCCGCCCGCCCTCGACGTGCTCAGGCGCCTGACGTCGGGGGCCCGCCACGCCTACTGGCTCAACCCCGAGCCCAGGCCGCAATGGGACACCGGCGACTCGGTCGCCAGCGAGTACGGCACCGTGGTCGAGATGCACGAGTGCCGGAACGTCGCCCAGCTCACCGCGTTCATCGAGACCCTGGCCTGACGGCGGTCAGACCTTCTGCAGCTCCCTGGCCGCAGTGCGGGTCAGCAGCTCGACCTGCTGCTCGGTGAACACCACGCCCTCGACCGCCCTGATCCGCCGGGAGACCAGGCGCGGCTTGATCAGCGCGAGGCCCTCGCCGACCACGACGCCGCCGCGCGGCAGCAGCCCGCAGTGGACGGCCAGCATGGGCGAGATCGTGACCTCGATCCCGGTCTCGCGGGTCAGCAGTTCGGCGAACGCCTCGGCGGTGTCGACGAGCGGCTTGGCCCATTTGCTGCCGTACTTCTCGCTGAAGAACAGCCTGCCGTTGTAGCAGCCGATCTCGGTGTCGGGGCTCCAGGACTCGTTGTCGATGACCCAGATGCCCGTCGGGCCGATCACGAGGTGGTCGATGGAGGCCTGGTCGCGGATCGCGCGGCCGTCGAGCACCTGGTAGCCGCGCCTGGCCAGCTGCCTGCGCAGCAGCCGTCCGGTGATCAGCTCGCCGCGCCGGGCGCCGCGCCAGACGGCCGTCGCGCGGAACGAGCGCCAGTCGATGAACCAGTCGACGGCGGCCACCAGACCGGCGGTGACGGCTCCCCAGAACAGGATGAACTCCGAGCCGAACCGCAGCGCGAGCAGGACGCCGGCCACCGCGCCCACGCCCGCCTTGACGTACCGGGACCGGCGCCGGTTGGGCGCGTCCTCACGCCAGAACTTCTCGTACCACCACTGCGGGGATGAGCCTGTGTACTTCTCGTCCTGCTGCACGTAGATAGAGCCACCGGGCACGGCAAACTCCCCGAGTCAGTAGAAACCTTCAGGATCTGCCACTCCGAAGATCCTCACCGGTCTAAGTGATACCCATGCTTGAACCAAGGCGAGCCTAAGGTGACGTAAATAGAACCCGCAAGACCGTCAACCGACCAGTCGGTATGCTATGGCGGTGACTAGGGGGACGAAGTGAAGGAAGAACCCGTTCGGCAGCGGTTGCTCGCCGAGGCTACCCGGCTGTTCGCGGCCCGCGGATTCGAGGGGACCTCGGTCCAGGAGATCGTCCTGGCGGCCGGCGTCACCAAGGGCGCCATGTACCACTATTTTGACTCAAAAGACGATCTGCTGCACGAGATCTACGCCCGCCTGCTCCGCATGCAGATGGACCGCCTGACGCGCATCGCCGACGGTCCGGGCACGGTCCGCGAGCGGCTGCACCGGGCCGCGGCCGACGTCGTGGAGACGACGACCGCGAACCTGGACGACTCCAAGATCTTCTTCAGGTCGATGCACCTGCTCGCGACCGAGAAGCAGAAGACCGTGCGCGCCGAGCGCCGCCGCTACCACGAGCGCTTCCGCGGCCTGGTCGCCGAGGGGCAGCGCACGGGCGTCCTCAGCGACCGGGTGCCCGCCGAGCTGGTCGTCGACTACTTCTTCGGCTCGGTGCACCACCTGGGCACCTGGTTCCACACCGACGGGCCGCTGACCGGCGCCCAGGTGGGCAGGCACTTCGCCGACCTACTGCTGAACTCCCTCGGGGCCGGGGACGCCGGCGAGTGAGGCCAGCGCCTCCCGGTGGTCTCCGGGGGTGCCGAGCGCGATCTCGGTGGCCTTGGCGCGCTTGAGATACAGATGCACGGGATGCTCCCAGGTCATCCCGATCCCGCCGTGGAGCTGGACCGCCTCCTCGGCGGCGTGCACCGCCACCCCCGCGTTCCACGACTGCGCCACCGCGACCGCGATGTCCCCGGGATCGGCGGCCGCGGCGCGGGCGGCGGCCCTGGCCCTGACCACGTCCAGCCAGAGGTCGGCCAGCCGGTGCTTGATCGCCTGGAACGAGCCGACCGGCCGGGCGAACTGGTGGCGCTCCTTGACGTAGGCGAGCGTCGTGTCGAGACACCACTCGGCCACGCCGACCTGTTCGGAGGCCAGCAGCCCGGCCCCGAACCTCAGCACGCCGGCCAGGTCGCACTCCCCCACGTCGCGGGCCGGCGCCCCGGCGAGGGTGACGGTGGCGACCGGCCTGGTCAGGTCGAGCGAGGGCACGACCTCGACGGTGGCGCCCTCGACCTCGTACAGCCTGCCCTCGAAGGGCACCAGGAGCACGTCGGCGACGTCCGCTCCGGCCACGCCGGTGACGGTCCCGGACAGCCGCCCGCCCGCCGGCCGCAGCGACGACCCGCGCCCCGGCCGGTACGGCGAGGCCGCGAACGACACGACCAGCGCCGCCGTCCTGCGCCCCTCGGCCAGCTCGCCGAGCAGGGCGTCACCGGTGGGCAGCAGCGCCCGCGTGGCCAGCACCGCGCTGGTCAGGAACGGCACGGGCGCCACGGCCCGGCCCAGCTCCTCCAGCACGACGGCCACCTCGCTGGCCGACGCGCCCGCGCCGCCCAGCTCCTCGGGGACGAGGAGGCCGGCGACCCCGATCTCGCCCGCCAGCGTCTTCCACAGGTCCAGGTCGTAAGGCTCGGACTCGACGCGCCCGAGCACCGCGGCCGGCGGGCAGCGGTCGGCGAGCAGGCCGCGCACGGCCGCGCGCAGCTCCTCCTCGACCTCGGAGTAGAGCAGGGTCATCGCGGCAGGTCCTTCCAGGGCACGTCCTTGTCGACGCGGGGCTCGGAGGGCAGGCCGAGCACCCGTTCGGAGATGATGTTGCGCAGGATCTCGGACGTGCCGCCCTCGATCGAGTTGCCCTTGGCCCGCAGGTAGCGGTAGCCGGGGCCGCGGCCGTAGAAGTCGACGTCCTCCGAGCGGCGGAACGTCCAGTCGTCGTAGCCCAGGTCGCGGCGGAGCTCGACGTCGAAGCCGGACAGCGCCTGATTGAGCCGGGCGAACGACAACTTCATGCCCGAGCCCTCGGGACCGGGCTGCCCGGCGGCGAGCTGCTCGCGCAGCCGGGCCCCGGACAGGCGGGTCACCTCGGCCTCCACCCACAGCGCCAGCAGCCGCTGGTGCAGGTCGTGGGTGCGCAGCTCGGGGTGCTCGCGCCAGGCCGCCAGCACCGCGCCGACCATGCCGCCGCCGCGCCGCACGGGCGCGCCGCCGATCGCGACGCGCTCGTTCATCAGCGTGGTCTGCGCGACCCGCCAGCCGTCACCGACCTCGCCCAGCCGCAGGTCGTCGGAGAGCCGCACGCCGGTCAGGAACACCTCGTTGAACTCGGCCTCGCCGGTGATCTGCCGCAGCGGCCGCACCTCGACGCCGGGGGCGTGCATGTCGCAGACGAAGTACGTCATGCCGCGGTGCTTGGGCACGTCCGGGTCGGTGCGGGTGACCAGGATCGCCCATCGCGAGTGGTGGGCGCCCGACGTCCACACCTTCTGGCCGTCGACCACCCACTCGTCGCCGTCCCTGACCGCGCGGGTGGCGAGGGTGGCCAGGTCGGAGCCGGCGCCGGGCTCGCTGAAGAGCTGGCACCAGATCTCCTCGCCGGTCCACAGCGGGCGCAGGAAGCGCCGTCTCTGCTCCTGCGTGCCGAACGCCAGGATCGTCGGCGCGGCCATGCCCAGGCCGATGCCCTGGACGCCGCTGTTGATCTGCGGCGTGCCGGCCAGCTCGTGCTCGACCACCTGCTGCAGCTCCCTGGCCGCGCCGAGGCCGCCGAGCCCTTCGGGGAACCAGACCCAGGCCAGCCCGGCGTCGAACCTGGCCCGCAGGAACTCCAGCCGGTCCCCGTCGGGGTCGTGCTCGCCCAGGAACGCGCGCACGCGCTCCTTGATCTGCGCTTCGTTCACATGAACCTCTTCAGCTCGCGATAGGCCAGGGACCGCTTGTGGACCTCGTCGGGGCCGTCGGCCAGGCGCAGGGAGCGGGCGCCCGCCCAGAGCGCGGCCAGCGGGAAGTCCTGGGAGACGCCGCCCGCGCCGTGCACCTGGATGGCCTTGTCCAGGATCCATTCGACGGTGACCGGGGTGGAGATCTTGATGGCCTGGATCTCGGTGTGGGCGCCCTGGTTGCCCACGGTGTCCATGAGCCAGGCGGTCTTGAGCACCAGCAGGCGGAGCTGCTCGATCCTGATCCGGGACTCGGCGATCCAGTCCTGGACCACACCCTGCTGGGCGATCGGCTTGCCGAACGCCGTCCTGGCCAGGGCCCGCTCGCACATCAGCTCGACCGCGCGCTCGGCCATGCCGATCAGGCGCATGCAGTGGTGGATGCGGCCGGGGCCGAGCCTGGCCTGCGCGATGGCGAAGCCGCCGCCCTCCTCGCCGATCAGGTTGTCGGCCGGGACGCGCACGTCCTCGAAGATCACCTCGGCGTGGCCGCCGTGGTCGGCGTCGGTGTAGCCGAAGACGTGCATCCCGCGCTTGACGTGCAGCCCCGGGGTGTCGCGCGGCACCAGGACCATGCTCTGCTGCCGGTGCTTGGGCGCGTCGCGGTTGGTCTTGCCCATGACGATGAAGATCTTGCAGTTGGGGTTCATCGCGCCGGAGATGAACCACTTGCGGCCGTTGATGACGTACTCGCCGCCGTCGCGGACGATCGAGGTGGCGATGTTGGTGGCGTCGGAGGAGGCGACGTCGGGCTCGGTCATCGCGAAGGCCGAGCGGATCTCGCCGTCGAGCAGCGGGCGCAGCCACTCGTCGCGCTGCCACTCGCTGCCGAACATCGACAACACTTCCATGTTGCCGGTGTCGGGGGCGGCGCAGTTGGTGGCGGTGGGGGCGATGCCGGGACTGCGGCCCATGATCTCGGCCAGCGGGGCGTACTGGAGGTTCGTCAGGCCGGCGCCGTGCGCGCCCGGCAGGAACAGGTTCCACAGGCCGCGCTTCCTCGCCTCGTCCTTGAGGTCGTCGAGCAGCGGTGGCGGGCTCCAGCCGGCGGCCGCGGCCTGCTCCTCGAAGGCGGGCTCGGCCGGATAGACGCATTCGTCCATGAAGCGGAGCAGGCGCTCGCGCAGGTCCTCGGTGACGGTGTCGAAGGCGAAGTCCATGCCGGTGAGCCTACCGACCGGCCGGTATGGCTGTCGACAGGTGGTTCCCCGCAAAAACCGCCAGGTGGCCGTCAACCTGCGACGGGCTCGCGTCCTATCGTGGCGGCATGACCGCCAAGCTGCCCGCGCCCGTGGTGCTGGAGAACGACGTCGTGCGCCTCCAGCCCCTCACCCTGGAACACGTTCCGGACCTGTTCGCCGCCGGAGGCGGGGACGACGAGCTGTGGCGCTGGCTGTCGATCGCCACCCCGCGCACCGAGGAGGACCTGGCCAGGACCGCCCGCGCGCTCATCGGCGACGACCAGCACGTGCCGTTCGCGGTGATCCCCAAGGAGACCGGACGGCCGGGCGGCTGGACGACCTACATCGACGTGCCCGGCTTCGACGACAGCGTCGAGATCGGCTGGACCTGGTACGGCCGCGCCCACTGGCGCACCGCGCTGAACACCAACTGCAAGCTGCTGCTGCTCGACCACGCCTTCGGCCTCGGCTACAACCGCGTCCTGCTCAAGACCGACGTGCTGAACCTGCGTTCCCAGGCCGCGATCCGGCGCATCGGCGGCGTGCACGAGGGCACCCTGCGCCGCCACCGCAGAAGGCCCGACGGCACCTGGCGCGACACGGTCTATTTCGGCATCCTCGAAGAGGAGTGGCCGGAGCACCGGGCTCGACTGAACCGCTGAACGGAAGGCGGCATCTAATCCCGCATGACTGATCGGCTGGGAGGCTACTGGCTCGGCGCCCGGCTCGACGGCGGCGGGCGGACGACCGTCCGCGAGGCCTACGACGAGTCGGGCGGTCGCCATGCGCTCCACCTGCCCGGGCCGGGCGCGTACGCACAGGTCAGGGAGGTGCGGTCGGTGCACGCCGCGCGGCTGGTCGAGGCGTGCCCGCAGGGCGATCCGCCGTATCTGGTCAGCGAGTACATCGAGGGGCCGACGCTGCGCCAGGTCGTCGACCGGCACGGCCCCTTCGCCGGCGACGACCTCTACCGCCTGGCCGCCGCCACGGCCACCGCGCTGGCCGCGGTGCACGAGGCGGGGGCGGTGCACGGATCGCTCACGCCCGACAAGATCATCTTAGGCGCCGACGGGCCGCGCCTGGTGGGGCTGGGGCTGGCCGACGCCGAGGCGGGCCCGGCCGGTGACGTCCAGGCGTGGGGGCGCGTCCTGCTGTTCGCCGCGTACGGGCTCACCGAGCGATTAGGCAACGGGGAGCGCCTCGACCGGCTGTTACGCGGCCTGGTCGCCGCCGCGCTCCACGACGACCCCGAGCAGCGCCCGGATGCCCGCGGCCTGCTCATGTCCCTGCTCGACGCCCCTCAGTCGCAGCTCGGCCGCCTGCTGCCGCCCGAGCCCGTCGACGACCCGCCGCTCGGCGCCCGCGCCGAGGCGATCTACCTCCAGCTCTGCCGGGCAGACCAGGATCTGGTGCCCGAAGTCTTCCTCCGCCTGGTCGGGCTCGACGACTCCGGCGGCGACACCGTGGCCCCCGCACTCCGCGACGACCTGGTCGCCGGACGCGCCCCCGACGAGGTGGCCGCGATCGACCGGGTCCTGGAGACGTACGGGAAGGCCGGCATCCTGACGATCGCCGACCGGGGGCCCCTGACGATCACGTACGCGGCGCTGCTGCGGGCCTGGCCGCGCCTGCACGAGTGGCTGGACAGCGAGCGGGACGGCCTGGCCGTGCACCGGGAGCTGGCCCGGGCGGCGCGGGCCTGGGACGCGGGCGGGCGCCGCGAGTCCGACCTCTACCAGGGCGAGCCCCTCGACCGGGCGCTGGCGTGGGCGGCCGGCGGGCGGCGGCGGGTCACCCTGAGCGCCGGCGAGCAGACCTTCCTGGACGAGGGCCTCGGACGGGCCCGCGGCGGGGCGCGCAGGCGGCGGGCGCTCATGGCGGGGCTGCTGGCGGTCGCGGTGCTGGCGGCGCTGCTCGCGCTGTGGCAGCGCGGGGCCGCCGACGGGCGGCTGGAGCAGGCGATGGCCAAGGTGGCCGCGTCGCGGGCCGAGGCGCTGCGGGTGGCCGACCCGGTGACCGCGCGCCGGCTGAGCCTGGCGGCCTGGCGGCTGGCCCAGGTGCCGCAGGCGCGGCGGGCGCTGACGGCGGCGGCGGCCGACCCGGCCGTGGACGTCTTCACCGCCCCGGAGGCCGGGCCGCACTCGTTGTACGCGATCAGCGACGACGGCTCCCGGCTCGCCACGCTGACCGGCGCCACGGTACGCGTCTACGACGTCCCCGGGCGCCGCCGGCTGGCCGAGACGAACGGTCCCGAGCAGAGCGTGCGGGCGATGGCCTGGTCCCCCGACGGGCGCACGCTGGCGTTCGTGGGCGTGGACCGGTCGTACCTGTGGGACACCGCGTCGGGGCGGGGCGTCGGGCCGCCGTTCGGGAGGGGGCTGGGCGCGCCGGGCGAGCAGTCGGCCTGGTTCAGTCCGGGTGGCGGGCTGCTGTTCGCGGCGGCCGGGCAGTCGGGCGAGCGGTGGGCCTGGGACCTGCGGGCCCGCCGGGCGGCCTTCGTCGGCGAGTACGCCGTGGCCGGTCCCGGCGACCGGGTGGCGCTGACGTTCGAGGGCCGGCGTTCGGCGATCAGGCGCGGCGGCCGCGTCACCCCCGCGCCCTGGCTGGACCGCATGCCGTGGGAGTACACGACGTTCGCGCCCGACGGCGAGCGGGTGGCCATCGCCGAGGAGACCGGCATCCAGATCTACGACCTGGACGGCGTGCCCGTGCTCGGCACCCGCCTGCGGCCCTCCCCCGGCCACCTGCGCTTCAGCCCGGACGGCCGGCTGCTGGCCGGGACGGACAACGACCGGGTGCGGGTGTGGCGCGTGCCCGACCGCACGTTGCTGGCCGAGCGCCAGGTGCCGGTGGGCGGCGCGGACCAGCCGGCGCGGGCGGTGCTCGCGGGCGACGGGCGCACGGCGCGCGTGCTGGCCGCGGGCGGGACGGTGCTCACGCTGGACCTGGCCCCCTCGCCCGCGTCCGGTGACCCGGCGTCGGCGGTCTGCGCCCGCTACGGGGGCCTGTCGGCGGCGGACTGGGCCCGCCACCTGCCCGAGGTGCCCTACCGCGCGACCTGTCCCGGCTGATTTCCGGATATACGCGAATATTTCTCGAATTCGTGCCGTGGATCGTGAACCAACCCCTTGCCGGGCACGTAACTGTAGTCATACGGTCACCGTGAGCTGTTGTTCGACGAGAAGGAGAGTTCCCCCCGTATGGGCAGGCATGAGGCACCCCCCAAGGACGAGTCGCCCGAGGCCGGCGCGGCCGACGACCACCGGGAGCCTCGCGGCGGCAAGCACGCGAGGGACGGCCAGGACGCGGGCGGCGACGACTAGGCCGCCGGCAGGTCGCGCACAGACCGCGGCACAGGCCATGAACAGGCCATGAACCGGCGATGCAGGCGCCGGCGGTCCTATCCGCCGGCGCCTTCGCCACGCAGTCCGGCGCCTTCCTCACGCAGTCCGGGGCCTTCGTCACGCAGCATGCCGGCGAGCAGGTCCGCCATCGCGAGGGTGAGCTCGTCGAGGGTGGGCACGGCGCCCGCGCCCGCGATCGCGTCGAACATCAGCCCCTCCCCGAAGGCCACGAGCTGGCGGGCGTGGCGCACCGGGTCCTTCGACCCCAGGGCGGCCAGCATGGCGAGCGCCGGGTCGCGGAACCGGCGACCCGCCCGGTCGTAGATCTCGCGCAGTTCGGGACGTCTGGTGGCCTCCAGGGCCAGTTCGTAGCGGGCCAGGGTGCGCCGGCGGTCGTCCAGCTGCACGCGCAGCACCTCGGCCATCCGGGCGGGCAGGCCGTCGAGGGTGAGCGGCCCCGGCTCGTACGCCGGGGCCATGACCTCCATCTCCAGCTCGGTGAGCCGGGACAGGGTCAGCTCCAGCAGCGCGGCCCGGGTGCGGGCCAGGTTGGACGTCGATCCGGGCGGCAGCCCGGCCGCCTCGTCCACGGCGCGGTGGGTCAGGCCGCGCATGCCTCGCTCGGCCAGCAGGGTGATGGCCGTGTCGGCGACGGTCTCCGCTCGTTTCACGGACCGAATACTACAGGGGTAGTGTCACCGAACTACAGATGTAGTACGGTGACACTACAGACGTAGTAACCAAGGAGGCGATCATGCCCAAGGCTGTGGTGATCGGCGGCGGCATCGGAGGGCTGGCCGGCGGCGTGGCGCTGCGCCGCAAGGGGTGGGAGGTGAGCGTCCTGGAGCGGGTGGCCGCCGTCGAGCCCGTCGGATCGGGGCTCGCGATCGCCGCCAACGCCCTGAAGGCGCTCGACACGCTGGGCCTGGGCGACCGGGTGCGCGAGCTGTCCACGGTGGAGGGCCCGCTCGGCGTGCGCCGGGCCGACGGCCGCTGGCTGACGCGCACCACCACCGACCACGCCGACGCCCGCTACGGGGACTCGGTGGTCGTCATGCTGCGGGCCACGCTGATGGACGTGCTCGCCGACGCCCTGGGGCCGGGCGTCCTGCGGCTGGGCACCACCGTGACGGGCGTGGACGCCGGGCGGGGGATCGTGCGCACGGACGCGGGCGAGATCGAGGCCGACCTCGTCGTGGGCGCCGACGGCATCCACTCGGCGACGCGGCGGGCGCTCTTCCCCGGGCATCCGGGACCGGCGTACGCGGGGGTCACGGCGTGGCGGGCGCTCGTCCCGCGCGGCGATCTGGCGATCCCCCGGTCGGAGAGCTGGGGAAGGGGGCTCGTGTTCGGCGTCCACCAGCTCGCCGACGACCTGGTCTACCTGTACGCCACCGACCTGTCACCGGCGGGCGCCACCCACGGGGACGAGCGGGAGGAGCTGTTGCGCAGGTTCGGCGGCTGGCACGAGCCGATCCCGGCGCTGCTGCGGGCCGCCGACCCCGCCCGGATCATCCGCAACGACGTGTACTACCTCAAGACGCCGCTTCCCGCCCTCCACCAGGGCAAAGTGGCGCTGGTGGGCGACGCCGCCCATCCGATGACCCCGAACCTGGGCCAGGGCGCCTGCCAGGCGCTGGAGGACGCCGTGGTGCTCGCGCACCTGGCGGGCGGCGACCTCGCCGCCTACACCGCCGCCCGGCTGGCGCGCACGTCGGCCGTGGTGCGGCAGTCGATGACGATCTGCCGGGTGACCAAGGTGCGCAACCCCGTCGCCGTACGGCTGCGCGACCTCGCCGTCACCGTGGCGGGCCGGGTCAGCCCCGAGCTGATGCTGCGTTCGATGGACGACGTGCTGTCCTGGCGTCCGCCGGTGGAGGCGGTCACTGACCGGACGCGGGCCGCTGACCGGTGACCGCGCCCTCGGAGTCAGCCTTGGACGCCGCCTGGGACGCAGCCTCGGCGGCCACCGTCGCCGAGGTGAGCACCGGCGGCACGGGAGCGGGGGCGGGGGCGGGCTTGGAGTGGTCGGGGGTGAGGCGGCCCAGGGTGATCGTGCCGCCGATGGTGAGCGCCCCGGCCAGCAGGGCGGGGATCGCCGTGGACGGGCTGGTGGGCAGCGGTTCGCCGAGCAGGATCGCCCCCGCCAGCACCGACGTGATCGGGTCGATGACCTGGACGCCGGCGTAGGCGATGCCGAAGTAGCCGACCGCGTACGAGCGCTGGAGCAGCACCACGGCGCAGACCAGCAGCACCGGCACGGCCAGCGTGAACCAGTGGATCAGCCGGCCCCACTCCCCCTCCAGCCCGCCGCCGACCACCCGGACGAACGTCGAGACGCTGGCCGTCACCACGCCCGCGCCCACCGAGAGCAGCAGCGCCCGCGCCGGCCCGTGGAAGCGCCGCGCGAGCAGCTGCGAGACCAGCGCGACCGCCGCGATGACGCCCAGGAAGCCGAGCGCGGCGCCGCTGCTCAGCCGAGGGACGACGTTGTGCTGCGGCACCAGCAGCATGAGCCAGAGCAGGCCCACCGCCACGGCGATCGAGCCGAGGATCTCCGCCCGGTACGGCTTGCGCCCGTACATGAAGGCGGCCAGCGGCACCGCGAACACCAGGGTGGCCACGCTGATCGGCTGCACGGCCACCAGGGGCGCGAAACTGAGCGCCACGGCGTGCAGGCACGCCCCGGCGAAGCCGATCACGCCGCCGATCCACCAGCGGGGACGCCGGACCAGCTTGAGGGAGGCGCCCGCCGACACGGCCTCGTACTGTTGGAGGGCGGCGCCGAGGGCGTATCCCAGCGCTCCGGCCAGCGCGATGAGCAGTCCGACCCAGGTCATCGGCGCCCGCGCAGGGGCAAGGATCCGTGCAGGAGCATTGCTCCAGCTTAGGAGCCGAGCAGAGCACTACCATCCTTCTTTAGGCTGATTAATCACCTAAATGCGGCTGTCACCTGCACGAACATGTTGCTGATCCTTGGCCCTCCGCGGGGGCGTCACGGCGCTTACGATTGCTCGGGAACCACGCAGAACAGGTGCCCCTCCGGGTCCTGCAGCACGATCCAGCGCGTGCCCTCCTCCGTGACGCCCGGCTGGAACTCCGGCTTGACCGCCCCGAGCGCGATGTACTCCTCGACCGCCTTGTCCAGGTCCGGGACGCGGAAGTCGAAGTGGAACTTCTTGTCCGGGCTGGGCCAGGTGCCCGGCTTGTAACCGGGGACGCGGCCGAAGTAGATGTTGGTGGAGCCGTCGCCGATCGCCGCGTACTCCTCCTCCGAGTACTGGATCTCGAAGCCGGTCACCTCGTGGTAGAAGGCGGCCAGCTTCCGGGGGTCGTCGCAGTCGATGGTGAAGGCGATGAGCTTGGCTTTCGTCGTCATGTGTCCATGCTGGCAGGCGTACCTGTCATCTTCTGTCAGGTACGCCCGGCCGGTCAGCCGCGACGCGTGGCGGCCGTCACGCGCTTGAGGATCCGGTCCCATTCCGTGCCGAACGGGTTGTCCTGCACCAGGTACGTCCACGTGGCCGACGGGCGCTTGAGGTCGGGCTCGGGGGCCTCGAAGGACTCCAGCGAGCGGCGTTCGACCTCGGCCTGCAGCGCCTTGTACTCGGCCACGGCCTCCCGTTGGAACTCGTCGACCGGGCTCATCCGGCCCAGCGCGCGCAGGTGGATGCCCTCGCGCAGGTCGTTGAGGAAGGCCAGGTGCTCGGTCCAGCAGGTGTCGATGGCGTGCAGGACGATCTGGCGGGCCGTCTCGTCCCTGGTGTCCTCGGGCAGCTCGGCCCAGCGCCCGGCGTCGGCCTCGGCCAGCGCCTTGGCGGCGGCGTCGCCGTGCAGGACCTTGTCACGCCATTCGAGGATCAGCTCACGCTGGTGTTCGAGCAGGCGGGTGTAGCGCCAGGTGTTGCGGTGGATCTCCAGGTTGACGCCCTCGGCGACCCGCTGGGCGTGGCCCACGATGTACGCGCCGCGCCGGTGGCGCACCAGGCCGTCGGGGTCGGCGGCGGGCGGGCGCTCGTCGGGGACGAACTGGGTGATCAGATCGTCGGTCATGCTGACGAAGAAGACCGAGCCGCCGGGGTCGCCCTGACGGCCGGCCCGGCCGCGAAGCTGGTCGTCGAGGCGGCTGCTGGCGTGGCGGCCCGAGCCGATCACGTAGAGGCCGCCGAGCTCGGCCACGCCCTCGCCGAGCCGGATGTCGGTGCCGCGGCCGGCCATCTGGGTGGAGACGGTGATCGCGCCGCGCTCGCCCGCCCTGGCGATGATCGTGGCCTCTTCGGCGTCGTTCTTGGCGTTGAGCACGACCGGTTCCATGCCGCGGCGTTGCAGCAGCTTGGCGAGGTTCTCCGACTCGGCCACGTCGAGGGTGCCGATGAGGATCGGCCGGCCCGTCTCGTGCACCTCCTGGATCTCCTCGACCAGCGCGGCGTCCTTGTCGGGGACGGTCGGGTAGATGCGGTCGGGCTCGTCCTGCCGCACGCACGGCCGGTTGGACGGGATGACCGCGACCTTGAGGCCGTAGAACTCGCCGAGCTGCTCGTTGACCGCGACGGCGGTGCCCGTCATGCCGCAGATCTGCGGGTAGCGGCGGATCAGCCCCTGGACGGTGATCGAGTCGAGGATCTCGCCCTTCTCGCTCGGCGGCAGCGCCTCCTTGGCCTCCACGGCCGCCTGGAGCCCGTCGGGCCAGCGCTGGAGCAGCGCCACCCGGCCGCGCGAGGGGTTGATGAGCTGCACCCTGCCGTCGCGGACGATGTAGTCGACGTCGCGGGCGAGCAGCGCGTGGGCGTGCAGCGCGAGGTTGAGCTCGATGAGGGTGCCGGGCTCGTGCTCGTCGTAGAGCTCGACGCCCAGGATGTTCTCGACGCTGTCGGCGCCCTTGGGGGTGAGGTAGACGTTGCGCGCCTGCTCGTCGATCTCGTAGTGGTAGCCGCGGACCAGCGTGCGGACCAGCGCCGCCATCTCCGGCACCGCGCTGCCGGGGTCGGCCGCGCCGGCCATCACCAGCGGCACCCTGGCCTCGTCGACCAGAACGGAGTCGGCCTCGTCGATCAGCGCCACCTCGGGCGCGGGCACGATGATCTCGGCGGGGTCGGTGCGCAGCCGGTCGCGCAGCACGTCGAACCCGATCTCGCTGACCGGCCCGTACGTGACATCCTTGGCGTAGGCGGCGCGGCGCTCCTCCGGGGTGGAGTTCTGGTCGATCCAGCCCACGGTGACGCCGAGCGACTCGTAGAGCGGGCCCATCCACTCGGCGTCGCGCCTGGCCAGGTAGTCGTTGACGGACATCACGTGGACGCGCTTGCCCTGCAACGCGTAACCGGCGGCGGCCATGGCGCCCGACAGGGTCTTGCCCTCGCCGGTCGCCATCTCGGCCACCTTGCCGTCGAGCAGGGCGAGCGTGCCCAGCAACTGCACGTCGTACGGCCTGAGCCCGAGGGTGCGGTCGGCGGCCTCGCGCACCACGGCGCAGAACTCGGCCAGATCGTCCATGGCCGGCGTCGGCAGCTCTTCGAGCTTCCCGATGCGGCCGGCGCGCTCGTCGGCCGCCTTGACGATCTTCAGATAGGGGGTCAGGTTCACCCCGCCCGGACGATCCAGGAGGTTCCTGAACATTCCCTTTATCGAGGCCACAGTTCCTCCAACGCACGTTTCGCCGGCGCCGTTCCCTTAAGCCGAAATGAGGGAGCGGAGCGACGATACGGCAAGCGTCGCCGTACCGGACCTTAACTCATCACGGGCCCTGGACCTCACATCTCCGTGTCCGCTTTCAGCGCGAGAACCGCGACGGCGGCGAGCAGCAGCGCGCACCCGCCCCACGCGAGCGGCGTGAGCCGTTCACCGAACAGCACGACGCCGATCAGCGCCGCCCCGGCCGCCTCGCCGAGCGAGATGATCGAGACCGTGGTGGCGGGCAGCGCGGTGAGCGCGCGGAAGAACAGGCCGTAGGCCAGGGCCGTGGGGACCGCGCCCAGGTAGAGCAGCAGCGCCGCCGACGACACGCTCAGCTCGGGCAGCACGCCCGCCGGCAGGGCGAAGGGCGCCAGGCAGGCCGCCCCGACCACGAAGCCGCCGACGGCCGTGCCCTGCGGGTCGGTCCTGTGGCGCCGGGAGAAGAGCGTCACGCCGGCGTACCCGGCGGCCGAGAGCAGGGCGTACCCGATGCCGGCCCCGGCCTCGGCCCGGACGACGGACTCCCAGGTGAGCAGGACGAGCCCGGCCGGCGCGGCGGCCAGCGCGGCGCGGGCGACCGGTCCCAGCGGCTCGCGCAGCAGCAGGCACCCGCCGATCGCGGTGAAGATCGGCGTGGCGCCCATGGTCACGACGGTCGCGACCGCGACGCCGGAGCCGGCGATGGCCGCGAAGTACGCCGTCTGGTAGACGGCCATGCCGGCCCCGACCGGCAGCACGTGCCAGGTGAGCCGCCGCGGGCGCCACGGGCGGCGGGTGAGCGCGAGGAGGAAGGCGGCGCCGAGCAGGTAACGCCAGAAGGAGACGCCGACGGGACCGAGATGGCCGGACTCGAACAGCAGCGCGCCGGCGGCGCCGCCGGTGCCCCAGGCGGTGGCGGCCACGGAGACGTAGACGGCGCCACGGCGGGCGGAGACAGGGGTCATGACAGGAGTTCTCCGGATGGAGTGGTCGGAATGGGCCCGTGTGCGGGCAGCAACCACCCCCGGATCCGTCAGACCCGGAAATTCCTGGAACGCCGCCGCCCGCTAGAGGGCGGGCGGCGGGGAGCAGATGAGGAGACGACGCGGCATGGGCGACACCCTAGCCGTCACCGATCGTGAGGCGCACCGGGATTACGGCTTGCGGGCCACGCCGCCCAGCAGCAGTTCCTCCCAGGGGGCCAGCGGGCCGGGCAGCCGCTCGTCGGGGTGCCATTCCGGGAAGTGCACCACCCCGGGCTCGACCAGGACGAGCCCGTCGAAGTACGCCTCGATCGCCGTCCGGTCGCGGAAGTGGCCGGTGCCCATGGTGGCCTGGAGCAGGGTCTCCAGGGCCTTGGCCTTGGGGTTCTCGGAGGCGAGCATGTTGGAGACGGCCAGGTGGCTGCCAGGGGCGAGCTCGGCGACGTACCGCCGGACCAGGCCGCGGGGGTCGTCGGCGTCGGGGAACAGGTGCAGCAGCCCGACGGCGAGCAGGGCCGTGGGCTGGTCGAGGTCGATCAGGCGGCCCAGCTCGGGGTGGCCGAGCACGGCCTCGACGTCGCGGGCGTCGGCGGTGATCGCGGTGGCGTTGGGGTTGCCGCTCAGGATGGCGCGGGCGTGCGGCTCGACCATGGGGTCGAGGTCGACGTAGACGACCCTGGTACGGGGGTCGGCGAACTGGGCGACCTCGTGCGTGTTCTCGATGGTGGGCAGCCCGGCGCCGAGGTCGATGATCTGCCTGATGCCCGCCTCGCGGACGAGGAAGTCGACGACCCGCCCGATGAAGGCCCGGTTGCACCAGACCAGGTCGACCACCTCGGGCACGGCGTCCTTGAGCCGGCGCGCCACCGAACGGTCGACGGAGAAGTTCTCCACGCCGCCCAGCAGGCAGTCGTGCAGGCGGGCCACGCTGGGACGCGTGACATCGACGCCCGCGGGGGCCCACTCCTGCGCTTCGCCGACAGTCATCCGGCCCCCTTTCCAGTCCGTGACGCGGATCGTATCCGCCACCACCGACGCTTTGTGGGGGGTTTACCGGAGTCTGTCCGGGTAGCGGAGGTCTTGCCCGAGAAAAGACGGAAGAAGAGAGGAAGAGAGCCCAATGGAGCTCTGGAACTATCGTGCTGACGTCTATGACCGGGGTCAGAGTCTGGATCTCGTGGGGTACCACGTCCAGGCGACCGACGGGAAGATCGGGTCCGTCGACGAGGCGACGTACGAGGTCGGCGAGAGCTACATCATCGTCGACACCGGTCCCTGGATCTTCGGCAAGAAGGTCATGCTGCCGGCGCAGGTCGTCACGCGCATCGACCCTCAGGAGCGCAACGTGCACGTCGCGCGCACCAAGGCCGAGATCAAGGACGCGCCCGAGTTCGACGAGGGCAGGTACAAGGAGCCCGAGTACCGTACGCGGCTGGGTGACTACTACGGCCGCTACGGCGGGTGACCCTGGACGTCTGCCCCAGAAGGGCAGTCCGTCCTAGAAGGAGGGCCGCGTCCGAAAAGGACGCGGCCCTCCGCCCGTTCCGGGCCGCCTCCGTCAGGGCCACCGGCTCTCGCCGCCGGCCACCACCGGCTCGCTCAGCACGCCCAGCCGCTCCAGCAGCGTGACGAACGTCGTCGCGTACGGCGAGTCCGCCGTCACCGCCACCACCCTCGACCAGTCGACCTGCTCGCGCAGCGCCCGCACCTGGGCCAGCAGCGCGCCGTAGTCGCAGGCGTGCTCCGACAGCGGCAGCAGCCACGAGATGACCAGGTCGGTGGCCTCCAGCACCGGCACGATCACCGCCGACGCCTTCAGCGGCTCGGCCCGGTCCAGCAACTCCTCGGTGATCTCGTGGTCGGAGACCCGGAAGATCAGATCGACCAGCCGGCCCTCGTCGTACGCCTTGACCAGCCAGTCCTCCGGCGGTTTGGCCGTCTGGAAGCCCAGCCCGCGCAGGGCCTCCAGCGCGGCGGGCACGTCGTGCTCGGTGAGGACGAAATCGACGTCGTGCAGGGAGGGGGCGGCGCCTCTGGCGTAGGCCGCGCAGCCGCCGGCCAGCGCGAACTTCACCCCGGCGTCCTTCAGCCCGGAGCTCGCGCGCTTCAACGTGTCAAGGATGGCGTCGGTGACCGCATGGCCATGGCTGCTCATGGTTCCGGGCTACCCGCACGATCGTCATGTAGGCGTTGCGGACAGCGCGTAGGGACAGGGCGTAGGGACGGGGGTTGAGGGTAGCGCCACACCCTATGACCGAGATGCTGGAGAAGACGGAACGGGCGTACGGCAACGGGCACGATCGGCCGCTGGGCGGCTACATGGGCATCCTCGCCACGTACGGGGCGGGGGTGGCCGGCGCGGTGGTGGCCACCGTGCTGACCAAGAGGAAGCTGCCCGAGCGGGTCGGGGTCCTGGACCTCGCGCTCATGGCGGCCTGCACGCACAAGGTCTCCCGGCGCCTGGCCAAGGACCCGGTCATGAGCCCCCTGCGGGCGCCCTTCACCAGGTACGAGGGCCAAGGCGGCCCCTCCGAGGTCCAGGAGGAGCCGCGCGGGCCGATGGGCGAGCTGCTGGCCTGCCCGTTCTGCCTGGCCCAGTGGGCGGCCACCGCGTACGCCGTCGGCCTGGTCTTCGCCCCCAGGGTGACCAGGCTCGTCGGCGCCACGATGACCGCGGTCGCCATCTCCGACTGGCTGCAGCTCGGTTACGCCAAGCTGATGAAGTCGGCCGGCTAGCGCACCCTCGGGAGCACTTCGCGCTCGTAGAAGTCGAAGAAGGCGTCCTGCTCGGGGCCGATCTGGTTGACGTAGACCTCGTCGAAGCCGGCGTCCACGTACTGCCTGATCGCCCGCGCGTGGACCTCGGGGTCGGGGCCGACCGGGCTGCCCCCCACGGCCTCGTCCTCGGTGACCGACTCGGCGAGCTGCTCGAAATGGCGTGGCAGCGGCAGGAGCTGCGACGCCTCGCCCTTGATCCCCTGCGTGGGCCACAGGCGGTGGACGGTCTTGCGCGCGGTGGCCTCGTCGGCGGCGTAGCAGGCCTTGAGCCCGCCGAGCGCCGGTTTGTCCCCGCCGCCGGCCTCGCGGAACATCGTGACCGACCCCGCGTCCGGCGCGGTGGAGATGTAGCCGTCGGCCAGCCGTCCGGCCAGCGTCGTCGACTTCTCGCCGAACCCCGACATCAGGATGGGCGCGGGCTCGTCGGGGAGCGTGTAGAGCCGGGCGGTGTCCACGCGGTAGTGCGCGCCCCGGTGGGTCACCAGCCTGCCGGTGAACAGCTCGCGCATCAGCCCGACGGCCTCTTCGAGCATCTCCAGACGTTCGTCGAGCGGCGGCCAGCGGGACTCGACGACGTGCTCGTTCAGCGCCTCGCCGGTGCCCACGCCCAGCCTGAAGCGTCCGCCGGTGAGCGCCGCCGTGGTGGCGGCGGCCTGCGCGATGACGACCGGGTGCGTACGGACGAGCGGGCAGGTGACGGCTGTGGTGATGGGCAGGGAGGTCGCCTCGGCCAGCGCGCCTATCACGGACCAGACGAAGGGCGCCTGGCCCTGCTCGTCCAGCCAGGGGTGGAAGTGGTCGGAAATCCACAAGGCCGTGAAACCCGCGCGTTCGGCGGCCTTGGCCTGGCGTACCAGTTCTTGGGGGCTGTGTTCCTCGCACGACAAGAAATAGCCGAATGTCGTCATGAATCCCCACCTGCCCGTTACTGCGGAGAAAAACATGTTATGGAGTCGCGCGTGGGGGCAGTTGCCGTGGCATGGCTACTTTGCTTTGGATCATCGCCGTAATCCTCGTCATCTCCGGGATCTACGTGATTCTGGCCCGGCGCGACCTCCTCTGGGGGATCGTGCTCATCGTCCTCGGCTTCCTCGTGGGGCCGGGTGGGGTCAGCATCTTCAATGTCTAGGGCGGACGCCGCCCTGGACCCCGTCCGCGACCGTCCGCTGGGCCGAACCTCGAGAACGGCCCAGCGGAACACCTAGGTTTACCGAAATATCAGCAGCATCAGCCCTCAATCCCGATTGATCGGGCATGGGGAGCGAGTGAGCAGATTTCCGCCGTTCAGCCGCTACGAAATGAACGCGGCTTCGGCAAGGGTCCGTGAGCAGCTCGCTCACCTGCGCCGCCACCTGCGTACCCAGGCCATCCTCGACGAGGCCACGGCCCGCCTGGCCACCCGGCTCAACATCCGCCCGGGCGAGGCCGCCGAGCAACTCGCCAGGATGGCCCAGCACAGCGGTCTGGAGCTGACCGAGGTCGCCAGGGGCATCGAACCGCTGCCCGAGCAGGAGCTCGAACAGCCCGAGGTGCCCCAGTGGGTGCACGGCATGCTGGCGGGCGTGCATGCCTCGGCCATCTTCCTCACCCCCGTCCAGGACGACGCGGGCCGCGTCGTCGACTTCCTGGTCCTGGCCGCCAACAAGCACGCCAGGACCCCGGCCGGACGTACGGCCGACGACCTGGCCGGGGGCCGCCTCCTGGCGGTCAGCCCCGGCGTGGCCGGTTCGGGCCTGCTCGACGACTACATCGCCGTGTACGAGACGGGCGAGCCCCTCCACCACATGCCGATGGAGTTCGTCGAGGCCATGGACTACCGGCTGTGGCCGGCGACCCTGAGCGTGCGTGCCTCGCGCGTGGACGAGGGCCTGCTGGTGACCTGGCGCATCCTCGACGACGAGGAACTGCTGGTCTCCGGCTGGGAACGCGCGCAGCGCCTGGCCGAGCTGGGCTGGGGCGAGTGGAACCTGGCGACCGAGCGCACACTGTGGACGCCGCAGATGTACGAGATGTTCGGCCGCGACCGCGCCGACGGCCCGATGGCCCTGGAAGAGCTGCCCAGCGTGGTGGTCGCCGACGACCTGCCGCTCATGGACGAGCAGATCCGCACGCTGCTGGAGTTCCGCGAGGCCGTGGAGAACGAGTTCCGCATCCAGCACCGGCACGGTGTGCGCCACCTGTGCGTCTACAGCGAGCCGATCCTCGACGGGGACGGCGTGCCGATCAAGGTCCGCTCCCTGGTCCAGGACGTCACCAAGAACCGCCGCAGGGAACGCGCGCTGGCCGTGGCGCACGAGCAGGCGACCAAGGAGAAGGAACGGGCCGAGCAGGAGCACCGGATCACCGTCCAGCTCCAGGACACGATCCTGCCGATCCGCCGGGGGCTCATCAGCCTGCCGGGGCTCAGCGTGGGCGTGCGCTACCTGCCGGGCGAGGAGCTGGCCAGTCTCGGGGGCGACTGGTTCAAGGCCCGTCTGATCACCGACGGCCGCGTCCTGCTGGCCATCGGCGACGCCATGGGCCACGGCCTGACCGCCGCGAGCATCATGCTGCAGATGCGCTCGGGGCTGGCCGGCCTGGCGTACACGGGGGCTCCCGCGGGCCGGCTCGCCACCTGGCTGAACGACCTCATCGTGCACTCCAACGAGGGCATCACCGTCACCGGCACCGCGATCATCGGCCACTTCGACCCCGAGCGGCGCACGTTCGCCTGGACCAACGCCGGGCACCCGCCGCCCCTCCTCATCAGGGACGGCGAGGGGCAGCCGATCGAGGGGGTCACCGGCACCCTGCTGGGGGCGTTCGACGCGGCCGAGTTCGACATGACCGTCACGCAGCTCGAACCCGGCGACACCCTGCTCATGTACACCGACGGCGTCGTGGAGCGGCGCGGTCAGGATCTGGACGCGGGGGTCGCCGCGCTCGTCCGGGCCTCGCACGCGTGCGAGGGGGACGATCCCGAGCAGATGATCGACTGCGTGCTGCGGCGGCTCGGCGCCGACAGCGCCACCGACGACGTGTGCGTCATCGCCGCACGGGTGCTGTGAGGTCCGTCAGTCGTCGTAGTCGTTGCCCGGCTCTTCCAGGCAGTAGACGCCGTACGCCTTGCCGAGGACGGGCTGGGCGACGTTGCGGACGCGGATGCCGCCCGAGGTCGTGCCCTTCTCCGTGCCCTTGTGGGCGTGCCCGTGCAGGATGAGGTCGGCCCCCGCCGTGTCCACCGCCTCGGCCAGCAGGTAGCTGCCGAGGAAGGGGTAGATCTCCAGCGGCTCGCCCTCCAGCGTCTCCTTGATCGGGGAGTAGTGGGACAGCACCACGCGCTGGTCGGCCACCAGTTCCTTCAGCGCGATCTTCCACGCCTCGGCGATGTAGCGCGTGTGGGAGATGAAGTTCTTGATCTCGCGCTCGCCGAACTCGCTCGCGCTCTTGCCGGCGAACCCGCCGCCGAACCCCTTGCCGCCGACCACGCCCAGCTTCCGGTCACCGCACTGGATCACCGTGCCATCGTCGTCGAGCACGATGACGCCGGCGTCCCGCAGCTCGGCGGCGATCTCGTACTGCAGGTCGGAGTGGTAGTCGTGGTTGCCCAGGACGGCCACGGTGGGGATGGGCAGGCCGCGCAGCTCGTCGGCCACGAGCCGCCCCTCCTCCAGCGTGCCGTGCCGGGTGAGGTCGCCCGCGAGCATGAACACGTCGGCGCGTTCCTCGATGCCCTCAAGCCTGCGCCGGTACTGGCCTCTGACGTCCTCGCCCAGGTGGATGTCGCCCACCGCCGCTATTCGCAGGTCAGTCAAGATGCTCATCCTCCCCCGGCACCGAGACGTCGACCACGCGTATCTCGTTGTGCAGGTGCAGATCGGGCGCGATCTCCCGCGCCACCTGGCCGAGCCTGTCGCGCTGCTCGGCTCCGCTCACCTGACCACGCAGGAACAACTGGTCGCCGCGGACGTCGACCCGTATGCCGAGCTCGTTCGTGCGTCCGTCCTCGGCCAGCGCCCGTTGGACGCGGGCCGCGACGTACTGCGGAGCTTCCATCGTCTGTCTCCTTCCATTGTCGCCGCATGCCCGGGGATTAACGGCTCAAACAGCGCGAATCAGGTCTATGACCGCCCGTTCCACCGTCCCGTGCGTGGCGAGCTGGCCGTAGTCGGTGTCGGCTCCGAGCTCCGTCAGGGCCGCGGCGATCGTCCTGTTCTGGTCGTACGCCTCCACCACCCGCGGGTCCACGTACGACGCCCGCGCCACGGTCGGCGTGTTGCCCAGATACTCGGCCACCTCCCGCATCACCCGGGTGACCGCCCGCTTCCTGGCCGTGCCGCTCCCCCGGGCGTGTCCGGAGACCGCCAGGCCCACGGCGGCCAGGACGGTCGCGTGCCAGGTGCGGAAGTCCTTGGCGGTGACCTCGTACCCGATCAGTTCGCGCAGGTAGTCGTTGATGTCCTCGCTCCTGACGTCCTCCCACCCGCCTTTCGGACGGCGGTAGCGCAGCAGCTCGCCGTCCGCGCCGAGCGCCTTGAGCGAACGCAGCACCGTGCACGCCCCCGGATCGGCCACCTCGACCTCGCGGGAGATGTCCCCCTTGGCTTGGTAGGCACAGGTCACGACGCCGTTCCGGCACGTCACGTGCTCCATGCGCAGGGTGGCCAGGCCGTAGGTGTCGTAACTCTCGCCGCCGATCCTGAAGAACCCGATGTCCAGCAGGCGGGCGGCGGCGGCGAGCACCCGGTCCCTGGTCAGGCCGCGGCCCTTGAGGCGGTCGTCCACGGCCTGCCTGAAGGCGGGCAGGCGCTCGGCCACCTCCAGCACGTGGTCGAACTTCGCCTTGTCCTGCTGCTCGCGCCAGAGGTCGTGGTAGCGGTACTGCCGGCGTCCGGCCGCGTCCGTGCCGACGGCCTGGAGGTGGCCGCGCGGGGAGGGGCAGATCCACACGTCCTTCCACGCCGGGGGGATGACGAGCGACCGGATGCGCTGCAGTGTCGCGCTGTCGCGCACCGGCCGCCCGTCCGGTCCTTCGTAGCTGAAGCCCCGCCCGCGGCGACGCCTGACGATCCCCGGCTCACTCTGATCACTCGGACGCAGCTCGGGCACGCAGGGCGGCTACCCAGGACGTTAGGCAACAAACAGGACGGGCAGGTGAGCGGTATGCCTGAGAACACGGATGACGGTAGATGGTACGAGCAGGGTGACCGCAAGGGGCACCCCATGGTGCCCGCCACACCGCGCGACGTGGTGCACATCAGGGTGGGGTCGTTCATCCTGGTGTTCCTCTTCGCGTTCACGGTGCTGGGGCTCATCGCGGGTGCGCCGGTGATGGCAGGGATCGCGATCGTGTTGTTCATCGTCACGATCATCGACATCGCCCTGGCGATCCGGCGGCAGAAGGAACGAGGAACGGGAGAGGCAGGCTGACAGTCGACATGGCATCCCTTCGAGGACGCGTGGTAGTGGTGACGGGCGCCAGCGGCGGGGTCGGACGGGCGGTGGTGCGCGAACTCGGCGCCCGCGGCGCCCGCGTGGCCCTGGTCGCACGCGGCGAGGCGGGCCTCGGCGCGGCCGCCGTGGACGTGGGGACCGCGGGCGGGGACGCGCGGGTCTACGAGGCGGACGTGGCCGAGTACGAGCAGGTGAAGGCGGCGGCGGAACGCGTCGAGGCGGAGATGGGACCGATCTCCGTCTGGATCAACTGCGCCTTCTCCTCGGTGTTCGCCAAGTTCGCCGACATCTCGCCGGATGAGTACGCCCGTACCACTTCGGTGACGTACCTCGGCTACGTGTGGGGCACCAAGGTCGCCCTCGACCTCATGGGCCCCCGCAACGCCGGGACGATCGTCCAGGTCGGCTCGGCCCTGAGCCACCGCGGCATCCCCCTGCAATCGGCGTACTGCGGGGCCAAGCACGCCATCAAGGGCTTCACCGAGTCGCTGCGCACCGAGCTCCTGGCCGACCGCAGCGGCGTCGAGGTCACGCTGGTCCAGCTCCCGGCGGTCAACACCCCTCAGTTCGAGTGGGTCCTGTCCAAGCTGCGGCGGCACCCCCAGCCCGTCCCCCCGATCTACCAGCCGGAGGTCGCGGCCCGCGCCATCGTCTACGCCGCCGAGCACCCCGGACGCAAGGAGTACTGGGTGGGCGCCAGCACCGCGGCCACCCTCCTGGCCCAGCGCGTCGCCCCCGCCCTCGTGGACCGGTACCTGGCCAGGACCGGCATCAAGTCCCAGCAGACGGACGAGAAGCAGCCGAGCGGGGTGTCCAACCTCTGGGAGCCGGCCGACGAGGACAAGGACTACGGGGCGCACGGGACGTTCGACCAGCGCTCACACGGTCACAGCCCTCAGCTGTGGCTGTCCCAGCACCGGCGCGCGGTGATGCTGGCGGCGGGGGGCGTGGTCGCGGCGGTCACGGCGGCCCGCCGACTCAACCGCTGACCCGGCGGCGAAGGCGGGCCACCTCGGAGCGCCGAGCTATGCGTCGTCACCGTCGCGCAGGGAGTGAATCATGCTCCGCAGGATCCGGAAGGCGTCCGACTGCTCGGTCTCGTTCATCCCGGCCAGCATTCTGACCTCGACGGACCGGACCGCCGCGCTCGCCTTCTCCAGGCTCCGCCGGCCGCTGGGCGTGAGCCGCGCCGGAAGGGCCTTCCCGACCGGCGCCGCCGCGGGCCTGGTCACGTAGCCGTCTCGCTCCAGGGCCTGGAGCAGCACGTTCATCGACTGCCGGGTCACGAACGCGCCACGCGCGAGCTCGGAGTTCGACAGCCCCGGCCGTTGGGCCAGCAGTTCCAGGCAGGAGTAGTGCGTCACGGTCATCCCGAGCGGCCGCAGCACCTCCTCCATGGCTGCGCGCAGGGCGCTCGAAGCCTCTTTTAGCAGGTAGCCCAGCGATTTGTCCAGGTCGATGCCGCCACCGCTTTGACTCATGTCAGTATTCTGACATACATTGCTGCGTGTCAGTATCCTGACATGAAGAGAAGGAGCATCACCATGCCCGTCACCGGCCCCGACTTCATCTCGCTCCAGGCGCGCGACCTCGGCGCTTCACAGGCGTTCTACGAGCGCTACCTCGGCCTCGTCCGCTCGCCGGCCGGGCCTCCGCACGCCGTCGTCTTCGAGACGAAGCCGATCGCGTTCGCCCTGCGCGACGTCGTCCCCGGCACCGATCTCGCGTCCGTGGCCCAGCCCGGCATCGGCGCCTCGATCTGGCTGCACGCCACCGACGTCCAGGCCATCCACGACGCCCTCGTCGCCGACGGTCACACCATCGTCTCCGCACCGATCGACGGCCCCTTCGGCCGCACCTTCACCTTCGCCGACCCCGACGGCTACCAGGTCACCCTCCACGACCGCGCCTGAAGGCGGCCGTTCTCGGCGTAGAAGCGGCGCGCCTGCGACGCCGGGGATCGAGTCCCCGCCCTCGGCCAGAATGCCGTGCCACTTGCCGCGCCGCTCCTCGATCCCGGCCTCGGCGACCTTCGGCGCACACAACGGACCGTGCGAGCCCCCCAGGACAGGACGTGGATCTCGCCGAGGACGCCCCCGTCACCGGGTCGCGGGGGCTTCACTTCACTGAGAGAAACTGAGAAGTGGGTTCTGAACGACGTTTCTCAGTTGGTTCTCAGTACGTCGCCTCCGGCATTGCCCGGTCAGGGGAGGAGGGCGGTGGCTTCGATCTCGACCAGGTGGTCGGGGACGGCCAGGGCGGCGACTCCCAGCAGGGTCGCCGGTGGGGTCGACGTCACCCCCAGCTTCGCCTTCGCCCGGGAGATCCCCTCCAGGAGGGCGGCCATCCGGTCGGGGGTCCAGTCCACGACGTGGACGGTCAGTTTCGCCACGTCGTCGAACGTGCCGCCCGCTCCGGCCAGGGCGGTGGCGATGTTGAGGTAGCACTGCTCGACCTGCGCGGTGAGGTCGCCGGCGCCGATCGTGGTGCCGTCGGCGTCCCAGGAGACCTGGCCGGCGACGAAGACCAGCCTCGTCCCCGACGCGACCGCCACCTGGTGGTAGACGTCGACCTCGGGCAGCCCCTCGGGGTTCAGCAGGGTGACGGGCATGGTGGTGCGCCTCCTCGGAACACGGGCGGCCGGAACGCGTGCGCGGCCGCCTCACAGTCTCTTGTGGTTACTGAGGAACTGTAGGAGAGTGTCCGCTGACGTGGAAGAACGCACTTTTCAGTGACTGGGGAACCTCATGGTGACCAAGCAGTTCAAGGGCCCGGACGGCGATGCGGACCTGAGACGGGCCGACTCCCTGGCACGGGAGATCTTCTCGGACGTCGCCAACAAGTGGGCGTTCCTGATCATCGAGGCCATCGGCGAGGGCACCCTGCGGTTCGGCGAGCTGCGCGACCAGGTCGAGGGCATCAGCCACAAGATGCTCACCCAGAACCTGCGCATGCTGGAGCGCAACGGGCTGGTCGAGCGGGAGGTGTATCCGACCGTGCCGCCGCGGGTGGAGTACACCCTCACCGAGCCGGGACGGGCCCTGCGCGCGACGGTCGACGCGATGTGCCACTGGACGCAGCGCCACCTCGGCGAGATCGAGGCGGCCCGCCGCCGCTTCGACACCTGACACCCCGACCCGGGCCGCCCCGCGAGGGGTGTTTCAACTGTGGATAAATGGGGTCAGGTGGCGTCAAGCCCGAGTTAAGCCGCGCCCAGGGGGTAGGCGGCGTGAAACTCACGAGGAGGGTCTTGATGCCTGAACGCGATCTCCAGTATTTGACCGAACTGGCCGCGCAACTGCGCGTCGACTCCGTACGCGCCGCCGCGGCGGCCGGTTCCGGGCACCCCACCTCGTCCATGTCGGCGGCGGACCTGATGGCCGTGCTGTTCGCCTGCCACCTCAGGTACGACTTCGACCGCCCCGACAACCCCGGCAACGACCACCTGATCTTCTCCAAGGGCCACGCCTCCCCCCTTCTCTACTCGCTCTACAAGGCGGCGAAGGTCATCGACGACGAGGAGCTGCTGTCGTTCCGGCGCAGGGGAAGCAGGCTGGAGGGGCACCCCACCCCCCGGCTGCCCTGGGTCGACGTCGCCACGGGCTCGCTCGGGCAGGGGTTGCCGGTGGGCGTGGGCGTGGCCATGGCGGGACGGCTGGAACGGTTGCCGTACCGGGTGTGGGTGCTGTGCGGTGACAGTGAGCTGGCCGAGGGGTCCATCTGGGAGGCGGCCGAGCACGCGGGGGCCGAGGGGCTGGCCAACCTGGTCGTGATCGTGGACGTGAACCGGCTGGGACAACGCGGCCCGACCAGGCACGGATGGGACACGGGGGCGTACGCGCGCCGCTTCGGCGCCTTCGGCTGGCACACGATCGAGATCGACGGGCACGATCCCGGGCAGATCGACTTCGCGCTCGGGGACGCCTGCAACACCCGCCGACGTCCCACCGCGATCCTGGCCAAGACCCGCAAGGGCGAGGGGGTCACCGAGGTCGAGAACCGGGAGGGCGCGCACGGCAAGCCGCTCAAGGATCCCGACAAGGCCATCGACGAGCTGGGCGGCCCGCGCAGCGTCCGGGTGGACGTGCACCCCCCGGAGGGCGGGGCGGAGCCGTTCCACTTCGACACGCGACCGGCGACGGTGCCCGAGTACGAGGTCGGCGGGAAGGCCGCGACCAGAAGCGCGTTCGGCGCGGCGCTGGCGGCGCTCGGCGCGGCCCGCGGCGACGTGGTGGCGCTGGACGGCGAGGTGGCCGACTCGACCAAGACCCAGGAGTTCGGTGAGGCGTTCCCCGAGCGCTTCTTCGAGATGTACATCGCCGAGCAGCAGCTCGTGGCGGCGGCCGTCGGCCTGTCGGTACGCGGCTGGACCCCGTACGCGGCCACCTTCGCGGCGTTCCTGACCAGGGCGCACGACTTCATCAGGATGGCCGGCGTGAGCCAGGCGTCGATCCGGCTGGTCGGCTCGCACGCCGGCGTCTCGATCGGCGAGGACGGCCCCTCGCAGATGGGCCTGGAGGACCTGGCCATGATGCGGGCGGTGTACGGCAGCACGGTGCTGTACCCGTGCGACGCCAACCAGGCGGCGGCGCTGACCGTCGAGATGGCGGACGTGTCAGGGGTGTCCTACCTGCGCACCACGCGCGGGGAGACCCCGGTCATCTACCCGCCGGGCGAACGGTTCCCGGTGGGCGGCTCGCGGGTGCTGCGGCGCTCGCCCGACGACCGGGCCACGATCGTGGCGGCGGGCATCACGGTGCACGAGGCGCTGGCGGCGGCCGAGGAACTGCAGGCGGCCGGCGTCCCGGTCGGCGTGATCGACCTGTACTCGGTCAAGCCGGTGGACGCGGCGGTGCTGGTGGAGGCGGCCACGACGACGGGCAACCTGATCACGGTCGAGGATCACCGGCTGGAGGGCGGTCTCGGCGACGCCGTGCTGGACGCCGTCAGCGAGCTCGGCCCGCGGGTGGTGAAGCTCGCCGTGACCGGGTTGCCCGGGTCGGCGACGCCTGAGGAACAGCTCGCGGACGCCCGCATAGACCGCCACGCGATTGCCGCGGCGGTCAAGCGGTTGCTTTGAAGGAACTAGCGGGCCTTCGCCGTGGCCTTCCTGTTGGCCTTCTTGATGGCGTCCACCAGTTCCTTCTTGGTCATCCTGGATCGGCCGCGCACCCCGAGCCTGGACGCCACGCCCTGCAAGTGCTCCTTGCTGGCGTTGGCGTCCACGCCCTCCTCGGTCCGGCCGGAGCGGTCGGTCGCGCCCTTGTCGGACGGCCCCTTCTGCCCCTTCGCCTCCCAGTGGTCTCCGACCTTCTCGAAGGAGTGCTTGAGGGCGGCGAACGCGGTCATGTGCGCGCGCCGCCCCTCTCCGTACTCCTTCACGGCGGAGTCGTGCGCCTTGATCCATGTGTTCTGCGCCTTCTTGGGCGAACGCTTGATGGTCGACGGCAGCTCGTCAACGGCTGGCATGTCGATTCACCTCCTACAGCGGCGGTTCGTCGTAGTGGCGGCGCTCCTCGTACACCGTGGTCCTGCGGGTCTCCGGCTCCTCGTAGATCTCGTGCCGGTGCACCGGCTCGTCGATGGGGCCGACCGCCCTGCGGGTGACGCTGATCCGGTAGATGCCGAACAGCAGCCCCGCCAGGCCACCGAGCATGAGGATGACGCCGACGACGTTGATGTCGAGACCGGCGAGATCGAACTCGACGGCCCAGGTGAGGATCGCACCGAGCATGATGAGGATGATGCTTCCGGCGATGGTCATCAGATTTACCTCCTTGACGCGAAGGAACCTCTATCCACATGTCGAAAAACAAACCAGTCGTGGTAATCGGGCTGATGGGGTCGGGTAAGACGACCGCGGGCCGCCTCCTGGCCACGGCGCTGGCGATGCCGTTCACCGACAGCGACCCGTTCCTGGAGAAGGAGTACGGCGGCACGGCGGCGCAGATCGCCGCCCGCGAGGGCGCGGACGCGCTGCACCGGTACGAGGCCGAGCACGTGCTGGCGGCGCTGGCGGACGAGCCGAAGGTGATCGCGGCGGCGGCCAGCACCGTCGAGGACCCCCGGGTGCGTGCGGCGTTGCGCGACGCGTTCGTGGTCTGGGTGGACGCCGCCAACGCCGTCCTGGCACAGCGCATGAGCTCGGGCGCGCACCGCCCCGAGTTCCAGCCGGCGGAGATGCGGGCCCGGCGCGAGCGGTATTTCGAGCAGGTCGCGGACCTGACCTGTGACGTCGGCGTGCTGACCCCGGAGGAGGTGCGCGACGCGGCGCTGAGGAGAATGGGTTTGCCTGTCGATGACCAGGGCTGATAGCCAAAGGGGATGTTCGCCGAGAAACCCACTCTGACGGGGAAGCTGGTCAGGTTGCTGCCGGTCGGCCCCGAGCACGTCGAGGGCCTGCTCACGTTGGTCGGCGACCCGGAGGTGACCCGGCTGACGGGCAGCCACGGCGAGGCCGACCCCGAGGTGGCCCGCCAGTGGTACAGCACGAGAGGCGAGCACGCCGACCGGCTCGACCTGGCCGTCATGGCCGGCGACGAGTACGTGGGCGAGGTCGTGCTCAACGAGCTCGACCGGCACAACCTGTCGTGCAACCTGCGGATCGCGCTGATCGGCGCCCGGGTCTTCGGCAAGGGCTACGGCAGCGAGGCGATCGAGCTGGTCCTCGACCACGCCTTCGCCACCACGCCGCTGCACCGGATCAGCCTCGACGTCTACTCCTTCAACGACCGGGCCCGGCACGTCTACAAGAAGGCCGGGTTCGTGGAGGAGGGCGTGCAACGCGACACCCTGCTGTGGGAGGGCGAGTGGCACGACTCCGTGACGATGTCGGTGCTGCGTCCGGAGTGGCAGTCAAGATCCGGGAACCTGGCATAATGATCATGACGCATGGGTCCCCCGAGGCGCGCGGGGGACCTGTGGTCGTTCTCCCACAACCAACGGCCGCTCCGGCGCATCTAAGCATCAGTGACGATGCGCTTGGTGCCTGGTGATCCCGAGAGGCTGGGCGGCTTCTGGCTGGCCGCCCGGCTCGGCGCGGGCGCGCGCGGAGTGGTCTACGACGCCTACGACGACGACGGCCGCCGCTACGCGGTCAAGGTGCCGCGGGTCGAGGTGGAGCCGGTCGCGCGGGTGACCTGCCCGCATCTGGCGGAGGTGGTCGCGTCCGGGGTCGATCACGGCGTCCCTTACGTGGTGAGCGAATTCGTCGACGGGCCCGACCTGCGGCAGGCGGTCGAGCGGCACGGGCCGTACCGGGGCGAGGAGCTGGCGGCGCTGGCCGGAGCGCTGGCGGGGGCGCTGAGCACGCTGCACGCGGCCGGGCTGACACACCGTGACCTGCGGCCGGAGAGCGTGCTGCTGGCGGCGGGCGGCCCCAAGGTCATCGACATGGGGGCGGCGGTCGGCGGGTCGCTGGGGGCGACGTGCACGTACCTGGCCCCGGAGATCCTGACCGGCAGCGGCCACGAGGCGGCGACCGACGTCTTCTCCTGGGGGGCCGTGGTGCTCTACGCGGCCACGGGCGGCGATCCGTTCTCCGGACGCAGCCTGGGCGTGGTGCTGCACCGGCTGCTGACCGTCGACCCCGACCTGAGCGCCCTGCCCGAGGGGCTGCGCGAGCTGGTCGGACGGGCGCTGGCCAAGAACCCCGCCGCCCGGCCCGCGGCGCACGAGCTGCTGGTCGAGGCCGACCCCGCCGCGCTGCGCCCGCCGGACGGAGTGGCCGGCCACCGGTCGCTCGGCGAGCTGGCCGAGGACGTCTACGCCGGGCTCACGCCGCGCCAGCAGGAGGCGGTGCCGGGGCTGCTGCTGCGCCTGATGGACGGCGACGAGCCCCACGACGAGGGCGGCGTGCTGGCCCCGCTCATGGCGGCTGGGCTGCTCGTGCGCCGCAGCGTCCGGGTGCCGCCCACCGAGACCCCGGTCGGCAAGCTCGTGGCCGTGCGCGACGACCGGGTGGGGCCGGCCAGCGCCGCGCTCTACCGGGCCTGGCCACGCCTGCGCGGGTGGGTGGCCGACGAGCGTGACGGCCTGGCCGTCCACCGGGAGCTGCGCCTGGCGGCCGACCGGTGGTCGCGCCACCGGCGCGGGCAGACGTACCTCTACCGGGGCGACCGGCTCGACACGGCGCTCGGCTGGGCCGCGGCCAGGCGCCGCCACCTGCGCCTCAACCAGCTCGAACGCGACTTCATCGGCGCGAGCGTGGCCATGTCGAAGCAGCGCAGGCGGCTGCTGCGTCCGTCGCTGGCGACGCTGGCCGCCGCCCTGGCCGTCGCGGTGTCGATGTCGGCCCTCTCCCTGAACGGCGAGCAGCAGTTGCGGGGGCAGCTCCTGGAGGCCAACGCTCGGGCCGTCGCCGCCCGTGCCGAGGCGCTGCGCTCCTCCGACCCGCGTACGGCGATGCGGCTGAGCGTGGCGGCCTGGCGGATGTCGCCGGTGTTCGAGGCGCGGGCGGCGTTGCAGGCCTCGCTCGCGCAGCCCGAGCTGGGCGTGTTCACCGACCCCGCGGCCGACGAGCGGGCCGGCTACCTGCTGCGCGGCGACGAGCTGGTCAGGTGGGGCGACGGCACGCTGACCGTCTGGGACGTCCGCGGCGGCCGGCAGCTCGCCACGCGCGCGCTCCCCGAGGGCAGCGCCGCCCTGAGCGAGGACGGCCGGTACGCCGAGGGCCCGGACGGCCGGCCCGTCGAGCTCGCCACCGGCCGTACCCCCGAGACCGGGACGTACGCGATCACCAGCGGGAACCGGACGAAGGTGTACCGGGGCGGCGAGGTGCTGTTCGACGTGAGCGACCGCCGGGTGGCGGTGTCCCGCGACGGGAGCCGGGCCGCGTTCTCCGGCCTGGACGGGCGGGTCGAGCTGTGGGCGCTGCCGGGCCGGACCAGGGAACGGGTGATCACCGTACGGCCGCAGTCCGGGCCGGACCGGTCGGCGCCGCCCCTGGCGTTCAGCCCCGACGGCCGCACCCTGGCCGTGGCGGGCCGCGACGGCGTGACGCTGGTCACGCCCGGCGCCGAGCCGCCGAAGGGCGCCTCCGCCGCCGACCCGGCCCCCGCCCCCGTCGCCGCCTTCGCGGCGGAGGCGGGCGACGCTGAGAGGCTGTCGGACACCTCCGCCGGCACCCCCGTGTTCAGCCCCGACGGCACCCTGCTCGCCCTTCCCGGCCGGGACGAGGTGCGCGTCTGGAGCGTGGCCGACCGGCGGCTGGCCGGGGCCTACCACTTCCGCGGCGACCAGCACGGCGGCCTGGCCTTCTCCGCCGACGGCCGCACGCTGCGCTACCTGAGCGGGCTGGGCTCGGTCGTCTCGCTCGACGTCCCCGGGCTGCCCGCGCCCTCCCCCGGCGTCCGCACCGCCGCGCTGTCGAGCGACGGCCGGGTCGCGGCCAAGGACGTGGGCGACGCCATCCGGCTCACCGACGTGGTGGCGCGCAGGCCGCTGGCCGAGATCGCCGCCACCGGCGACGTGACCTTCGATGCGGCGGGCAGGCTGCTGGCGGTGGCGGGCGACCCGGTCACCGTCTGGGAGGCGTCCGGCGGCAGGAGGGTGAGCGCCGTCGACGCGGGCGGCGACGTGTCGGCCGTGGCCCTGTCCCCCGGCGGCGACACGCTGGCCACCGCCCGCGGCCGCCTGCTGGAGACCTGGGACGTGCGCGCGGGCCGCCGGATCAAGGTCTACGAGGGGGCCGGCGACCTGGCGATGGCCTTCAGCCCCGACGGCTCGACGCTCGCCTCCGGCACGAACCTGCTCGACCTGCGCACGGGTGAGGTCACCCCGCTCGCCCCGGCCGCCGACCGGCCCACCGCGCTCGCCTTCTCCCCCGACGGCCGCACGCTGGCCCTCGGGCTCGGCGGCGGACGCGTGGAGCTGTGGGACGTACGGGAGCGCGAGCGGGCCGGCACGGTCGAGACCGGCCCGGCCCCCGTACGCGACCTGCGCTTCTCCCCCGGCGGCGACCTGCTGGCGATCGACGCAGAACGCACCTCCCTGTGGGACGCCGGCACCCTGCGCGAGGTCGGCCAGGTGGGTTCGTGGGCCGAGGGGCTGGCCTTCAGCCAGGACGGCCGCACGCTGCGCGGCGTGGCGGCGGACGGCAGCGTACGCGAGAGCCCGGTCGACCCGGCGCTGACGGCGCAGGAGGTGTGCGCCCGCGCGGGCGGGCCGCTCAGCCAGGACGAGTGGAGCCGCCTGATCCCGGAGAGCGGCTACCAGGGCGGCTGCTGAGCCGCCCGGCCGGTCAGGAGGCGCGGTAGGTCTTCAGCACCCTGCCCTGCGGGTCGGCCACCAGGTAGCCCGTGCGGTAGGCGTCGCCCAGGTAGACGAGCAGGACCTGCTTGGTGCTGGTGAAGACGAAGTTGGGATCGACGACGAGGTAGCGCGAGGTGGGCTTGCGCACGCCGAGGACGCCCTCGGCCTTCTTGAGCAGGCCGGGCATGGCGTCCCAGTCGTACTTGGCCAGGTCGACGGTGGGGGTGCGGACCGTGGAGCCGGCGCCCTCGCGGGAGGCCACGCCGTCGCGGTAGGCGTAGCGGTCGTAGATGGTCGGGTCGCCCTTGACCGGTGCCTCGGCGGAGATGTACGTCGGGTAGACGACCATCCGGACGACCTTGGTGCCGCCCATGACCGGCTTGAGCGCCTTGATCGCGGCGCGGATGCCGTCGGCGGTGAGCAGGTTCTCCGGCTGCGGCTTCGGCTCGTCGGTCTCCGCCGGCTCCTGGGCGTCGGTGGTCTCCATCGGGGTGGCCCGCGGCGTCTGCGGCTGCTCCGGCTGCTCCGCGCCGCGCACGCCCGGGAGCAGCGTGTAGACCAGCACGCCGGTCACCGCCAGCGCGCCCACGGAGGCCGTCACGGCCGCGACCGGCGAGCGGCGGGAGCGGCGCGACGACCTGGTCCCGGCGTGCGAGAACGACGGCTCCGGCCCCCAGGGCCGCGGCCCCCCGGGCGGCACGGTGGCCCCTGGCGGCGGCCCGTGGTGGAGGGGGCCCGAGGGTGGGGAGGGGTGGCCGGGCCGGAAGGGGGCCGGGGGCGGCGGGAGGTAGGCGTGCGGGGCGGAGCCCGGGTCGGCGACGGCGGCGAGCAGGCGGTCGAGGGTCTCGGCGTCGGGCCGGCCGGCCGGGTCGCGGCGCAGCAGGGCGCCGAGCACGGGCGCGAGCGGCCCGGCCCGCTCCGGCGGCGGCACCTCCTGGTTGAGCACGGCGGCCAGCGTCGCCAGCGTGGTGCTCCTGCGCAGCGGGTGGCGGCCCTCGACGGCCACGTACAACATCATGCCGAGCGACCACAGGTCGGAGGCGGGGTCGCCCTCGTGCCCGTTGATGCGCTCGGGCGCGATGTACTCCGGCGAGCCGATGAACGACCCGGTCGCCGTCAGGCTGGTCGACTCGCGCACGGCGGCGATGCCGAAGTCGGTGAGCACCGAGCGGCCGTCCTCGCGCAGCAGCACGTTGGCGGGTTTGACGTCGCGGTGCTGGATGCCGACCGCGTGCGCGGCGCGCAGCGCGGACAGCACCTCGCGGCCCAGGCGGGCGGTCTCCCAGGGCGTCATCGGCCCGCGGGTGAGACGGTCCTGGAGCGAGCCGCCGGTGACCAGCTCCATGACGATCCACGGGTAGCCGTCGGCGCCCGGATCGACGATGTGGTGGATGGTGGCGACGTGCGGATGGTTCAGCCTGGCCAGCGCGCGGGCCTCGCGCAGCACCCGGGCGCGCAGCTCGCGGGCGCCCTCCGGATCGTGCTCCTCGAACGACGGGTCGGGCGGCCGGACCTCCTTCAGCGCGACCTCGCGGTGGAGGGCGGTGTCCCAGGCGCGCCACACCAGGCCCATTCCACCGCCGCCGAGCCTCTCGGTCAGCTCGAAGCGGTTGTCGATCACGCGTTTGTGCATGAGAAGCAGCGTAGGGCCGCGTCGCGGTCGCCGTCATCAGGGCCGTCGTCAGGGCCGTCATGAGGGCGGTCGGCACGGCCCCCGGAGGGCGGGACGGGCTGGTTGGATGGGAGCCATGAACGCAGGCGATCACCAGCTCGGCATCTACCTGACGGGCATGCTCGAAGGCCGTGCGCCGGAGCTGACCACCGACCTCTCCGCCCTGGAGGCCGCGGCCGGGCGGGTGCTCCCGCCCGAGGCGCTCGGCTACATCGTGCCCAGCGCGGGCAGCGGCTCGACCGCCCGCGCCAACCTGGAGGCGTTCGAGCGGCGCCGGATCGTGCCGAGGATGTTGCGCGGCGTCCGGCGGCAGCGTGACCTGTCGTGCGAGGTGCTGGGCACCCCGATGGCGGCGCCGGTGCTGGTGGCGCCGATGGGCGTGCAGACGCTGGCCCACGAGGAGGGCGAACTCGCCACCGTGCGGGCCGCGGCCGCGGTCGGCGTCCCGTACGTGCACTCGACGGCCGCAGCCCACGACTTCGAGCAGGTGGCGGCGGCGGGCGGGGACGCGCCGCGCTGGTACCAGCTCTACTACCCGACCGACCGGGACGTGTGCCTGAGCTTCCTGCGCCGGGCCGCGGCGACCGGCCATTCGGTGCTGGTGGTCACGCTGGACACGACGCTGCTCGGCTGGCGTCCGGCCGACCTCGACCGCGGCTTCCTGCCGTTCCTGGCCGGCACCGGCATCGCCAACTACCTGAGCGACCCCAACTTCGCCGGGGTGGAGAACCCGGTCGCCCATTGGGCGGGCATGTTCCCCAACCCGGGGCTGAGCTGGGACGACCTGCCGTTCCTGCGCGACCACTGGGACGGCCCGATCGTGCTCAAGGGCATCATGAGCACCGAGGACGCGCGGCTGGCCGCCGAGCACGGCATCGACGGCATCGTGGTGTCCAACCACGGCGGCCGCCAGGTCGACGGCGCCCTGGCCGCGCTCGACGCGCTGCCCGGCATCGCCGAGGCGGTCGGCGACCGGCTGACGGTGCTGTTCGACTCGGGTGTGCGCACCGGGGCCGACGTGGTCAAGGCGCTCGCGCTGGGCGCGCGGGCCGTGCTGGTCGGCCGTCCCGTGCTGTACGGGCTGGCGCTGGGCGGGCAGGCGGGCGTCGAGCACGTGCTGCGCTGCCTGCTGGGCGAGCTGGACATCACGCTCGCCCTGTCCGGCTACTCCTCGCCGGACGAGCTGGACCCCGACGCGCTCGCCTGAGGGCACATCGAGGTCGGGAAGTGACCGCGATTGCCCCTACCGTTGTCCCCATGGATCCCCTCATCTCCCAGCGCGCGCTCAACCGGGCCACGCTCGACCGGCAACTGCTGCTGCGCCGCGGCGGCGGGAGCGTGCAGGAGGTCGTCGAGCAGCTCGGCGGCCTCCAGGCGCAGACCCCCCACACCTGGTACGTCGGCCTGTGGAACCGCTTGGAGGGGCTCAAGCCCGAGGACGCCTCCGCCCTGTTGGACTCCCGCGAGCTGGTGCGGATCGCGTTGCAACGCTCCACGATCCACCTGGTCACCGCCCGCGACTGCCTGGCCATGCGGCCGCTGTTGCAGGTGGTCACCGAGCGCATGACCCGGACGACGTTCGGCAAGCGGCTGGCGGGCGTCGACCTGGACGAGCTGGCCGTGACCGGGCGGGCGCTGCTGGAGGAGCGGCCGATGACCTTCGCCGACCTCGGGCGGGCGCTGGCCGAACGGTGGCCGGAGCACGACCAGCACGCGCTCGGCCAGGGCGTGCGCTGGCTGCTGCCGCTGGTCCAGGTGCCGCCGCGCGGCCTGTGGGGCAGGAGCGGGCCGGTCGCGCACACCACCGCCGAGTCGTGGCTGGGCCTGGGCGAGGTGCCGCCGATGACGGCCGCCGAGCTGGTCCGGCGCTACCTGGCCGCGTTCGGCCCGGCCTCGGTGCAGGACGCGCAGACGTGGTCGGGGCTGACCAGGCTGGGCGAGGTGGTCGAGTCCATGGACCTGGTCCGTTTCAGGGACGCCTCCGGCCGCACGCTGTACGACCTGCCGGAGGCCGTCCGGCCGCCGGAGGACGTGCCGGCCCCGGTCCGGCTGATGTACGACTTCGACAACCTGTTCCTGTCGCACGCCGACCGCTCCCGGGTGATCAGCGAGCGCGGCGCGGCCGTCATGCAGGGGTCGTTCATGGGCACGAACGTGATCCCCCGGATCATCCTCGTGGACGGCGTCACCGCCGGCGACTGGACGGTGACCAGGGCCAAGGGCGTCTCGACGCTGAACGTCCACCAGTGGACGCCGATCGGCGAGCTGGACGAGGTCGAGCGGGAGGCGCGGCTGCTGCTGGAGTTCCTGGCCCCCGGCGACCGGCACGACGTCTCAGTCCTTGACCGCCCCTCCAAGCCCTGACACGAGCCGCCGCTGCACCGCCACGAAGAAGATCAGCACGGGGATCGTCATCAGCGTCGAGGCCGCCATGATCCCGCCCCAGTCGTTCTCGTTGGGCTTGAAGAAGACGAGCAGCGCCGCGGGCAGGGTCTGGTTGTCCTTGGCCGAGATGATGAAGGTCCGCGCGAAGACGAAGTCGTTCCAGGCGGTGATGAAGGAGAACACGCTGGTCGCCACCAGGCCGGGGGCGACCAGCGGGAACAGCACGCGCCACAGCACGGTCGCGCGGCCGGCCCCGTCGATCATCGCCGCCTCCTCCAGCGCCTCGGGCACCGCGGCGACGAACCCGCGCAACATCCAGATCGCGAACGGCAGCGTGAAAGCGAGCTGCACCACCACCAGCGAGGCCAGCGTGTTGAGCAGCCCCAGGTCCCTGACCACGAAGAACAGCGGGATCGTCAGCGCCTCGACGGGCACCATCTGCGCGACCAGGAACATGATCAGCACGGTCGTCCTGAACCGGAAGGCGAACCTGGTCACGGCCACCGCCGCGAGGAAGGCGAGCCCGGCCGACAACACGACCACGACCAGCGCCACGACCGCGCTGTTGAGCAGGTAGCGGGCGAAGTTCTCGCCGGTCAGCACGCGGACGAAGTTGTCCAGCGTCGGGTGCGACGTCCAGGGCCTGACCTCCAGCGACTGGATCTCCCCCGCGGGCTTGAACGCCGACAGGGCCATCCAGTAGAGCGGGAACGCGGTGAGGACGGCGACCACCAGCGCGACCGTGTTGGGCAGAAGACGTCGTCGGTTCACAGGCGTTCCCCACTGCGCCGCAGCGCACGGATGTAGAACAGGGTGATCACGAGCAGGATCAGTGTCATGACGACCGCGACGGCCGAGCCGAGGCCGTACTCGGAGGAGCCGAAGGCGATCTGGTAGGCGTAGACGTTGAGCACGGTGTTCTGCCCGGCGACGCCGCCGCCGTTGGTCATCACGTAGATCTGGGTGAAGAGCTTGAAGTCCCAGATGACCGACTGGATGACCACGATCGTGACCAGGGGCCGCAACATCGGCACGACGATCCGCCAGAACCCCTGCCAGGCCGAGGCGCCGTCGAGCGCGGCGGCCTCCAGCACCGAGGACGGGACGGCCCGGATGCCCGCGTACAGGGTGATCATGACGAGCGGGAACGAGTGCCACACCACCGTCGCGCCGACCACGCCGAAGGTGACCCACCGGTCGTAGAACCAGTTGAACCCGTCGATCCCGAGCACCTGGTTGACCAGGCCGAGGTCGGCGTCGAACAGGAACATCCACACGGTGGAGCCGGTCATCGCGGGCGCCGCCCACGCGCCGAGCGCGGCCAGCGACAGGGCCGCCCTCGGCACCGGCCCGGTCCTGGTCAGCAGCACGGCCAGGGCCGCGCCGACCGCCAGCGTCGCGACGACCAGCGCCGCCGCGAACCCCACGGTCTGCGCCAGCACCTCCCAGAAGCGCCCGTCGCCGAGCAGCGTGGCGTAGTTGCCGAACCCGACGAACGTGCTCGGCTGCCCGCCGCTGACCTGCGCCTGCCGGTAGTCGAAGACCGACAGCAGGCCCAGCATGTAGACCGGGTAGCCGAACATCGGGACCAGCACGGCCGCCGCGGGCAGCAGGTACAGCCACGGACGCCCGCGGCGGACGGTCGTACCTCGGCTCACGAGCGGCCGAAGGCGGTCTTGACGGCCGCGGAGGCCTCGGTGGTGGCCTGGTCGACGGTGGACTGCCCGGTCGCGACCTTCTGCAACATCGTGGGGATGACCTTGCCGTTGTCGATCTTCACCCAGGCGGGGTCGATCGGTACGAACCGGGTGCCCTTGGCCACCGTGTCCAGGAACGGCCTGACGAACGGGTCCTTGGCCGCCAGCTCGTCGCGGGCCGAGGTGAGCGTCGGCAGGTTGCCCATCGCGTCGTACATCTTGGCCTGGTACGCCTTGCCGCCCAGGAGCTTGACGAAGTCCGCGGCCAGGGTGCGGTGACCGGCGTTCTTCAGCACGCCCAGGTTGTTGCCGCCGGCGAAGGCGGGCGCGATCGAGCCCTCGGCCGCGCCGGGCAACGGCACGACCGCGTACTTGCCGGCCGCCGCGCCGGCGTCCACGGCCGAGCGGTTGAAGTTGCCCAGGATGCCCATCGCGGCCTTGCCGCCGGCGAACAGCTCGACCGTCTTGCCGCCGGTCAGCGAGACGCACGCCTGCGGCGGGCAGACGTCGTCGGTCAGCAGGTCCGTGTACGCCTTGACGCCCTTGCGCGACTCGGGCGAGTCGAGCGAGGTGATGTCGCCGCCGGCGTCCCAGACGAAGGGCAGGGCGCCGAAGGTGTACTCGCCGCCGACGGCGATGCCGTACAGGTCGGGCTTCTTCTTCCGGATCGTGCGAGCGGTCTCGGTCAGCGCGGCGACGGACGTGGGCGGTTTCAGGCCCAGCTCGTCGAAGACGTCGGTGCGGTAGTAGAGGGCTCGGATGCCGATGAACCAGGGCAGGCCGTACTGCTTGCCCTGGACGGAGGCCGACTTGACCAGGTCGGGGGTCAGGTCCAGGCCCTTCAGGTCGGCGGTGAGGTCGGCGAAGCCGCCGGCGGCGGCGTACTCGGCGAGGTCGGTGTTGCCGTACTCGGCGACGTCCGGGGAGCTGGCGGGGTCGTTGAAGGCGCCCTTGAACTTCTCGTGCCGGGCGGGGGTGGTGGGGATGTAGGTGACCTCGACCTTGACGTCCGCGTGCGCGGCGGTGAACTCCTTGATCGCCTCGTTGACGACTTTGTCCTTGGGGGCGCGGTTGGGCTCGTCGAAGAGCCAGACGCGCAGCGTCCCCGTCCGCTCGTCGCCGCCGCCGGAGGCGGGAGCGGTCGAGGGTGCGCAGGCGGCCAGCGTGAGCAGGGCCGTTCCGGCCGCGGCAAAGTAAAGAAACTTCACTATTACCTCCTGAGCGCAGACACTAGGAATTCGTCCAAGGGTCGAGAAGACTTGTCAGAAGATGTTGTGCAGTGCACAACAGCGTGCTGCATTTCGCGAAATTTCATCGAATATGGTGACGTTCGTGCCCGAACGCAACCAGTCCGCCTCGCTCCGGCGCGCCCTGGCCGTCCTGGACCACGTACGCGGCCACACCGGCCTGTCGCTCACCCAGCTCGCCGAGGCCGTGGGCCTGTCCAAGAGCACGGTGCTGCGGCTGACCGTCCCGCTCGTGGAGGCCAGGCTGCTCGAACGCGACCGCAGGACCGGGGCGTACCGGCTGGGGCACGGCACCCTCCAGCTCGGGCAGGCGTACCTGGCCACGCTCGACCTGCGCGCGGTCGCGGCCGAGGAGTCGCACCGGCTGATGAGCGAGGTGCGCGAGACCGTCCACCTGGTCGTCTACGACCACCCCCACGTCGTCTACATCGACAAGGTGGAGAACGAGACGAACGTGCGGATGGCCTCGCGCGTCGGCAGCCGCGGCCCGGTGCACGCCACGGCGGTCGGCAAGGCGATCCTGGCCTGGCAGCCGGAGGAGGCACTGGCCGGGCTGGCGCTGGAACCGATCACCAAGCACACCATCACCGACCCCGACCGGCTGCGCGCCGAGCTGACCCACATCCGGCGGCGCGGCTACGCGGTGGACGACCGCGAGAACGAGCCCGAGGTGCGCTGCGTCGCCGCGCCGATCTTCAACCACAACGACGCCGTCGTCGCCGCCGTCTCGGTCTCCGGGCTCACCTCGCGGATCACCGCCGCGCGGGTGCGGGAGCTGGGGCCGCTGGTGGCCGGGGCGGCGTCACGGATCTCCAGAAAGCTGGGCAGGCCGACCACATGACCGAACTGGTGACCTTCGGCGAGACCATGGCGCTGTTCGCCGCCCGGCGTACCGGGCCGCTGCGCTTCGCCCGCGACTTCGACCTGGGCCTCGGCGGCGCCGAGTCGAACGTGGCGATCGGCGTGGCCCGGCTCGGCCACCGGGCGACGTGGACCGGGCGGGTGGGCGACGACGAGTTCGGCGACCTGATCCGGGCCACGCTCGCCGGGGAGGGCGTGGACGTGCGCGCGGTCACCGACCCGCACGCCCCCACCGGCCTGATGATCAAGGGCAGGCGCACCGCCGACCTCGTGGACGTGCGCTACTACCGCAGGGACAGCGCCGGGTCCCGGCTGCGGCCGGACGACCTCGATCCGGCGCTGATCTCCTCGGCCCGCGTGCTGCACGTCTCCGCGATCACCCCGGCGCTGTCGCCGTCCGCCCGCGAGAGCGTGGCGCACGCCGTCGCCGTGGCGCGGGCGGCCGGCGTGCTCGTCTCGCTGGACGTCAACTACCGCCGGGCCCTGTGGGCGGCGGAGGAGGCCGGCGCCTGGCTGCGGGAGACGGTCGGCGGCGTGGACGTGCTGTTCGCGACCGTGCCCGAGGGCCGCCTGATCGCCGACGTCGAGGACCCGGCGGAGCTGGCCAAGGCGCTGGCCTCGCTGGGGCCCTCGTACGTGCTGGTCAAGTCGGGGGCCGAGGGCGCGCTTGAGCTGTCGGACGGGGTGCTGCGGCGGGCCCGGCCGTACCGGGTGACGGAGGTGGACCCCGTGGGCGCCGGGGACGCGTTCGCGGCCGGGTGGCTGGCCGACTGGCTGGCCGGGGCCGAGCCGGAACGGCGGCTGGACACCGCCTGCGCGGCGGGCGCGTTCGCGGTGACCTCGCAGGGCGACTGGGAGAGCCTGCCCCGCCGGTCCGACCTGGGCCTGCTCGGCCGGGGCGCCGACGACGTGAGCAGGTAGCCGCCCCGAGGACGAGGTTTTGCCCGTTTCCGATCCGGCCTTGAGGGCAGCCGGGGAAGATCTCGTCCGGGGAGAGGAACGGTGCGATGACAGACGTCTCCAGCAAGGGACCGCAGTCGGGCGACGAGCGCGAGGTGCTCACCAACCGGCAGGGGCATCCCGTCTACGACAACCAGAACCAGCGGACGGTCGGCCCGCGCGGTCCGGCCACGCTGGAGAACTACCAGTTCCTGGAGAAGATCAGCCACTTCGACCGCGAACGCATCCCCGAACGGGTGGTGCACGCCAGGGGCACGCTGTCCTACGGCTACTTCGAGGCGTACGGCAAGATCGGCGACGAGCCGGTCAGCCGCTACACCAGGGCCAAGCTGTTCCAGGAGGCCGGCAAGCGCACGGATGTGGCGCTGCGCTTCTCCACCGTGATCGGCGGCCGGGACTCCGCCGAGACCGCCCGCGACCCGCGCGGTTTCGCGATCAAGTTCTACACCGAGGACGGCAACTGGGACCTCGTGGGCAACAACCTGGCCGTCTTCTTCATCCGGGACGCCATCAAGTTCCCCGACGTCATCCACTCGCTCAAGCCCGACCCGGTCACCTTCCGGCAGGACCCGAACCGCATCTTCGACTTCATGTCGCAGACGCCCGAGTCGATGCACATGCTGGTCAACCTGTTCAGCCCGCGCGGCATCCCCGCCGATTACCGGCACATGCAGGGGTTCGGCGTGAACACCTACAAGTGGGTCAACCAGCAGGGTGAGACGTATCTGGTCAAGTACCACTGGATGCCCAAGCAGGGCGTGCGCAGCATGACCGAGGCGGACGCGGCGGTCGTCCAGGCGGGCGACCTGGGACACGCGACGAAGGACCTGCACGACGCCATCGAGCGCGGCGAATATCCCGAGTGGGAGCTGCTGGTCCAGCTCATGAGCGACGAGGAGCACCCCGAGCTGGACTTCGACCCGCTCGACGACACCAAGGTGTGGCCGGAGAACGAGTTCCCGGCCAGGCCGGTCGGCCGCCTGGTGCTGAACCGCAACGTCGACAACCAGTTCGCCGAGAACGAGCAGGCCGCCTTCGGCACCGGCGTCCTGGTGGACGGCCTCGACTTCTCCGACGACAAGATGCTGGTCGGCCGGACGTTCTCCTACAGCGACACCCAGCGCTACCGGGTCGGCCCCAATTACCTGCAACTGCCGGTCAACCAGGCCAGGAACGCGCCCATCAGGACCAACCAGCGCGACGGCCAGATGGCGTTCTTCGTCGACACCGGCGGCGAGGACCCGCACATCAACTACGAGCCCTCGCTCCGCGGCGGCCTGCGCGAGGCCGAGTACCCGACCCTCGACGAGGAGGGCCCGGTCATCAGCGGCCGGCTCATGCGCAGGCGCATCCCGCGGACCAACGACTACAAGCAGGCCGGCCAGCGCTACCTGCTCATGGAGCAGTGGGAGCGCGACGACCTCGTGCGCAACTTCGTCGACGCGCTCAGCCAGTGCGACCGGCGTATCCAGGAGCGCATGGTCTGGCACTTCCTGCTCGTGGAGGACGACCTCGGCCTGCGCGTGGGCGAGGGCCTCGGCCTCACCCCGGACGACGTCTCCCAGCTGGAGCCGCTGGCGGGCCAGGACCTCACCGACGAGGACCGGGAGCGCCTGGTCAAGCTGGGACGCAACGGCCCTCGCGACGTGGAGGGGCTGAAGATGACCCATTGCGTCCCCAACGAGCGGGCCGCCCACGCCGAGGGCCTCTGAGCAGCGGCCTCTGAGCAGCGGCCGCTGAGCGGCTACAGCAGCCCGGCGGCGGCCAGCAGCTTGCCGATGCGGCCGGTCTCGTCGTCGTTCAGCGGGATCTGCGGCAGCGCGGTGAGCGGGCAGTCGATGACGCCCCGCAGGTGCAGGGCGGCCTTGAACGCGCCCAGCCCCGCCGAGCTGCCGCCCATGCGGCCCGCGCCGACCCGGACGATCTCGAACAGCCTGACCAGGCGTTCCTGCTGGATCCTGGCCGCCTCCCAGTCGCCACGGGAGGCGGCCCGGTACAGCTCGGCGTACCCGTGGGGGTCCACGTTGCCGAGGCCGGGCACGACGCCGTCGGCGCCCATCCACAGCGCGGAGTCCACGGTCACCTCCGACCCGGTGAGCACGCTGAACGGCGCCCGGCGGCCCATGATGACCTGGCGCAGGCCGCCCTCGTCGCCGCTGGAGTCCTTCACCCCCGCCAGCGCGCCCTCGGCGGCCAGTTCGAGCAGCAGGTCGGCGCCCAGCTTGGTGTGCACGCTGACCGGCAGGTCGTAGGCGTAGACGGGCAGTCCGCCGCGGGCGGCGATCGTCCGGAAGTGGGTCCGGATCTCGTCGGGGTGGGTGCGCGTGTAGAACGGCGCGGTCGCCACCAGCGCGGACGCCCCGGCCTCCACCGCGACCCGGGCGTGTTCGAGCACCCGCGGCGTGGTCATGTCGATCACCCCGGCGAGCACCGGAACCTGCCCGCCCACGTGCCCGACGACCGTGTCCAGCACCACCCGCCGCTGCGCGTCGGTCAGGTAGGCCACCTCCGAGGAGGAGCCGAGCACGAACAGCGCGTCCACCCCGCCCTCCAGCAGATGGTCCACCAGCCGGGTCAGGGAGGCGGCGTCCACCTCGTGGCCGGGGGTCAACGGGGTGCAGACCGGGGGGATCACGCCGGTCACCGTCGCGGACCCGGCGACATCGGGATCTGTCGCGGACCCGGCGACATCGGGATCTGTCGCGGACCCGGCGACATCGGGATCTGTCATGAGTGCTCCTGGATCAGCTCTAGGTCGGTGGCTCCGGCCGCCACCGGGTGGTGGCAGTGGAAGAAGTGGTCGTCCCCGGCCCGGGTGGCGGGGGGCGGCTCGGCGGCGCACAGGTCGTCGGCCCGCCAGCACCGGGTGCGGAACGGGCAGCCGCTCGGCGGCCTGGTGGCCGACGGCACGGCCCCCACCAGCGGGATCGGGTTGATGGGCGAGATCAGCCCCGGGGTGGCCGAGAACAGCGCCCGCGTGTACGGATGCCTGGCCCGCCCCGGAACGGACTGCGCGGGCGTCTGCTCGACGATCCGGCCCAGGTACATGGTGACCACGCGGTCGCTCATCCTGCGCACGGTCTGGATGTCGTGCGAGATGAACACCAGTGCCAGCCCGAGCCGTTCCTTGAGGTCGAGCAGCAGGTTGAGGATCTGAGCGCGGACGGACACGTCCAGGGCGCTGGTGGGCTCGTCGGCGACGACCAGCCCGGGTTCGAGCGCGAGCGCCCTGGCCACGGCCACCCGCTGCCGCTGCCCGCCGGAGAGCTGGCCGGGCAGCGCGCCGGCCACGCCCGCGGGCAGGCCCACCAGGTCCAGCAGCTCACGCACGCGGGCCTCGCGCTGGGCGGGGGTGCCGCGGCCGTGCACGTCGAGCGGGTCGCGCAGGATGCGCCCGACCGGCAGCCGCCGGTTGAGCGCCGTGGACGGGTCCTGGAAGATCAGGCCGACGCCGCCGCCGACGAGCGCGCGCCGCTCGCCCGGCGTCAGCGTCCACAGGTCGCGGCCGTGCAGGCGCACGCTTCCCGAGGTCGGCCGCTGCAGCCCGACCAGCACCTTGGCCAGCGTGGACTTCCCGCAGCCCGACTCCCCCACGATCCCGACGGTCTCGCCGGGCGCGACGGTCAGCGAGGCGGCGGTCAGGGCGTGCACCCGGTCGCGCGAGAACAGCCCTCCCGACCGGGCCTTGTGCACGACGTGCACATCGTCCAGCTCAAGCATGTCGCTCACTCCCCACGAGTTCGACCGCCGGGTGGTGGCAGGCCACCGCGTGCCGCCTGGCCTCTCCGGCCAGCACCGGGGCCTGCGTACGGCACATGTCGGTGGCCATCGGGCATCGGTCGGCGAACCTGCACCCGGCCGGGAAGTCGGCGGGCGCGGGCACCACGCCGGGGATCTGCGTCAGCCGCTCGGCCCCCGACTCCAGCGACAACACCGCGCCGAGCAGCCCACGGGCGTAGTGATGGGCGGGCTCGCCGACCAGGGCGGCGGTGGCGCCGGTCTCGACGATCTGGCCGCCGTACATGACGACGACGCGGTCGGTGACGTCGGCGACCAGGGCGAGGTCGTGCGAGACCAGGATCAGCGCGAACCCCAGCTCCTCGCGCAGCCGCAGCAGCAGCTCGATGACCTGCGCCTGGACGGTCACGTCGAGCGCGGTCGTCGGCTCGTCGGCGACGATCAGCTTGGGCTCGCGGGAGAGCGCCATCGCGATCAGCACCCGCTGCCGCTGGCCGCCCGACAGCTCGTGCGGGTAGGCGGACAGGGTGCGGCGGGCGTCAAGGCCGACCAGTTCGAGCAGCTCGGCGGGGGTACGCCGGCCGCCCCTGCGGGTGACCTGCCTGAGCTGGGCCCTGATGGTCATGGCCGGGTTGAGCGAGGACAGCGCGTCCTGGTAGATCATCGCCATCTCGTGACCGAGCAGGCGGCGGCGGGCGCCACGCGGCAGGGCGAGCAGCTCCTTCTGGTCGAAGCGCACGTGCCCGCTGACGTGGGCCGCACGTGGTTGCAGGCCCATGACGGTCAGTGCGGTCAGCGACTTGCCGCAGCCGGACTCGCCGACCAGGCCGACGACCTCGCCGGGCCACACCTCGAAGCCGATGCCGTCCACGATGTCGATGTCCGGCTCGAAGCCGATGCGCAGGCGTTCGACGCTGAGGATCGGCTGTCCTTGGGGCAGCGGGCGGGCGCGTTCGGCCAGCCGGCGCGCCGCCTCGGCCAGGCCGGGCAGTTCGAGCACCTGGCCGGTGCCGGGGGTGGCCTGCTCGTACGCGTCGTCCTTCTTGGGGGCGGCTCTGCGTACCGGGGCGGCCCAGGCGTCGGAGATGCCCTCGGACAGGATGTTCAGGGCCAGCACGGTGAGCAGGATCAGCAGGCCGGGGAAGACCGTGGCCCACCAGCCGCCGAGCAGCACCAGGTTCTTGCCGTCGGCGATGACGCTGCCCCACGACGGGTTCGGCGGCCGTACGCCGGCGCCGATGAACGACAGCGACGCCTCGAACACGATCGCGTCGGCCACCATCACCGTGCAGAACACCAGCACGGGCGCGGCGCAGTTGACCGCGACGTGCCTGACCACGATGTACGGCGTGCGGGCGCCGATGACGCGTTCGGCCGCCACGTAGTCCTCGCCGTACTGGGCGATCACGTTGGCCCGCACGACCCTGGCCACGGACGGCATGTAGAGGAAGGCCATGGCCATGACCAGCACCGGGATGCTGCCGCCGAACACCGCGACCAGCACGGCGGCCAGCGCGATGCCGGGGAAGGCCATGATCACGTCGAGCACGCGCATGACGGTCTCGTCCACGATCCGGCGCGAGGTGGCCGCGACCGCGCCGACGACCGCCCCGGCCACCAGGGCGAGCCCGGTGGCGCCGAGCCCGATGATCAGCGACCAGCGGGCGCCGTACAGGAGCCTGGACAGGATGTCGCGGTTGGCGCTGTCGAGGCCCATCCAGTGCGCGGCCGACGGGCCGCCGCCGGCGGCCTCCTGGAAGTACGGCGAGTGCGGCGCGATCAGCGGCGCGAACAGGGCGGCCAGCACGACCAGGACGATGACGCCGACCGCCGGCCAGGACGCCAGGGGCAGCCGCCGGAAGGCGACGCCGGGCCTGGCCAGGCGTTCGGTGAGTCCGCTTCTCATCAGGCGGCACTCCTCAGGCGGGGGTTGACCAGCAGGTAGAGGATGTCGACGACCAGGTTGACCACCATGAAGCCGATCGCGATGGTGAGCACGACGCCCTGCACCACGGCCGGGTCGCCGTCGCGCACCGCGTTGATCATGAGCTGGCCCATGCCGGGCAGGCCGTAGATCGTCTCGATGACCACCGTGCCGCCGATCAGGTAGCCGATGCGCAGACCGAGCACGGTCAGCGGGTTGATCAGCGCGTTGCGCAGCACGTTGCGTCCGACCACGACGATCATCGGCAGGCCGCTGCCGATCGCGGTGCGCACGTAGTCACGGTCCAGCTCCTCGACCATCGACGTGCGGATGATGCGGGTGAGCTGGGCGGCGATCGGCAGCGACAACGACAGCGCGGGCAGCGTCATCGACTGCAGCCAGCCGGTGACGGAGTCCGCGGGGTTGATGTAGCCGCCGGTCGGGAACAGTCCCTCGCCGACCGCCAGCCACTGGATCATCAGCAGCGCCAGCCAGAACGCCGGGGCCGCGACGCCGACCAGCGACACGACCCGGATCGCCTGGTCGGGCCAGCGGTCGCGGAACAGCGCCGCGGTCACGCCGAACACCAGCGACAACACGACCGCCACGGCCAGGCCGAGGAACGTGAGCTGGAGGGTCAGCGGCAACGCGGTCGTCACCGACTCGATGACCGGCTTCTTGGTGAGCACGCTGGTGCCCATGTCGCCCTGGGCGAGGTCGGCGACGAAGCGCACGTACCGCAGCGGCAGCGGGTCCAGCAGGCCGTTCTCCTCCTGGAAGCGGTGGATCTGTTCCGCCGTGGGGTTCGCGCCCTGGAAGTAGGCGTACTCGGGTTTGACGCCCGAGAAGCGCATCACGACGAACACGAACGCGACCACGCCCAGGACCAGCGGGATCAGGATGAGGAGCCGCCGCAGCAGCATCCTGAGTACGAGCGTCATGTCCTCTTGGCCTGCAGCAGGTTGATGCCGGGGTAGGGCTGGGCGCGGATGCCGGAGATCTTCTTCGGGTCCCAGGCGGTCATCAGCTCGTTGTGGACGACGGGGTAGAGCACGGCCTCCTCGGCGACCAGGTCCAGATATTTGTGGATCTGCTCGGTCTTCTTGGCCTTGTCCGTCTCCTTGCCGGCCGCGTCCATCATGGCGAACAGCTTCTCGGCGTCCTTGCTGCCGTCCCAGTGGCTGTACTTCATCCACAGGCCGCCGGGCACGTAGTTGTAGTGCAGGATCAGGTCGGCGTCCATGCCGAACTGGTTGGGGTTCGAGGCCGCCGCGACCACCTGGTAGTCCTGGAACTGGTCCATCTTGGTGAACAGCGCGGCCGTGTCCTGCGGCTCCAGCGTGGTCTTGATCCCGACGGCCTCCCAGGAGGCGGCGATGGTGGGCAGGCAGTCGGCGATCCAGCTCACGTTGACGGCCATGAGGTTGACCGTCAGGTTCGTGACGCCCGCCTCCTTCAGCAGCGCCTTGGCCTTGTCGGGGTCGTAGTCGTAGACGACCGAGGCGCGGCGGTGGTCGGGGTGGCCCTCGTTGAGGAAGGAGCTGGAGGCCGTGCCGTGGCCCTTGAGCGCCACGTCGATCATCTTCTGCTTGTCGATGGCGTAGTGCAGCGCCTGGCGGACGCGTACGTCGTCGAAGGGCTTGGCGGCGGTGTTGAACATCAGGAACATGTGGTTCATGCCCTTGCCGCCCTCAACCGTGAGCCCCTGCTGCTTGAGCTGTTCGACGTTGGCGTACGGGATGTTGTCGGCGATCTGCGCCTCGGCCGAGCCGCCGGAGATCTTGGCCACCCGGGCGGAGGCGTCCACGATGGTCAGCCAGTTCATCTTCTTGACGGTGGCCGGGCGCGGCCCGTTGTAGCCGTCGAACGCCTCGAAGGAGGTGTTGGATTTCGGGTTGTGCGCCGTCTGCTTGTACGGCCCGGAGCCGACCGCCATGCCGCTCTTGGCCTTGTCCCACGCGCCCGCCTGGCCGAACACGTGCTTCGGCATGATCTTGGCGATGGTCAGCCGGGGCGCCGCGTCGGGGAAGGGGAACTTGAAGACCAGTTCCACGTTCCGGTCGTCGACCTTCTTCACCTCCTGGAGCCAGGACTTGAAGAAGTTGCCGGTCAGCACGTTGTCGGGGCCGAGGATGCGCTCGAACGTGAAGACCACGTCGTCGGCGGTGACCGGCTGCCCGTCGTGCCACTTGGCGCCCTCGCGCAGGGTGAACGTCCAGGACGTGGCGTTCGGGTCGGCGGGCAGCGCCGTGGCCAGGGCCGGGTACGGCTCCCGGGTGACCGGGTCGGTGTCGAGCAGTCCTTCGTAGACGTGGCTGATCCCGGCCATCGCGAACGCCGACGCGGTCTGCGTCGGGTCCCAGCTCTGGTCGTTGCCGTAGCCGATGACGGCGGTGATCAGGTCTTTGTTCGATCCGGCGCCGACCGAGCCGGTCGAGGCCGGGCCTCCGGAACAGGCGGAGAGGGTGGCCGCGATGAACGCCGCCGCACCCGTGGCCCCGCTGTAGCGCAGGAAGTCACGGCGGCTGAACTCAGAGCTCACGGATGCCTCCTGGGGGGAAAGGTAGAACGTAGGACATCCCATGTCCTATCTTGTGCGTAACGTGGACGCTAAACGCCAGAGCGTCTTGAGGTCAACAGAGGATTTCCGGAATGTTACCTACGATGAAAGGAAGCTCCATGACCGCAGTCCCGCGTCCGGCACGTCCCAGCCGGGCCGTCGAGGCCCAGGAGGGCGTCAAAGACCTGATCGTCAGGCGCGGGCTGGTCGCGGGCGACCCGCTGCCCACGGAGTCGGAGCTCATGGAGGAGCTCCAGGTCAGCCGCAACTCCGTCAGGGAGGCGCTGAAGGCCCTCCAGGCGGTCGGCATCGTGGACATCCGCCACGGCTTCGGCATGTTCGTCGGCCGGATGTCGCTGTCCGGCCTCGTGGACGAGCTGGCCTTCCACAGCCGCATCACCCTCCAGAACGGCCGCAACCACCTGGCGCACCTCATCGAGATCCGCGAGATCCTGGAGAGCGGCCTCGTCCAGCGGCTCATCGACCTGGGTCCGGAGGCCGACCTCGCGCCGGTGGCCGACGTCATGGCCCGCATGGACCACGAGTCGCAGGTCGGCGAGGTCTCCCCCGAGACCGACCGGCTCTTCCACGACCTGCTCTACCGGCCGCTCGGCAACCCGCTGGTCAGCCAGCTCCTCGGCGCGTTCTGGGACGTCTACCACCAGCTCCGCGACCACCTCGGCGCCCCCGACGAGCCGCCCGGCGACGTGGCCAGGCGGCACCGCGACATCTACGCCGCGGTGCTGGCCGGCGACCGGGCCGCCGCGGTGTCGGCCGTGTACGCGCACTTCGACGGCGTGCGCAACCGGCTGGCCCGGCTGGGAGGCTAGTCCGGGAAGCGGGCCACGCGCCTGGCCCATGGCCGTTGCCATTCCTCGTACCACTCGGCGAACCAGGGGTGGGGCGCGGCCAGCGGCACGATGGAGGAGACGGTCTCCTGGTAGCAGTGCTTCTGGAACCGCCAATGGAGGCGCTGCAACTCCTGCACCTTGCTCACCCCGACGGCCAGCTTCACGAGCACGGCCTGCGCCGGGGCCTTGGCCAGCGCGGCCAGGTGGTCGGCCCCGGCCTGCCCGGCGGGCCTGGTCACCCAGCGGACGAGCCCGGTCACGTCCGCGCCGAACCGCCGCGCGAGCTCCCGCTCGGTGCACGCCGTGTCCTCCAGCACGTCGTGCAGCACGACCGCGGTCAGCACGTCGGGGTCGCGCACCTGTGCCCCGGCCACCGCCACCTCCAGCGCCTCCAGCAGGTGCTCCACGTACGGCCGCCCGGTGGGACGCTGCCGCACGCCGTGCTGCGTCCGCGCGAAGCGCACCGACTCGCGCAACCTCGTGACGGCCTGCGACGGGAGCGCCTCGGCCAGGGGGCCGGCGGCCTGGCCCCACGACATCCAGCTCGTGAAGATCTTCATCGGGCTCCTCTCGACGTCCTAGGCTGAGAATATGACCGAGATCGCCGTTCTCGACGGCTCGTGGACGTTCAACGGAGAGATGCTGCGCGTGGTCCCAGGCGGCGACAAGAACGTCCATGAGCTCCGCAAGGTGCTCGGCGAGGTCGCCGTGCCGCTGGAGGCCATCGCGACGTGCGCGTTCGAGCCCGGCCGCAAGGGCGGCCAGCTGCGCCTTCGCCTGCGCTACGGCGCCGACCCCCTGTCCGACCTCGTCGCCGGGTCGCTGGCCGCGCCCGCCGACCCCTACCGGCTCGCGGTGCCCAAGGAGCGCGCCGGCGCCGCCCAGTACTTCGCCGACGAGGTCCGCGACACCCTGGAGATCAACCAGACGCCGACCGGCCCCTGCGAGCACTACCTCCTCCCCGGCCCCGCCATCCCCGTCTCGGCCACGGCCGGCGACGGCACGGCCGTCTTCGACGGCGAGCGCGTCCGCCTGGAATGGACGGGTTTCGCCAGCTCGGAGAAGGAACGGGCCGGGTCGCAGGAGTTCCCGCTGGCCAACCTGGTGGGCGTGGAGTGGAAGCCGCAGTCCGGCCTGGGCTACGGCACGCTCCGCTTCCGGCTCAAGGGCGACGGGCCCGGGGTCACCCCGCAGAAGGACCCCCACTGCGTCTCCTGGGGCATCCAGCGCTTCGGCGGCGCGACCGCGCTGGTCGGCGCCGCGGTGCTGGCCCGGCTGCCGCGCGAGGAGCCCGCCGAGCTTGAGCCGCCGGCCGCCCCCGGCGGTGATGCGCACGACGCGGTGCTGCGCCGCCTGGCCGAGCTGGGCGAGCTGCACCGCTCGGGCGTGCTGACCGACGACGAGTTCGCGGCGGCCAAGCAGGCCATGATCCGCCGGCTCTGACCTGTTGCCTTTATCCGCTTGGCGGCCGTCCGTACCCTGTGGGACGGTTGAGCCGTGTCCGACCAGCTTCCCCGTACCGTGGACGAGGCCGTCGCGGCGGAGCGGAACGGCCGCCGGCCGCGTTACCTCTACTTCTGGGGCCACCGCCCGTCCCGCGACGGCGGCCCCGGCCGCGGCTGCCTGTCGCAGTGGTGGCCGGCGACCTTCACCGAGGACGGCCACACCTTCGCCTCGGCCGAGCACTACATGATGGCCCACAAGGCGTGGCTGTTCGGCGACCACGACATCGCCGGCCGCATCCTGCGCGCGGCGACCCCGGCCGAGGCCAAGAAGCTCGGCCGCACCGTACGCGGCTTCGACGAGGCCGTGTGGGACGCCCACCGGCTCGACATCGTCACCCGGGCCTCGCTCGCCAAGTTCCGGGCGCACGCGGACCTGTGGGAGTTCCTCGTCGGCACCCGCGCGCACGTGCTGGTCGAGGCCAGCCCGCTGGACCGGGTCTGGGGCATCGGCCTGGCCGCCGACGACGAGCGCGCCGCCTCCGCGGCGACCTGGCGGGGGCTCAACCTGCTGGGTTTCGCCCTGATGGCGGCCCGCGACGAGCTGGACGCCTGATCAGGTCAGCACCTTGGTGATCTTGGCCAGGTCCAGCAGCCGGAACTCGGCGGGCTCGTGGCACCACACGTCGAGGTCGGCGCCGCGTACCTCCGGGCCGCTGACCGTGAGGTCCTCGCCGTCGTAGGCGATCCGGGCCGTGCCGTGGTACTGCAGCTCCATCGCCACCCGTTCGCGGGCCTTGGGGGGCAGGGCGGTGGCGTACCGGCTGAAGACGTCGCGCAGCCCGTGGAAGACCGGGGCCGGCTCACCCGCGGTGGCGACCAGCCAGGCGGCGGCGCGTTCGGGGCTGAGGACCGCCTGTTCGCGGCGGGCCGGACGGGCGGGCGCGCGCCTGGAGGTGCGGCCGGTCACGGCGAGCGAGCCGTCGGCCTCGCGGGCCACCGGCGCGTACCCGGACTCCCTGAGCAGGGCCAGGGTCTGCGCCGGATCGAGGGCGCTGGCCAGGACGGTGGGGGCGAGCAGGCGCGGACGCAGCTTCGCCAGCCTGCGATGCGCGGCCACCTCGGCCAGCAGGGCGTGGTCGCCCACCACGCAGCAGCCCACCGGGACCACCTCGACCTCCCCGTGCCGCCGCGCGACGTCGTGGACGAGATACGTCAGAGGCTGCGGCAACGGGCCGGAGGCCACCTCGGCCAGGGCGGCGACGAGGTCGGCCGGGGTGTGGCCGGCGTCGAGGGCGCGGCGCACCGAGGCCGGGCCGAACCGCCACGTGCCGCCGGGCTCGCGGTCGGCGGCCCGGTCGAGCACCTCGGCCAGGGCGGCGGCGGGCGGGCCGGTGACCACGGCGGTCAGGTCGGTGCCGAACAGCGCCTGCTGCCGGGCCGCGGCCAGCAGCCCCGCGGCGGCCTCGCCCGCCTGCGGAGCCGAGGGCGACCGGAGGGCCAGGCCGGGCGGGCTGAGGACGTCCGCGCCGACCAGGCCCAGCAGCCTCGACTCGGCCAGCACGGCCAGCACGACCTCGCGGCAGCTCGCCCGCTGCAGGAGGGGAAGGTGCCAGCTCGCGGCCGCCGCCACCTCCTCGGCGTCCGGGACGGCCGCGCCCTCTCCCGTGGCGGTCGCGTCGGCGAGCAGCTCGAAGACCACCTCCCGGATGACGCTGGACGGCGTCCCGGTCCCGGCGGGGGCCAGCGGGGTGCGCGGTTTGCCGTCGTACCGGCGGGTCGGGCTGATCGGCAGCCCCCACCATGCCTCGACCAGCGCGGTGTAGCGATCGGCCGGCTCCAGGCGCATCCACGCGTCGTAGCCCTTGGTCGGCGAGACCCCGGTACGCCGCGTCTCGGTCGCGCGCCGGGTGCGCACCTGGGTGACCGGGTTGGCGGCCAGCAGCCCGGCGGCGTGCACGACGTCCAGCAGCAGGCGGACCTCGTCCTCGGCGCAGCCCAGCCGGCCGGCCAGGCGGCGCACCTCCTTGACCCCGACGCCGCCGCCCTTCAGCTCGGGCAACGGCTCCGCCGCGGCGGCCTCCAACAGGGCCGCGGCCCGGTCCAGGAGGCGGAGGGCGGCCACGGACGCCTCGTGGGCGACGAGCTCTCCGGCGACCGGCCGCGTACTGATCGCCGGTCGCTCGACCGGCAGGTCGATCCGGTGGTCGCGCCCGCGCAGCGCGAGCGCGACCTCCATGGGCATGACGTACGTGCGCTCCCAGTCGACGCTCCAGACGAGACCGTGGTCGCGGGCCCACCGCGCCGGGGTCGCCGCACGTCGCGGCTGGTGCTGGCCGCGCGGCGGGAACTCGTCGAGCACCCGCGCGGGCCCTCGCTCGACGAAGTCGTCCAGCAGCTCGCGGGTGCCCGCCGGGGCGCGGGCGACCAGCCGGGCCAGCCGGTCGGGGTCGCCGAGCGCCGCCGTGACGGACTCCATCAGGATCGCCTTGCGCCCCGCGCCGGTGCCGCCCAGCCGCCGGTCCACCTCGGTCAGCTCGGCCATGGTGACCTGCGGGAGGATCGCGGCCAGGTCGGGACCGAGCCCCAGGGGCGTGGGCAGCACCGCGGGCAGCCCGGCGGCGAAGCTCAGCGTCCCGCCCTCGTCGCGCCGGACGAGCGCGGCGCGTTCGAGCCGGTCGATCAGCCCTGAGAGGTCGGCCCCGGAGGCCACCAGGCCGGACAGCGGCCGCCCGGTGCGGGCCGCCACCAGGATCGCCTCGGTCAGCAGCAGGCAGGGCAGCGGCGTCCGGGACAGCGCCAGGTGCACGGACTCGGGCGCGTCGAGCCGTTCGGCCAGCTCGACCAGCCGCCGCGGCGGCACGGGCCGCAACACGTCCGGCCGCGACGTCAGCACCTCGGCCAGCCTCTCGCGCCCCAGCCCCGCCAGCCACTCCAGAAGCGTCTCGTCCACCCCCTGATTGTCGCAGCGCCGGGGTGCCACCATCCCGATGGTCATCTTCCTGGACGGCCGTTCCTGAGCGGCCCGGCATGGGAGCGGCGGGCCACGGGTGACACCGAGCGGCTCGGGGGCGTCCACAGGGTTCCGGGAAAGCAGAAACCCCAGGTCAACACAGTGACCTGGGGTTTCTCTAGGGTGCGCCGCCAGGGACTCGAACCCCGGACCCGCTGATTAAGAGTCAGCTGCTCTAACCAACTGAGCTAGCGGCGCAACAGGGTTAACTGTATCAGCCGCCGGACGGTGCCCGCACATCAGCCGAGCCGCTCCCCCAGCCTCCCGTACGCCCCCAGCACCAGGTCCCAGAACCCCTTCACGTCCACGGACGTCGCCACCAGCGCGTTCGCCTGCCGTCCGCGCAGGTCGAAGTCGGTGACGGTCATCCCCCGCGTGTACGTCCCGACGGTCTCCACGTTCACCACGGCCGGCACGCAGGTGAACAACGACGGGTCCAGCACGTACGCCACCGCGCAGGCGTCGTGGATCGCCGGGCCGCCCTCGGCCGTCACCACGCCGTAGAACTGCGCGGCGGGCACCAGCAGCTCCGACAGCCGGCCGAGCGGGCGCATGCGGTCGAGCACGTCCGTGGTGACCAGGGCGGACAGGGTCACGTCGAGGCCGAGCTGCCGTACCTGCCAGCCGGCCTCGAAGACGATCGCCGCGGCCTCGGGGTCGGCCAGCATGTTGAACTCGGCCGCCGGGTTGTGGTTCCCCCGCGTGTACGAGCCGCCCATGATCACCAGCTCGCGGGCCCACTCGACGACGCGGGGCTCGCGGCGTACGGCGAGGGCGATGTTGGTCAGCGGGCCCACCGCGACCAGCGTGATCTCGCCGGGGGCGGCACGCAGGGCGTCCACGATGAAGTCCACCGCGTGGCCGTCCGACAGGGGGCGTACGGGGGCGGGCAGGACGACGTCCCCCAGGCCGGTGGCGCCGTGGACGTGGCCGGCGCGGACCGTGCGGTGCAGCAGGGCGCCCGCGCTGCCGGGCGTGACCGGCACGTCGCCGAGGTCGAGGAACTCCCTGAGCGCCAGCGCGTTGGCGGTGGTCAGCTCCAGGTCGACGTTGCCGCCCACGGTGGTGACGCCCACCACTTCGAGATCGGGAGAGCCGGCCGCGAGGGCCAGGGCGAGCGCGTCGTCGATGCCGGGGTCGCAGTCGATGAGAACTTTCTTCACACCACAGGACAATACGCATGCCCTGCCACCTGTGAGCCAAAGGCGGAGCGGCGGGGAGTGGCAGGGGGTGGGCATGGATCGAGGCCGGGCAGTTTCCCCCAAATCTGCCCGGCCTCGATCGGTGGCGGTCCAGGCCGACGTCTTCCCCCAAAAACGTCGGCGGTCCCGCACTCGCGGACCGCGGTCCCCCTCCGCGTCCGCATCGGTGAAGGTCTGTTGTGGCCTCTCGACCTGCTACAACGCTACCGAGACGAATGCAACGGTCGCGTCATAACGGGGTCGAATAAGCGTTTAATCCGACTAGGGAAGCTCCAATCGAACCTCTGTACCGTCCTGCAACGATCTGCTCACCGTGCAGTACTTGTCGTGCACCCGCCCGGCGACCGCCCTGAACACCTCGTCGGCCTCCTCCGAGGGCAGCTCCACGTCGTAGGTGACCGTCACCGGCCCGAGCTTGTTCGGCTCGACCTTCTCCGACTCCACCGTCATGGCCAGGCGCACCAGCCGGTGCCCGCGCTTGGCCGTGAGCGGCTCGACGGTGACGATGTTGCATCCGCCCACCGCCGCGAGCAGCAGCTCGACCGGGGTGAACACGCCCTCCTCGTCACCGCCGCCGATCCTCACCTCGGCGCCACGGGCGTTCGTGGCCCGGAAACCGCCGTCTTCTGTCCGCTCAACACGCACGTTAGCCATGTTTCAGACCTTACTCAGAAAGCTCTCATGTTCCTTCAGCATCGTCATAGGCATGGCTAGTGAGGTGAATGCGAGTCACGGTCCCATCCTCTTCTGGTGCGGGGTCGCGGTCGCCGAGTTCGGCGCGATCCAGCCGGGGTTCGGCTACCCCTGGCGGCCCACCGCGTACGCCGCCGCGGCGCTGCTCGTCGCGCTCGGCTTCGCCATCGTCAAGGCCGCCGACCTGCTCCGGACGGAACAGGCCAGGCAGCGGCTGCGGCTCGGCGGCTACCTGGCCGGTGCGCTGCTGGTGGCCCACGAGTTCAGCTCCACCGCGTACGTGACGGCGCCCAGCCGTCTTGGGTCGCTCCTGCTGTACGCGATGGCGGCCGTCATGGCGGTACGCAGCCACACGGTGACCCCCGAGACCAGGGGCAAGGTGCTGATCGCGTCCGGCATGGACGCGGAGACCCTACGCGCCCGGCTGGCCCTCGCCACAGGACCCGGCGCCGTGCCCGACAGCACGCCGAACATCGTGGCCGTGTACCGGACCGAGCGCGCCAGCAACGAGCTGCGCGACCTGGAGGCCAGGTACGGCCTCATCCTCGTCACCGGCGCCGAGCACGACCCGAGGGCCAAGGAGCGCATCAGTGCCTCCGGCCTCAGCCGCCAGATCCCCGACATCACCGAGCGCGAGGTCGTCGTCGAGGGCCCGCGCCCGTTCACCCGGTACGTCGGCGGCGCGTTGTCACGCCTTGCGATCCCCAGATCACAGGTTCATTTCAAACCGGAGCAAAAGGTTTAGCCCCACGTTACGGCCGACGTGAGAGCGTGGTCTGCGGACAAGGAGGCCAGGTGACGATTTTCCCCGGAAGCGCCCGTGTCGACACGGTCATGGGCATGCCCGTCAGTGTGGACATCCGCACGGCTCTGCCGGCCAGAGAGCTCACCCCCCTGCTCGACGACGCCTTCTCCTGGTTGCGCTGGGTGGCCGACACCTTCAGCCCGGCCAAGGAGGACAGCCAGATCTGGCGGCTCAACCAGGGCCTCACCATCAGGCAGATCCCCGAGCTCGTCGAGGTGCTGCACCGCTGCGAGGAGCTGAGCGAGGCGACCGGCGGCTGGTTCGAGCACCGGATCAACGGCGTGATCGACCCCTCCGGCTACATCAAGGGCTGGGCCCTCGAACGCCTGTCGCGGGCGCTGTGCAACGCCGGCGCCGGAGACCACCGCATCAACGCGGGCGGCGACATCAGGGTGCGCGGCTCGGCCGCCCCGGGCAAGGCCTGGCGCGTCGGCATCCGCGACCCGCGCACCGACGTCGTCAGGAAGGCGCTGTTCGCCCACGACCTCGGCATCGCCACCTCGGGCGGCGCGGCCGTGGTGGACCCGCGCACCGGGGAGCGCCAGCAGACGCTGGGCTCGGTCACCGTGATCGGCCCCGACCTCGGCGTGGCCGACGCCTACGCCACCGCCATGTACGCCATGGGCCCCACCCTGGCCCCGCGCTTCGCGGCCGACCTGGCCGAGGCGGGCGCGTACGACACCATGATCGTTCTGCGGGACGGGCAGGAGGTCAGCACGCCGGGCATCTCGGGGATCGACGCGGGGGCGCGCCTGGCCGGCTGAGCACGGCTCAGGCGTCGGGATGATCCCGCAGATACTCCAGGTAGATCGGGCGCAACGCCTCGCCCAGTTCACCCTCGCCCGCCGCCAGCGCGTCGCTGAGCAGCGCGGAGACCCGGCTGAGGTCGTTGGCGGTCTCACTCTCGTGACCACTGGCGGCCTCGGCGGCGGGGATCACCTTGAGCAGGTTCCACAGGAAGCCCAGATCCCCATGGCGTACGGCGTACCGCACCGCTCGGTCGTGCAACTCCGCCGCGGGCAACGAATCAAGACCATTAGCGTCCATCTCGCTCCCTTTCCCGACAGGAGTCACAGGTAACCGCCACCACCGACAGTGATCGATCGACGTCCCTCCGTCCGTCTATCGCGCCGGCGATCGCGAAGTGGGAGGATCAACCAGCGTGAGATTCATCATCAGAACCGTGGCCGCGGCCGCCGCCCTCTGGGTCGCCATCCAGTTCCTCGACGGCATCAAGATCACAGCCCCCGAGAACTCGGCCAAGTATTGGGGCGTCCTGCTCCTCGTGGCCCTGATCTTCGGCGTCGTCAACGCCATCGTGAAGCCGATCGTCAAGGCACTGGGCTGCGCGGTCATCGTGCTGACCCTGGGGTTGTTCCTCCTCGTCATCAACGCGGCCATGCTGCTGCTGACGAGCTGGATCGCCGGTCAGTTCGACATCCCCTTCCACGTCGACAACTTCTACCCCGCCGCCTTCTGGGGCGCGATCATCATCAGCGTCGTCAGCTGGCTGCTCGGCCTGTTCATCCCCGACAACGACTGACCCCCTCCCCATGCAGCTCAACGGCGCGGGCCTGACCTGCGCCCAGGTACACGACGCCGCCCACGGCCGGGCCCGGGTCACGATCGGCTCCCTCGATCGGGCCCGGGCCTCGTGGGCCACCGCCCAGGGGCTGACCGGCCCGGTCTACGGCCGCAGCACGGGCGTGGGCGCCAACCGGGACGTCCGGCTCGACTCCCCCGGTCTCGATCTGCTGCGCAGCCACGCCTGCGGAGCGGGCCCCCTGGTGGAGGCCGAACGTGCGCGGGCGATGCTCGTCGTGCGGCTCAACCAGCTCATGGCGGGCGGTTCGGGCATCGACCCGGCCGTGCTGCCCGTCCTGGCCGACGCGGTCGCCGGGGGGTTCACGCCGCCGGTCCGCACGTACGGCGCGATCGGCACCGGCGACCTGACCGCGCTCGCCACCACGGCCCTGTGCCTGCTGGGCGAGGTGCCCTGGCGGCGGGCGGGCGAGGAGGCGGCCGGGCCGCGCTTCTCGCTCGCCTCCGGCGACGCGCTGCCCTTCATCAGCTCGGGCGCGGCCACGCTGGCCGACGCCGCCCTGGCCTGCCATCGCCTGGGCGAGCTGCTGGAGGCCGCCGTGGAGGTGGCCGCGCTGTCCTTCACCGCCGTGGACGCCTCCGCCGAGCCCCTGGCCGCCCCCGTCCAGGAGGCCAGGCCGCACGCGGGCCAGTCGCGCGTGGCCGGACGCCTGCGCGGCCTGCTCGCCCACGAACCGGCCCCCCGCGTCCAGGACCCGTACGGCTACCGCGCCTTCGCGCAGGTGCACGGCGCGGCCGTGGACGCGTTGGAGCGCGCCACCGCGACCGTCGAGACCGACCTGAACGCCGCCACCGAGAACCCGCTCGTCACCGGCACCCTGGCCTGGCACAACGGCAACTTCCACTCGGCCCCGGTGGCCCTGGCCCTCGACGCGCTGCGGGCCGCGCTGGCCCATACCGCCCAGCTCAGCACCGCCCGCCTGGCCACCCTCATGAACCCCGCCTACACCGGGCAGCTCCCGTTCCTGGCCGACCGGCCGGGCGCCTCCGGCCTCATGATCCTGGAGTACGTGGCCCAGGACGCCCTGGCCGAGCTGCGCCACCTCGCGGCCCCCGTGACGACCGGGACCGCGGTGATCTCGCTGGGCACCGAGGACCACGCCGGTTTCGCCACCCAGGCCGCCCGCCACGCGCTGCGCTGCCTCGAACCGCTGGAGATCGTGCTGGCCTGCGAGCGCGCCGCCGCCGTACGGGCCCGCAAGGGGGCGCGGCCCGACGGCCGGCTCACCGACGAGCTGGACGAGGCGCGGGCGGCGCTTGCGCGACCGAGCCACGCTCCCTGAGCGTCGGCGCCTGGACGACGCGGCGGCGCCGGGTGCCGCCGTCGGCCGCGGCCGCGATGAGGCGCACCGCGGCCCTGACGATGCCGTCGATGTCCCAGTCGACGGTGGTCAGGCCCGGGGTGAGCAGCCCTGACATGGGATGGTCGTCGTAGCCCATGACCGACACGTCGCCGGGGATGGACAGGCCCAGCTCCTTGGCCGCGGCGTAGACGCCGTAGGCGATGGAGTCGGCGAAGCAGAAGACCGCCCCCGGCCTGGACGTGGAGAGGATCTCGTGGGCCGCCGACGTGGCCGCGGCCAGGTCGTGGGGGGCCGAGACGACCTCGATGTCGAGCCCCAGCCGGTCGGCCTCGGCCAGGACGTGCACGTCGGCCGGACGGTCGGGCGTGCTGGCCTGGGTGGGCGTGAGCACGGCGACCCGGCGGTGGCCGAGCCCGGCCAGATGTTCGAGGGCCAGCGTGACGCCCCGGCGGTTGTCGAAGACGACCTCGCCCGCCGTGCCCGCCAGCGCGTCGCCGATCGCGACGACGGGCAGCGACTCGCACAGCTCGGCCCAGAACGGCGCGGCCGGATCGACCGGCTGCACGATCAGACCGTCGACGCGCTGGTCGCGGAGCTGCTGGGCGAGCACGCGCTCACGCTCGGGGTCGCCGACCGCGTCGAGGATCAGGGCATAGCGGTCTTTCTCCCGCAGGCCCCTGCTGATGCCGACCGCCAGCGACTGCTGCCACAGGTCTTCGAGCGAGCCGCAGAGCAGGCCGATCATGCCTGTGCGGCCGCTGGCCAGGGCCCTTGCGATGGGGTCGGCCTCGTAGCCGAGCTCGGCGGCGGCGGCGCGGACGCGCTCCATCGTCTCCTCCGAGACCTGCATGCCGCGCAGCGCATAGGAGACGGCCGCCGGAGACAGACCGGTCGCGCGGGCCACTTCCCGAATCGTCGCTCTCTTCCGCGGCATCCAGCCAGCCTATTGCCTGCCACCGACAGAAGCCGGGTTCCCGCTCGGGCTCGCGTCCTTCTTCTTGGTCCGGTCTCGACGTGCGAAGCGTTGACAAATAGGACAGTGAAGCGGTTCACTGAACCGTATCACTGAAACGGTTCACAGGTTTGATTTCGCAGTACAGTTCGTTTACCTGTAATCTCAGTAGGAAATAGAGGGAGGTGTGATCGTGAGCATCGACGTGCATCAGCATCTGTGGACGGACGCGTTCGTCGCGGCGCTGCGCGCTCGCACCGCCCCTCCCCGGCTCGACGGCTGGACGCTGCTCCTCGACGGCGAGCCGCCGTACGAGGTCGATCCGGCCGACCACGAGCACCGGGACACGACCGGGCTCGACCTGGCGCTGGTGTCGATGTCGAGCCCGCTGGGCGTGGAGTTCCTGCCGCCGGAGGAAGCCTGGCCGCTGATCGACGCCTACCACGAGGGCGCGCTCGCGCTGGGCCGGCCGTTCGGGGTGTGGGCGGCGACCTGTCACAGCGAGCCCGATCCTGAGCGGCTGGCCAAGGACCTCGACCGGGGGGCGGCCGGGTTGCAGATCCCGGCCACCGCCGTACCGGACGACCGGCTGCTCGACGTGCTCACCGAGCGGGATCTGCCGCTGTTCGTGCATCCCGGCCCGGCCGCCGTGCCGCCGCCGCCGGGGGCGCCGTCGTGGTGGCCGGCGCTGGTGCCGTACGTGCAGCAGATGCACGCGTCCTGGCACCACTTCCACGCCGTGGTCAGGCCCCGGCATCCTCGGCTGCGGGTGTGCTTCGCGCTGCTGGCGGGCCTGGCGCCGCTGCACTCCGAGCGGCTCATCGCCCGGGGCGGCACCGGGCGCGGCCTGGTCGACCCCGGCTTCTACGTGGAGACGTCCTCGTACGGGCCGCGCGCCATCGACGCGATCGTCCGCGAGCTGGGCATCGACGTCGTCGTCAACGGCTCCGACGCCCCGTACGCCACCGCCCCCGACCCCGGCCTCGGCGCCGCCGCTTTCCACGCCATCCGCTCCACCAACCCCCGCCGCCTCCTCTCCCTCCCGAACCCATGACCCCCGCGAGAGAGCGCCGGCACCTGGCCATCAACCCCACCCCACGCAGTGGGGCGGTTGACCCCGCGAGGGAGCGCCGGCCTGCGGGCGACCGAGCCGCCTCACGCAGTGAGGCAGTTGACCCCGCGAGGGAGCGCCGGTGCCTGGAGGAGCGGCGGGAGCGAAGCGACCAGAGCGGGGGAAGGCGCCGGCATTCCGGCGACCGAGCCGCCTCACGGAGTGAGGCCATGAGATACAGAAAGGAGACTCGTACGTGAGTGACATCCAGATCCAGGGCGGCGGCGTGTGTGCCGGGCTGCCGGAGCGCGCGCTCGACCGGCGTGAGCTGCGCGACCTGGTCGACGAGCTGGCCGCCAACCCGCAGGAGTGGCGCGAGATGGTCGACTTCCCGACCGACGGCGGACGGCACTACGCCTCCCTGTACCGGGACGCCTACGTGGACGTCTGGGTGCTGTGCTGGCGTCCCGAGGACGACACGGGCTGGCACGACCACGACATCTCCTCGGGCGCGGTGCACGTCGTGCAGGGGGCGTTGCAGGAGAGCAACCCGCGCATCGGCGGCGAGCACCTGGAGACCGTGGTGCCCGCCGGGCAGTCGTTCTCGTTCGGGCCCGACCACATCCACCGGCTCGGCGGCGCGGAGGGCGAGAGCGTCTCGATCCACGCCTACTCGCCGCCGTTGTGGCGGCTCGGCCAGTACTCGATCGACGACAGCGGCGTCATGCGCCGCGTCTCGGTGAGCTACGCCGACGAGCTGCGTCCTATGGACGAGCCTGTCGCGGTGGCCTGAGCACGCAGCAGCTCCCGCACGCCTCGACGTCGGGCAGGGTGATCCACAGGCAGCACGTCCTGCGGAAGTAGCCGTCGTCGGCGGGCTCGACCAGCCCGTCGACCGGCCTGCCGATCTCGGCGAGCAGGGCCATGTAGTCGCCCTCGACGATGGTGACCAGCGGATGGGCGAACGCCTCGGCGGTCGAGCCCCACAGCGTGCGCTCGCCGACCTTGGCGAGCACGCTGATGGCCTTGACCAGCGGCTGCTGCGCCTCGGCCAGCGACTCGCGGATGGGCTCGACGCCCGTGCCCCAGGTCACCCGGCTGGCGGCGATGGTCACGCCGGCGTCGGAGACCTTGAAGTAGGTGTCGGCCAGCCGCATGACCGGGACGCGGCCGTCGAGGGCCCAGCCGAGCGCCATGGGCAGGCTGTGCCAGTAGCCGAAGGTCTTCCAGAACAGCGCCGCGCCGACGTGCCTCGGCGCGTTCCAGCGCGCCGCCGTCTGCGCGACCAGCTCTTCCAGCAGCGTGTACGGCTCCCGCACGAGATCGGCGGCGGCCGTCCAGCTCTCGTCGGGGTCGATCACGAGGCCGGGCTCGACCCCTATGACGCCGCCCCGGCCGTCGGCCAGGCGCTGGAGAGCCTCGGTCAGCACGCCGCGAATCCCTTCTACAGGTTAGCCTTACCTAAGGTAGCAGGGCGTCCGGCCAGCCATCCAGCCACCAGCTGCGCTCCGAGGACGCCCAGGCCGACCGTCAGCGGCAGGGTCCAGCCGCCCGAGAGCTCCCTGAGGTAGCCGAACAGCAGCGGGCCCAGCGCGGCCACCAGGTACCCCACTGACTGGGACACGGCCGACAGCGCGGTCACGCCGGCGGGATCGGCCGGGCGCAGCGCGATGATCAGCAGCGCCAGCGCGAACGAGGCCCCCTGGCCGACGCCGAGCACGATCATCCACAACCACGGCACGGTGGCCGGGGCCAGCAGCACGCCGAGGTAGCCGAACACGGTCAGCACGCCCGCGCCCACCACGTACGGCACCTGCGAGGCCCGGCGGCCGGCCAGCACCGGCACCGCGAGCGAGGTGGCGACCTGGACCAGGTTCGTCAGGCTGAGCAGGTAGCCGGCCTGGTCGGCGGGCAGGCCGGCGTCGAGGAAGATCGTCGGCAGCCAGGCCAGCATGACGTAGAAGGTGAGCGACTGCAGGCCCATGAGGGCGGTCACGTACCAGGTGACCCGGCTGCGCAGGATGGCGCCGAACGGTCTCGGGCCGCCCTGCTCGGCCGCCCTCCCCCGGACCGCCTGCGGCAGCCAGAGCAGGGCCGCGACCAGCGCGGGCACGGCGAGCAGCGCCGAGACGCCGCGCCAGTCGAAGCCGGTGGCCCGCTCCAGCGGGATCACCAGGGCCGAGGCCCCGGCCGCGCCGGCGACCACGGCCGAGACGTAGACGCCGGTGAGCAGGTTGACCCGGGTCGGGAAGTGCTGCTTCACGATGCCGGGCATGGAGACGTTCATGACGGCGATGGCGGTGGCGGCCAGCGCGGAGCCCAGGTAGAGCATGGGAACGCCGTCGAGCCCGCGCAGCATCTCGCCCGCCGCGACCACGAGCAGGCCGGCCAGCAGCGTCCTGTCCAGGCCGATGCGCCGCGCGAGCAGCGGCGCGAGCGGGCCGAACACGCCCAGGCAGACCACCATGACAGTGGTGATCGCGCCGCCGGCCGACGGCGACAGCCCCAGGTCCTTCATGATCTCGTCGAGGAGCGGCGACAGGCCGGCGATGGCGGGCCGCAGGTTGAGCGCGGCCAGCACGAACCCGGCCACCAGCAAGGCGTGTCTCAACGGCATAGGGCACCTACTCTGGCACAGGCGTCTGACAGCGTTGTCCGCCTGGGTGGAGTAGGACATGATCCATGCGTGAGACCGACGATGAAGGACGTCGCGTCGGCGGCGGGCGTGGCGCTCAAGACCGTCTCGCGCGTCGTCAACGACGAACCCGGCGTCCATCCGGCGACCGCCGAGCGGGTGCGGGCGGCCATCGACCGGCTGGGCTACAGCCGCAACGAGAGCGCCCGGGGGCTGCGCACCGGCATGACCGCCACGATCGGGCTGGTCATCGAGGACGTCGCCGACCCCTTCTACGCCGGTCTCAGCAGGGCCGTCGAGGACGTCGTCATCGACCACGGCTGCCTGCTGCTCAGCGGGTCGTCGGGCGAGGAGCCGGGCCGGGAGCGCGAGCTGGTCCAGACGTTCTGCGCGCGCAGGGTGGACGGGCTGATCGTCGTCCCGGCGGGCGACGACCACGCGTACCTGCGGGGTGAGCTGGAGACCGGCACGCCCGTGGTGTTCGCCGACCGGCCGCCCGAGCCCGGGATCGACGTGGACACCGTGCTCGCCGACAACGCGGGCGGGGCCGAGCAGGCCGTACGGCACCTGCTCACGTACGGGCACCACAGGATCGCGTTCCTGGGGGACGATCCGGCGATCTACACGGCGGCCGAGCGGCTGGCGGGCTACCGGCGGGCGCTCGGCGGGCTGTTCGACCCGCGGCTGGTGGCGATGCGCACGCCGTCCCCGGACGACGTACGGGCCGACCTGCGGCGCATGCTCGCCCTCGACGCGCCGCCGACCGCGCTGTTCACCGGGAACGGGCGGCTCACCGTAACCGCGCTGCGGGTCCTGGAGGGGCGGCGGCTCGCGCTGGTGGGGTTCGACGACTTCGAGCTGGCCGACCTGCTGCGGCCGGGGGTGAGCGTGGTGGCGCAGGATCCGGCGTGGATGGGCCGGGTGGCGGCCGAGCTGCTGTTCCGCCGCCTGCGCGGTGACGGCGGGCCGCCGGAGCACGTCGAACTGCCCGTACGTCTCATCCCACGCGGTTCCGGCGAACTCCCGGCGACGTAACCCCACCAGACGTGGCGGAACCGGACGACGCAGCCTCACCGGACGACGCGACGTGACCGGCCGGCGCGGCCGAGTGGGGCAGGGCCGGGTGGGGCGGGGCCGGGTGCGGCGGGGCCGGGTGCGGCGGGCGCAGGGCCCCGAGCAGGGCCAGCGCCCCCAGGACGCCCGCCGCCCCCGCCACCACGATCGCGGGCCCCGGCCCGATCGACTCGCCCAAAACGCCGACCAGCGCCGCACCGGCCGCCTGGCCCGTCATCAACCCCGCCGACTGCAGCCCGAACGCCTGCCCGCGCCCCTCCTCGGGCACCGCGTCCACGAATCGCCGCTGCAACCCGAGCTGGTACGCCAGCCCCGCCGCCGCGGACGCGGCCAGCACCGCGGCCCACCCGATGCCCGGCCCCAGCGCGAACGCCAGCCACGGCACCCCGAGCAGCACCGCGAGCGGCGCCGACAGCCGCTCCCGCAGCGGCGGCGCGGCGAACCGGCCCACGGCGAACTCCCCCACCGCCATCCCGGCCGCCGCCGCCGCGAGCACCACGCCCGCCCGCCCCTGACCGCCCAGGTACGGGACGATCATCGCCTCCGCCCCGGCCAGGAACATCGTCGGCACCCATCCGGCCAGCAGCAGCCCGCGCACCCGGGGATCGGCCAGCAGCGACCGGTTCACCCGCAACGTCTGCCGCACGGCCCCCGTCCCGCCCCTTCCCGAGGCGGTCCGGGCCGGCCGGTCGGGCAGGCCGAGGCGGAGCACCACCGCGCCGGCCACCGCCAGCGCGGCGGTGGCGGCCAGCGCGCCGGGCGCCCCGGCGAAGGCGAGGAAGGCGCCCCCGGCCGCGAGCCCGCCGACCTGCGAGGCCGCCGAGGCGACCCCGAGCACCGACCGCCCGAGCACGAACGAGTCCCCCGGCAGCACGTCCGGCAGCGCCGCCGACCTGGCCGCGCCGAAGACCGGCGAGAACAGCCCGCTGACCAGCACCAGCGCCAGCATCGCCCACACCGGCAGCCCGGCGTAGGCGAGCAGCAGGCACACCGCCGCCCTGACCAGCTCGCCGGTCACCATCAGCGCCCGGGGCCGCAGCCGGTCGGCCAGCGACAGCAGGAACATGCCGCCCACGATGTACGGCAGCCACCCCGCCATGTACGCCGCCGCCGACAACCCCGGCGACCCGGTACGCGCGTACACCAGCACGGACAGGGCCAGCATCTTGATCGAGTCCCCGGTGACGAGCAGCGCGAAGCTGCCGAACAACACCCGGAACTCCTTGACGGCGAACACGTCGCCGTACGTCGCCGCTCTCACACCCCCGATGCTGCTGAACCGGCTCCCGGCAGGGCCACAGTTTCGGATATAACCGAAAGATGGCAGTGAAGATCCAGGTGTCCCCGCAGGACCTGGTGGCCAGCCGGTTCGCGATCTCGCCGCTGATCGAGACCATGCACGCCCACTGGACGCTCGACGGCAGGAACGAGCCGGGCGTGCACCGCCGGTGGGTGGAACGGTGGCGTGGCCCGTACCTCGACCTGGTGCGCCGGCATCCGGCGCTGCGCGCGCTCGCGGCGGTCAGCGGCAACAAGGGCGACGCGAACGTCGACTTCATCGCGCCGCCCCCGGCCGGGATGAGCGTGCCGTTCGAGACCGAGCTGGCCTCGATGCGCCGGACCCCGGTGGCCCAGGCCCACAAGGAGGTCACCAAGGTGCTGGCGGGACTTCCGCCGCTGCCGGAGCAGCTCCGGGACGTGCTGTTCTCGCCACGGGTGGTCCAGGTGCTGGCGGACGCGTACGAGGCCCTGTGGCGGGAGATCGTCTCGGTGAGCTGGCCGCGCTTCCACACGATCCTGGAACGCGACGTGATCCAGCGCGCCGGACGCCTGGCCGCCTACGGCTGGGCCGCCGCGCTCGACGACCTCAGCGACCAGGTGCGCTGGCGCCAGGACGGGCACATCGAGGTGCGCCTGCACACGCGGCACGGCCTGCACGTGCTGGGCGGCAAGGGCCTGCTGTTCCTGCCGACGGCCTTCTCCCGTTCGGTGGGGGCGTACCTGGAGGAGTCCTGGCCCAACGCGCTGGTCTACCCGGCGCGCGGCACCGGCGCGGGGGTCGGCGTGCCGGACGGCGACCTGGCGCTGCTGATCGGGCGCACCCGGGCGCGCGTCCTCACCGAGCTGGCCGTGCCCGCGACGACCACGCACCTCGCCGCCCTGCTCGGCCAGAGCCTCGGCGCCACCGGAGGCCACCTCGCCGCCCTGCGCCGGACGGGTCTCGTCGTGGGCACCCGCACGGGCCGTTCCGTCCTTTACGCACGTACGCCGCTGGGGGACGCGCTGGTCGGCCGATCGCTGGCGTAGCGGGCCCGCCGCGGGCGGGGCCCCCGGACCGCCCCGGCGGGGCGGCGGGCCCCTCACGGCCCCCCCCCACACGCCGCCCCTGAA